>NZ_JBHWDV010000010.1:0-179502 GCF_042734445.1 Streptomyces sp. NPDC059649
ACCCCACCCAACCCCACCCCACCCCACCCCACCCCACCCCACCCCACCCCACCCCTCCCCCTCCGACCAGTAGCTGCAACGCCATTGCACCTGGTCAGAGGGCGTACGACCGTTGTAGCCGCAATGGAATCGGTGTGCCACGGTAGCCCCATGGCAGGCAACCGCACTCCTTCGCAACGCCCTGGCCACACCCACCCGCACAGCCACGGCCACGCTCATCCCAGGCACCCCGGTGGCGACCACGGCGACGATCCCACCCACCCCATAGACGTCGGCCACCACGACCATGGTCACGGCCCCGGCGACGACCCCGGCCTCCCCGTAGTCGCCAGCCACCAAGGCCATGGTCACGGCCCCGGCGACGACCCCGGCCACCCCGGCCCCGGCAACAACCCCAACCACCCCGTAAACGCCAGCCACCACGGCCACCACGGCCACGGTCATGGCCCCGGCCACCCGCACGCCAGGCTGTCACCCCAGTCCGGGCGCTGGGGGCGAGTGCGGCACCGGGTCGGGCATCTCCTCATGCCGCACAGTCACGCGGCCGCGGACAAGGTTGACGCCGTGATGGAGACCTCCCGGGAGGGCATGCGCACGCTGTGGCTCTCGCTAGGGATCCTCGGGCTGACCGGGGTGGTGCAGGCGGTCGTCGTCGTGCTGTCGGGCTCGGTGGCACTGCTCGGCGACACCCTGCACAACGCCGCGGACGCCCTGACCGCTGTGCCCCTCGGCATTGCCTTCGTGCTCGGCCGTCGAGCGGCGAACCGCCGCTACACCTACGGCTACGGCCGGGCCGAGGACCTCGCCGGTATCGCCATCGTTCTCACCATCGCCGCCTCCTCCCTCCTGGCCGCTTACGAGGCCATTGATCGCTTGCTGCACCCCCGGGACGTGACCCACCTAGGGGCGGTGGCCGTGGCCGCCGTCGTCGGGTTCCTGGGCAACGAGTGGGTGGCCCGCTACCGCATCCGCACCGGCCGCAAGATCGGTTCCGCGGCCCTGGTCGCCGACGGGCTGCACGCCCGCACCGACGGTTTCACCTCCCTCGCCGTACTCCTCGGTGCCGGCGGCGCAGCTCTCGGCTGGCGCCTTGCCGACCCCCTCATCGGTCTGCTGATCACCGCCGCGATCCTCGTCGTCCTGCGCGACGCGGCCCGCGAGGTCTACCGGCGGCTGATGGACTCCGTTGACCCCGAACTCCTCGACATGGCGGAGACCGCGCTGCGCACGGTGCCCGGGGTCCGTGGCGTGGGCCAGGTCCGCATGCGCTGGATCGGTCACACGCTGCGGGCCGAGGCCGACATCGTCGTCGACGCCCAGCTGACCGTGGTGCAGGCCCACGCGCTCGCCGTCGCCGCCGAGCACGCACTCATCCACGCCGTCCCCCGGCTCACCGCCGCGACCGTCCACACCGATCACACGACGGAGGGGACCGGGATCACCGACCCGCACGCCGCCCTCGCCCATCACGCGACGGGCTGAGAGGAGGACGGCGGCGTTGCGGGGGCCTTTGCGGGGGCCGTTGTGGCCCAGAGCCCCTGGCAATACGAACCTGGGCCTTCCCGCCGCGAAGATCGCCTCCCCCCTGCGTCCCTCCCCCCTGCGTCTCTCCTCCCCGCGTCTCTCCGTCCTGCATCCCCCCGTCCTGCGGCCCTGCTTCGTGCTCCCTGGGTCTCTGCTTTCTTGATTTCTTGGGTTTCCTGCTTGCTTCGGTGTTGCCTTACCTCCTGCTTGCTGTCCTTCGGGCTCTGCTGGTCAGGCGTTCTGGTGCTTGGTGGAGAGGTAGCGCTGGGCGAAGTCGAGTTCCAGGCGGACCTGCTTGATGCGTTCCTCGACGACGAGGGAGCCGTGGCCCGCGTCGTAGCGGTAGACCTCGTGCGGGTGGCTGCGCTGTTCCAGGCGCTGGACGTAGTTCTCCACCTGACGGATCGGGCAGCGTGGGTCGTTGACGCCGGCGGAGATGTAGACCGGGGCCTGCACCGCGTCCACGTACGTCAGCGGGGACGATGCCTTGAAGCGCTCCGGGACCTCCTCGGGGGTGCCGCCCAGGAGGGTCCGGTCCATCGCCTTGAGGGCTTCCATCTCGTCGTTGTATGCCGTGACGTAGTCCGCCACCGGTACCGCCGCCAGGCCCAGTGCCCAGGCCTCCGGCTGGGTGCCGAGGCCGAGCAGGGTGAGGTAGCCGCCCCAGGAGCCGCCGGCCAGGACCAGCTGCTCCGGGTCCGCCAGGCCGGAGGTGACCGCCCACTCGCGCACCGCGGCGATGTCCTCGAGCTCGATCAGCCCGACGCGGTGCTTGAGCGCGTCCGTCCAGGCACGGCCGTAGCCCGTCGAGCCGCGGTAATTGACGCGTACGACCGCGAAGCCGTGGTCGACCCACGCCGCCGGGGAGGAGGCGAAGGAATCGCTGTCGTGCCAGGTCGGGCCGCCGTGGATGTCGAACACCGTCGGGAAGGGGCCGTCACCCGCGGGCTGCTGCACCAGGGCGTGGATACGGCCGCCGGGGCCGTCCACCCAGACGTCCCGCACCGGGACCGACCCGGGCGCCTTCGTGCCGGGCGGGTCCAGGACGACCGCACCGCTCGTCGAGCGCACCTCCGGGGGCTGCGCGGCCGACGACCACAGGAACTCGACGGTGCCGTCGGGCCGTGCCGTCGAGCCCGAGACCGTGCCGGCCGGGGTCTCGACCCGGGTCAGTATCGCGCCCGTCGGCTCTTCGCCGAGGTCGTAGCGCCACAGCTCGCTCCGTGCCTGGTACTCGTGCTCCACCAGCAGGGCCGAGCCGTCCGGGTACCAGTCGGCGCCGACGTCTCCCGGGAGGTCGATCTCCAGGGCCGTCTCCTTGCCGGTCAGCGGGTCCCAGATCATCGGCTCCCAGCGGCCCCGGCGCTGATGCCCGACCAGCAGCCGGGAGTCACCGTCCACCGGTGCGAAGCCCAGCACGGCCAGGCCCAGTTCCTCGGTGCCGCCGTTGGTGTCGTCCAGCTCGGCGACGGTGGAGCCGTCGGGGCGGACGACGCGGATCGCGGAGTGCATCGCGTCGCCGTGCTCGGTGTGCTCGACGGCGATCAGTGAGCCGTCGTGCGAGAGATCGCCGACGCCCGCCGACTCGCGGTGGCGGTAGATCTCCACCGGGGGCTCTCCCGGGCGGACGACATGGATGGTCGAACCGTCGTCGTCCGTGGAGCGGCCGACGATCGCGGTCCCGTCGCGGCCGATGGCCAGACCTCCCGGGTAGGAGGGGGCGAGCCCCGGGGTGGCCGGCTCGTCCGGACCGCCGGCGAACGGCTGACGCATCCAGACGCCGAACTCGTCCCCGTCGGTGTCCGAGAACCACCAGACCCATTCGCCGTCCGGCGAGAGCGTCCCGTCCGTCGTGCCGTTCGGCCGGTCCGTGGCCTGCCGCTGGGCGCCGGTCGCCCGGTCCCAGGTGTAGAGCTCGAAGGTGCCGGTGGCGTTCGAGACGAACAGGGAGCGGTCCGGGGCGTCCTCGGCCCAGTCCGGCAGCCCGATCCGCGGGGCACGGAAGCGCTTCTCCCAGTCGGGCATGTCGGTGTCGCGGGTGGTGGTGCCGGGCCTGGTGGCATCCGGGCCGCCGGTGTTCGCGGGCATGGCGGTGTCCGTTGTGTCCGCAGTGTCGGTTTTTGGCGAGCCGGCCGGGTCAGGTGTCGACGCGTCCGGACCCGTTATGGGGTTGGCCGAGTCCGTCGCCGTCCCGGAAGAGCGGTCGGGGCGGTCGGTGGCGGCCGAGGAAGGGGTCGGGTCGGGGGAGCGGTCGGGTCCGGTGGTCGTCTCGTCAGTCATGCGCCCATTCTGCGCCCGGCACCGGAAATGCGTTGGCGAGGGCCACAAGCCTGTGGATAACTTCGCGATATGCGAAAACACACCGGGCCCGACGACTGGCGGGAGACGAATCGCGCGAGGTGGGACGAGCGGGTAGCTATCCACACCGCGAGCGATTTTTATGACCAGGAGCGCTTCCGCCGGGTCCGGGACGTGCTCCGCGACTTCGAGGTAGCGGAGGTCGGAGACGTCACCGGCCGGTCCCTGCTCCACCTCCAGTGCCATTTCGGGCAGGACACGCTTTCCTGGGCGCACCGCGGCGCCGCCCGCGTCGTCGGCCTGGACTTCTCCGAACCGGCCGTGGAAGCCGCCCGTGAGCTCGCCGCCGAACTCGGCTACGGCCCGGACCGGGCGGCCTTCGTCGCCGCTGATGTCTACGACGCGGTCCAAGCCGTCCCCGACGCGTCGTACGACATCGTCTACACCGGCATCGGCGCCCTGAACTGGCTGCCGGACCTGGAGCGTTGGGCCGACACCGCCGCCTCGCTCGTCGCGCCCGGGGGCTTCCTCTACCTCGCCGAATTCCACCCGCTGGCCGACACCCTCGACGACGGGACCGGTGCGCGGATCGTCCACGACTACTTCAGCCGTGACGCCTGGATCGACGAAGTGCCCGGTACGTACGCGGACTTCGATGCGCCGACGGTCAACAACCGCAGTGTCGAATGGCAGCATCCGCTCGGCGACGTCGTCTCCGCACTGGCCGGCGCCGGACTGCGCATCGACTTCCTGCACGAGCACGACATGACCATGTTCCAGCGGTTCGCCGCACTCCGGCCTGGTGACGACGGGTACTACCGCTTCCCCGGCGACCACCCCCGCGTTCCCCTCATGTACTCGCTGCGGGCCAGCCGTCCTCGTTGAGGGGCGCCCCGCCTGGCCCGCTGTCTCTGCCGACAGCCCATAACGCGTGCGCGCGTGCCCTTGCGGTCCAGGGGCGGTGGCGTTCGTCCGTACCGCTGCGGCTAGGGTGTCGGACCGGTCCCGGCCGGCGGGCGACGACCAGCGGCGGACGCCAACCAACGGCCAACGACAGCCAACGGCGGATTATGACCAACGGCAGGCGACGGCCAACGGCCGACGCCAACGCGGAACATCGCAGTACATCTCAGAACAGTGCAGAACGTCTCAACGTCTCAGAACGATGCGGAACACCGCAGAACAACGGGGGATTGCCGTGCGGAAGCCGATACGTATCGCGGGTGCCGCGGGTCTCAGCGCGCTCATGCTGCTGGCCGTCGGATGTGGCGGGCCGGGTAAGGGCAAGGCGGCGCCGGGCGCGTCGGAGGCCGTGACGCCCGCCAAGCCGCTGCCGATGAAGGCCACGCCCCGCCAGGCCACCTGGACCGACTCCGACAACAAGGCGCACCCGCTGCGGATCACCCCGACGCGGCTGGCCCGCGGCTCGGACTCCGACCTCTCGCACATCCGGCTGGACGACGACCTGAAGGGGAGGGTGCCGTACTACCTCACCTTCTCCTACACGAACACCGGCAAGAAGACGGTGAAGAACCTGTCGCCGGAGCGGAACTTCTCCGTCAACGGCGCGGACGGCCAACCCGCCCAGCAGGTCTCGCTGTTCCAGTCCAACCCGTTGGCCACCAGCTCCGGACTGCCGCCCGAGTGCCGCGAGGCCGGTGCGTCGCAGCTCGCGGCCGGCGCCACGTCCGCGCTCTGCCAGATCTACATGCTCCCCAAGGGCCAGCCGCCGACCACCGTCTCCTACAAGGACGACAGCGGTGACACCCTCATCTGGAAGGTGGGCCAGGGCGGGGCCGAAGGCGCTGCGTCCAACGGGATCCTGCCCGCGGGCAAGCCGGCCGACGGCGTCACCGAGGACGCCGAGAAGCGGCCCGTCTCGCTGCGGATCACCCCCAAGAGCGTGCGCGCCGGCTCCATCGCCGACCTGGGACGCTTCGACCTGGACGCGGACCAGAAGAAGATGACCCCGTACTACGTGACGATGCAGTACCGGAACAGCGGCAAGTACGACCTGCTCCCCAGCATGAGCGACGGGGTGACGCTGCAGACCGCGGCCGGCCAGACCGTGCGGAAGATGGTGCTGATCGACATCGGTGGTCCCGGGGTGAGCCAGTGCCCCGAAGCGGTCCCCCACAAGATGGTGAAGCCGAACGGCACGGTGACCGAGTGCTCCATCCACCTGGTACCGAAGGGGGACACCCCGACAGCGGTGGTCTTCAACGGTGAGGGAGAGGGCTCGCACCAGGTCACCTGGCGGGCGTCGGTGCACGGCAAGTAGCGCATCGCATCGTGGAGATGGCGGGACGGACGGACGGCCGGTGGTCGGACGGCCGCCCCGCCTCCTTCATACGGACGGCCGGTGGTCGGACGGCCGCCCCGCCTCCTTCATACGGACGGCCGGTGGTCGGCCGGCCGCCCCTCCCACCGTCACATCGTGGGTTCTGCCCCCCTCCCCCCGAGGGCTCGCGTGCGTCTCAGCTCAGCCGCAGCGGCAAGGAGACCAGCCGCCAACTGCCCGGTGTCTGGGCCCGTTCCAGGCGTTCCGGTTCGACGGCCAGCGAGAGGGCGGGGAAGCGTGCGAGCAGCTTTCCGAAGGCGACCTCGCCCTCCTGTTTGGCCAGCGTCGCGCCGAGGCAGTAGTGCGGCCCGTGGCCGAACCCCACATGGTCCTCGGCGTGGCCCGCGGGATGGCGGGTCAGATCGAGGCGTTCCGGGTCGCTGTAGTGGCGGGGATCGTGGTTGGCCGACACCAGGATGAGCTGGACGGCGTCGCCCTTGAGGATCCGGGTGCCGGCGATCTCGACGTCCTCCGTGGCGTACCGCAGCTGTGTCATGTGCACCGGGCCGCACCACCGCATCAGCTCATGGACGGCCCGCGGGAGCAGGGCCGGGTCGCCCTTCAGGAGGCGCAGCTGGTCGGGGTGGGTGAGCAGCGCCGCCGTGCCGTTGCCTATCAGGTGGGCGGTGGTCTCGTGACCGGCCAGGACGAGGGTGAGGACCATGGTCACCATCTCGGCGTCACTCAGCCGGCTGCCGTCGTCGTCATGGGTGCGGATCAGCTCGCTGAGCAGGTCGTCGGTGAGCGCGCCGCGCCGTTCCCGGATCAGCTCGTGGATGTGGTCGATCATCGCGGGGAACGAGACGCTGAGCCGCTCCGGTTGGAGCGAAACGAGGTCGGCTCCCCATTGGCGCCATTGCGGACGGTCGGCTTCCGGTATGCCGACCAGTTCGCAGATGACCGTGATGGGCAGCGGGTACGCGAAGTGCTCGATCAGGTCGACGACGCCGTCCTCGCCGTCCTCGGCGTGCTCGGGGAGCCGGTCCAGCAGGGCGTCGGCTATCTCCTCGACGCGCGGCCGCAGATTGGTGATCTTGCGTGCGGTGAACGCGCGGGAGACGAGGCGGCGGAGCCGGGTGTGGTCCGGGGCGTCGTTGTTGAGGATCGATCCGAGCAGATAGTCGCGCAGGTGCTCGGGGAAGCCGAGCATGTCCAACAGCCGTACCGTGGGCGAGTCCTCGGGCCGGGCGCCCAGAGAGGAGGCGACCGGGTTGTTCACGAACCGCGGGTCGCGCAGGATCTGCCGGACCTCCTCGAAACGGGTCACGAACCATACGGGCGAGTCGTCCATGAACCGGCCACGGACCACCGGGCCCTGCTCGCGCAACTCCCCGTACCCACCGTAGGGGTCGCTGACCAGGGCGGGATCCATCACATGCGGCTCGCCCGGGTGTTTCCCGACGTGCGCGGTGAGCGGGGAGCGGGGTAATGCCGACATCTTTCGTTCTCCTCCGTTTGGGAGTGGGTGAGGCGGCCGAGGTGAGCCACCGGCCGCCGTCTCCGGCCGCCGTCACGTTCTCGCGGTGACGACGTACCTGCCGCTGGATCTCAGCGACGTGTCCGGTGCATGCGCGTACGCCTCAGCGCGGTGTGCGTGGCACGCGCGTACGCCTCGGTGACGTGTGCGTGGCACGCGCATGGGCCTCAGCGACGTATCTGGCGGTCCATCTCGCGGGCGCACAGGTCCGCCAACTGCTCGTAGAGGGCGATGACTTCGGGTACGGCCGAGGCGGCGGCCTCGGGTACGCGCTCGGGGGCGGTTTCCAGGGTGCTGCGGACCGTTCCGGCCAGGATCTCCGCGCGGGTCTCGGGGGTGTCGGGTGCCCGCTCGTAGAGCAGCGTCTCGGCGGTGAAGAACCCGGTGGCGATCGCCATCAGCGCGTACTGCTGGTGGCGCACCTCCGTGTCGGTGCGCACCAGACCGTGTTCCCGCAGCACCTCCAGGTGGCGCCGCAGGGTCCGGTCGGCCTCGGCGATCACCTCAGCGAGCTCCTTCTTGGCGTGGTCGTTGAGCCGGCCGAGGACATCGGAGTCGTCGGTGTAGAGGGCGCGCAGCACGGGTTCGTCCAGGAAGTCATGGAACCGCCCACGCATCATCCGGCTCGGCAGGACCTCCAGCGGATCCGCGCGAAGGCGCTCCAACTGCCGCTGCTGGCTGCGTGACTGCACCTTCAGCATGACGGCGAGGAGCAGCGCGTCCTTGGTCTTCCAGTGGAGGTAGACCGTCCCCTTGCCCACCTTGGCGCGCCGGGCGATCTCCTCGATCGTCACCCGCGCGTACCCCCAGGCGAGCAGCAACTCCTCCGCCGCCTCCAGGATCCGCTCCCCGCGCTCCGCCCGTTCCACGGCTTCTTCCTGCCTCCCCGTACGCCCTGATGGAGCCAGGCGCTGTCGCCGACCGTGACCTCGTGACCAGATTTCGAATCTGGTCACGGGGTCGAGGCTAGGGACGACGAGGCCCGAGCCGTAAGGCGCTTTCCGGACAGTCGGTGGGGTGGTGAGGTGGTCGGGCGGTGAGGTGGTGGGGGTGGTGGGGCGATGGGCGGGCCGCTACAGGAACAAGCCGAAGGCCGCGTCGAGCGACCAGGTCTGCCAGCTCAGCGCCAGGAGGCCGACCACCGAGATCAGCGCCATCATCAGGTTCTGGCCCTGTTCCGCCCAGTCGTGGATCATCAGTGCCAGGTAGAGCAGGTTGAGCACCGCGCCGGCGATCAGGGCCATCGGTGTCAGGAAGCCCGTGATCAGTCCCAGGCCGAGGGCCAGTTCGGCGTAGGCGACGACGTACGCCATCAGGCGGGGGTGCGGCTTCACGAAGCGGTCGAAGCTCTTGCGGACGGCCGGCCACCGGTGTTCGGCCGCGATACCGGCCGCCCAGTTAATGCCGCCGCCGGCGAACCAGGTCTTCTTGTCCTTGTGGCGCCAGCTCTCCAGCCACCACAGCCCGAGGCCGATCCGGAGGACCGCGAACCACTCGGCGCCGCTGAGCCAGATCGTGTGCATGTCCACGTCCATGTCCCCTGCCCCTGTTCCTGTCCCTGTCCGTGTCGTCCTTCGATGCGTCCGGCGCGAGCTGATGCAGCGTCAGATCGTTGTAGTGGATGCCGGTTCAGTGGGCAAGGGCTCATGGCGCAAGGGCTCGTGACGCAAGGGGGGACGCCCGGGGCCGCCCGCGGGCCGGGGAGTTGGCGGGCGCGCCTTGTCGTGGCAAGGGGGAGGTCATAGCCTCTGGAGCTGATGGGTCGTCAGATTCGGGCCCGTAGTGACTCACCGACGGGCAGTTGGGGGTACAGCGTGATCAGCAACGAGAGCGGCACGGCGGAGCTTCCCAAGGTCATCAGCGTGGACGATCACGTGATCGAGCCGGCGCACCTCTTCGAGACCTGGCTTCCGAAGAAGTACCAGGACAGGGGGCCGAAGCCGTTCACCGCGGGCATCGGTGAGCTGGAGTACGTGGGCGGGAAGTACCGGTTCACCACGGACCCGGACGGTCAGATCACGGACTGGTGGGAGTACGACGGGCAGATCTTCCCGTACAAGCGCATCATCGCGGCCGTGGGGTTCTCGCGGGACGAGATGACGCTGGACGGGATCACCCGGGAGCAGATGCGGCGCGGCTGCTGGGACCCCACGGCGCGGCTCGCGGACATGGACCTCAACCACGTCGAGGCGTCGCTCTGCTTCCCGACGTTCCCGCGATTTTGCGGGCAGACCTTCGCCGAGGCGCAGGACAAGGAGGTCGGGCTCGCCTGCGTCCGGGCGTACAACGACTGGATGGTGGAGGAGTGGTGCGGGGACAGCGGTGGCCGGCTGATTCCGCTGTGCCTCATCCCGTTGTGGGACGTCGGCCTCGCGGTCGCGGAGATCCGGCGCAACGCCGCCCGCGGGGTGCGGGCGGTGACCTTCAGCGAGATCCCCACGTACCTGGGACTGCCGTCGATCCACTCCGGGTACTGGGACCCGTTCTTCGCGGCGTGCGAGGAGACCGGGACGGTGGTGAACATGCACATCGGGTCGTCGTCGCAGATGCCGGCGGCCTCACCGGACGCGCCGCCCGCGGTCCAGGCCGCACTGTCCTTCAACAACGCGATGGCGTCGATGATGGACTTCCTGTTCAGCGGTGTGCTGGTGAAGTTCCCGCGGCTGAAACTCGCGTACAGCGAGGGCCAGATGGGCTGGATTCCGTACGCGCTGGAGCGCGCCGACGACGTCTGGGAGGAGCACCGGGCGTGGGGCGGGGTGAAGGGCCTGATCCCCGAGCCGCCCTCGTCGTACTACTACCGGCAAGTCTTCTGCTGCTTCTTCCGGGACAAGCACGGGGTCGAGGCGATCGAGACCGTGGGCGTCGACAATGCGACGTTCGAGACCGACTACCCCCATGTCGACTCGACCTGGCCGCACACCAAGCAGGTGGCGGCCGAGCATATGGCGGGGCTGTCGGACGAGGTGACGTACAAGCTCTTGCGCGGGAACGCGATCCGGATGCTGGAACTTCCCTTTGACCGGTGAGCAGGGCCGTGACCGGTGAGCAGGGCCGTGACCGGTGAGCGGGGCGGCGACCGGTGGGCCGGGCGGTGACCGGTGAGCAGGGCGGCGACCGGTGAGCAGGGGGATGAGGGCTTACGTCCAGCCGGCGGCCGTGGCGGCGGTGACGGCGTCGGCCTCGGCCGCCTCCGCCTCGGCGTTCAGCGGCTCACTGGCCCCCAGGCCGTCCCGCCCGGCGGCCCTTCCCGCCGCCAGGGAAGCCTTGAGGGCGGCGTCGTACGCGGCGTCGCAGAGCTGGTTGACGCCGTGGGAGCGGGCTATCTGGGCGGCGAGGACGGCGGCCGCGGCCGCGTTGCGTGCCTGACGGGCGTCCGCGGCGGGGTCCGAAGTGCCCTCGGCCAACGCGGCGACGGCGTCGGCGGACAAACGGAGGGCGTTGGCGGCCTTCGCGGAGGCCGCCGTCGGCACGGCCACCACGGAGCCCGGGTCGGCCGCGAAGCCGGCGAAGCGGCAGGCGGCGGCCGTACGGGCAAGGGCGCTGCGGGCGCGGGCGGCATGCCTCGCCCTGAGGGCGTCCCGCGAGGGGTTTCCGTCTCGTCGCACGTCTCCACCGGGCTCGGTCATTGCGGTCTCCTTGCCTGTCAGAGCGAGGGCGCTGGGTGGTCGGTCGGCAACCGCCGGCGGCCTCGAAACGGCGCCGGACACGGCCTTGGGCACGGCCTTGGACACGGCGTCGGGCGGGGCCGACCAACGGGTGCCGCGCAGGGTGGCACGCCGGGCGTCAACAGACCAGAGCCACGACGCCGGAACCCACCCCTCACCCGCCCCTCATCCGCCCCCGGCCGTCACCGCGCAGCCGTCATCCCCCAGCCGTCCCCCCAGACACCCCAGAGCCGTCACCCCGCAGCCGTCACCCCTCAGCCCTCGCCCCCCGGATAACGCCAGGTGAAATGCGCCAGTTCGCGTGCCCGGGCCTCGGCGACCGCCATCCGGGCATGGCGTTCCGCGGTGTCCGTATGGGAAGGCTGGCTGGTCGCCTGGCCGGGCCACTTGCGGTAGAGGAGGCCGACCTCCGAGGAGAACCAGCCGCGGCTGGTGGCGTTCAGGGCGAGCAGCAGACCGGTGTCCTCCGAGGCGGGGAGGGCCATCCAGCCGCCGAGGGCGAGGAGCAGATCGCGGCGCACGAAGAGGCTTGCCGGGTGGACCGGCGCACGGAAGTCGTGCGCCTTCCAGGAGTCGAGGACGGTGCCGCGCTCGATCGGGCCCGGCTCGGGGTCGCCCGGGAAACCGGCGGTCGAGCCGTCGGGGAGCAGATCGAGGACGCGGGACGTCGCCCAGCCGATGCTCCGGTCGCCCTCCAGGGCGGCCAGGTCACGGGCGAGTGCGCCGGGCGACAACTGGTCGTCGGCGTCCAGGACCTTGATGTACTCGCCCTCGGCGTGGGCCAGGGCGAGGGTGCGCGCGACACCGGGGCCGCCGGCCCGTCCCTGGCGGAAGGTCACCCGGGCGTCGTCGGGCACGTACGGAGCGACCTCGTCGGTGTGGCCGTCCTCCTGGATGACCCAGTGCCACTCCCACCCTTCGGGGAGTTCCTGCTCGCGCAGGGACTTGTAGGCCTCCGGGAGGAAAGGGGCCGAGGGGGCGTGGACGGCCGTGACGATGATGATGCGCCGGCGCACGGCACTCACCACCTTTCCAGGGGAGTGGTGAACAGCATTTCCGTGCGGTCGCCGGGCAGGACGACGTGCGAGACGTCCACGATCCGGTCCCGGGTGTCGATCGACGTCTTGCGGAGTACCAGCACCGAGGTCCCGGGCGGCAGCTCCAGCTCCTCCGCCTCCTCGGGTGTCGGCGGCCGGGCGGTGACCCGCTCCTCGATGCGGTCGACCTCGATGCCGACGGTGGCGAGCTGGGCCTGGGAGCCGCCCGGCCACGGCTCGTTGGCCGCGTCGAGCAGGTCCGGGTTCTCCGCGATCAGCTCGCGGACGAGGTAGGACGTCACCAGGCTGAAGGGGGCACTCTCGGCCGCGCACCGCGTCCGGTAGGAGCGGGCGAGGAGAGGGGTGCCCTCGGGGAGGCCGAACGCGGCCGCGAGGTCCCCGTCCGCAGGGGTCTCGCGGTACGCGGCGTGGAAGATCAGGTCGTCGACGTGCAGGCCGGTTTCGTGCTCGGTGGCGCCGGTCCGGGCCCGCTCCTCCAGGGGCCGGCGGGCGCGGTCCTTCTCCCACTGGTGGCGAAGATTGGTGCGTACGGTCGTGGTGCGGGGGCGCCGGACGAAGTTGCCGCGGCCGTGCTGTTTCTCGATGAGTCCCTCGTCGCGCAGGACCCGGAGCGCGTCCCGGACGGTCGGCACGCTGCGTCCGAACTCCTCGGCGAGCCTCGACTCGGCGGGGAGGCGGTCCCCGGGCCTCAGCCGGCCTGCGCGGATGGACTGCCGAAGCTGATCGGCGATGCGCTCGTACGCCGCTGCCATCGGTCTCACCGTCCCGTCGCTCGGTGCCCCGGCCGGCGGGCCGGTGGGGTGTCCGGTCGTACGGGCCGGCCGGACGACACCAGGTTACGACTCATAAAGAGGTGTTGACGACTTGAGGGGCCGAGCCGGGAATCGCAGGCATGAAAGCGCCCGATCGCTGGCGACGGGGGATGCACCAGCGATCGGGCTGCGGCCAAGAGTAGCAAGGCCGTCAGCACGGCGGGAGTCAACTGCTGAACGACGCCACGGAGTTGTGATCGGAGTCACGTCATCCGCGGTCGTCGCCGGGCGGTCGTGGTCATGTGCGGTCGTTGCCGAACACGGCCGTCGTCAGCTGCCGCACGGCGGGGCGTACGAGAGGTGGGGGAGGTACTCGCGCCATTTCTCCGGTGTCAGGACGCCCCGCGTGGTGGCGCAGATGCGGCGGATCGCCGGGTCGGGGTCCAGGCTCCACAGCCGGACGGTGCCGGCGCCGCTCGACACCCCGAGCAGCCGGCTCGTGGGGCTGAACGCCAGGAAACTGCCGGTCTTGGCGTTGGGGCTGGCCGCCTGGCCGATGGGGGTGGCCCGGGACGGGAGCGTGACGTTCCAGAAGTGGACCGAGTTGTCGTCGCCGCCGCTCGCCAGGGTCCGGCCGCTCGGACTGAACGTCAGCGACACGACCGCTTCGGTGTGGCCGGTGAGCGGTGGGCCCAGCGGCGTCGCCCGGCGGGGGTCGGTGACGTTCCACAGCCGGACCGTGTCGTCGTCGCCGCCGCTGGCCAGCGTACGGCCGTCGGGACTGTAGACGAGCGCGTTGACGGGGCCGAGGTGCCCCCGGAGCGGGGCGCCGGACGGGGCGGCGTGGCGCGGGTCGGACACGTCCCACAGCCGTATCGTGCCGTCCGCGCTGCCGCTGGCGAGCGTATGGCCGTGCGGGCTGAAGACGAGCGAGTTGATGAAGCCCTTGTGGCCGGTGAGGGGCTTGCCGGCCGGAACCACGTGGGAGGGGTCGCTGACGTTCCACAACTGGACGGTGCGGTCGTCATAGGCGGTGGCCATGGTGCGGCCGTCGGGACTGTAGGCCAGTGAGTCGGGGCCCGCGAAGCGGGTGTGCAGGGTGAGCGGCGGTCCCGCGGGGACCGGGCGGGCCGGGTCGGTGACGTTCCACAGGTACACCACCCGGTGCCCGGTCCGTACGACGAGGGTGCGGCCGTCGGGGGAGAACGCCATCGAACGGTGGTACCCGTCCGCGCGCATGAACGGCCTGCTCAGGGGCGTGGGCCGGCCGGGATGCTGCACGTTCCACAGCCGGACCCTCCCGTCGCGGGCGGCCGTGGCGAGCACCCGCCCGTCCGGGCGGAACGTCCCGTTGCGGCCGATCATGTCCGAAGCCGGTATCGACCACAGGCGGACCTTGCTGTCGCCGCTGCCGGTGGCGAGGGTCCGGCCGTCGGGGCTGAAGCCGAGGGCGTACATCTCGCCGCTGCTGCCCGCGAGCGGCTCGCCGACCCGCGACGGGTACGCCGGATCACTGACGTTCCACAGGCTCGCGGTGCTGTCCGCGCTGGCGGCGGCGAGCATCCCGCCGCCGGGGCTGAAGGCCACCGACCAGATGGGACCGGTGTGGCCGGTGAGCGGCGAGCCGATCGCTTCCGCGTGCGCCGGGTCGGACACGTCCCACAGCCGGATGGTGTCGTCCGCGCTGCCGCTGGCGAGGGTGCGGCCGTCCGGACTGAAGGCCACCGAGTGGACGATGTCCGTGTGCCCGCGGAGCACCCTGCCGACCGGCTTCGGGTGCCGCGGATCGGACACGCCCCACAGCCGGATGGTGTCGTCGTCGCTGCCCGCCGCGAGCTTCCGGCCGTCGGGACTGAACGCGACGGAGCGTACGGGGGCGGTGTGGCCGGTCAGCTTGGCGAGCGCCTTCGGGCGGCCCGGGTCGGACACGTCCCACAGGCGGACGGTGCGGTCCTCGCCGACGGAGGCCAGGGTGCGCCCGTCCGGGGCGAAGGCGGCCAGGTAGATCGTGCCCTGGTGGCCGGCCAGTGCGGCGAGCGCCTTCGGGTGCCCCGGGTCGGTCACGTCCCACAGCCGGATCGTGCCGTCGTCGCCGGCGCTGGCGAGGGTGTGCCCGTCCGGGGCGAAGACCGCGCTGCTCACCCAACTCGTGTGGCCGGTGAGGGGCTTGCCGAGCGGCTCGGGGCGGCCCCGGTCGTGCACGTCCCACAGCCGGACGGTCCGGTCGTAGCCGGCGGTGGCCAGGGTCCGCCCGTCGGGGCTGAACGAGGTGAGGTAGACGGCCCCGGTGTGGCCGCGGAGCGGGGTGGCCAGCGGGGCGTTCATGATCGAGATCAGCCGGTTGTTCGCGCCCTGGTCGTCCGGCCGCAGGCGGTGCGCCACCAGGCCGAGTTGGGCCGACAGGGACGGATCCGTGTACTGGGCGCGGTCGGCCTCGGTGAGCACCTGCTGGAACACCGAGTCGTCCCGCTGCTGCCACGCCACCACTGCCGCCCCGACGGCCAGCATCGCCAGCACGACCACGGCCGCCACCGCACCACGGCTGAGCAGCACCGTGCGCCGGCGCAGCCGCACCGAGGCGGCCAGGAACTCCACCGCACTGCGGGTCAGAAAGGTGTCACCGGCGGATTCCGCCCAGTTGCGGGCCTGTTCCAGACGCGACCCCCGGTAGAGGAGGGACGTATCGCGGTTCGAGCCCTCCCACGCCCGGCCGTCCTCCTCCAGGCGCTGGCGCAGCAGATTGCCGTTCCGGTCCTCGTCGATCCAGTCACGCAGCCGGGGCCAGGCGTGCAGCAGCGCCTCATGGGTGATCTCCACGGCCTCCGCGTCGAGCGTCACCAACCGGGCGTGCACCAGCGCTTCGAGCGATTCCTCCGTCTTGTGCGGGTCGGTGGACTCGTCCGCCAGTTGGCGCCGCGTCCCCCGCCTACGGGTGGCCTGGGTGTCCTCGCCCAGCCGGACCAGCCTGAGCAGGAGCAGCCGCGCGGCCGTGCGTGCCGTCGGGTCGAGACCGGACCAGGCCCGCTCGGCGGTCGCCGCCACCGCGCCCTGGATGCCGCCCGCCGCGCGGTAGCCGGCCAGCGTCAGCCGTCCCGCCTTCCGCCGCTGCCAGGTGGCGAGCAGGGCGTGCGAGAGCAGCGGCAGCACGCCCGCGTCGTGCGCCCCGTCGGGACCGTCGGCGCTCACCTCGCGAACGATCAGTTCCGCCAGCCCCGGCTCCAGCTCCAGCCCCACGGCCTTGGCCGGACCGGTCACCGCCTCCCGCAGCTCCGCGCTGGTCAACGGCCCGAGCACCATGTGCCGGTGCTGCAACGCATCGGCCAGTTCGGGATATCCCAGACATTTCTCATAGAAGTCGGCGCGTATGCCGATGATGACGAGCACGGGGGCCGGACCGCCCGACCCGGCACCGGCAGGGGTGCACGCGGCGTGCAGGAGGTGGATGAACGTCCGCCTGGCCGCCTCGTCGGAGCAGAGGGTGAACGCCTCCTCGAACTGGTCCACCATCACGACCGGCCGCGCACCGTCCGCCACCCCGCGACCCGCCCCCCAACGCTCGAAGGCCTCCCGCACGGCCTGAGCAAAGCGCGGGGTACCGGGCTCCGGCGGGGTGGGGGCTTGGGAGGAATGGGGGGAGCGGGGGGTATCGGGCTCCGCCGGGGTGGGAATGCGAGGGAAGGGGGGCGTATCGGGCTCGGGCTCCGTAACCGTGGTCTCCCCAACGGTCGTGGTCTCCCCAACAGCCGTGGTCTCCCCAACAGCTGCGGTCTCCCCAACAGTCGTGGTCTCCGCAACAGCCGTGGTCTCCCCGGCAGTAGTGGTCGCCCCGGCCCCCGGGGAGACGACGGCGGCGAGCTCGGGAATCCGGCGGGTCAGCTCCCCGACCGGATCGCTCCCCGGCACGAGTTGCACCACCTCCCGCGCCCCATCATTCCCCTCACCCCCAGCGCCGCTCCGCAAAGCGGGCACCAACCCGGCATTCAGCAACGACGACTTTCCGGCCCCCGATGCGCCCACGAGCATGACCAACCCGCCCGTCCGCTCCGCCGCGCGGAGCTGGGCGACGAGGGCCTCCGTGCTCCGCTGCCGGCCGAAGAACCACCGGGCGTCCTGGGGACGGTACGAAGCCAGGCCGCGGTACGGGCACACACCGGGGACGGGCGCGGCGTCGTCCGCGGGACGTTCCTCCTCCTGCGCGGACGCCGCGGCGCGGTCGCCGACCGCCCGCTCCCACAGCCGCTGCCACTGAGCCAGGTCGTACAGGCCCGTCGACACCGGCACCGGCCGCGACCGCCGGGCCTGGGGGATCAGGACGTGCAGCACCGCTGCGAGCGCGGCGAACTGCGCGGGCACGTTCTTGGCCCGCCGCCAGTCGCTGATCCGCTGGACGGACACCCGCACCGGCCGCCCGCGTTCGTCGACCCGCTGCAGCCGGACGACCGCCTCGGCCACCTTCTTGAGGGGAGGGTTGCCGGCCTCCTTGTACAGCAGCGCGAGCCGCTCGGCGAAGGCTGAGCGTGCCCCTGAGTCGGAACTCAAGGTCTCCACTCCTTACTTCCCCCGCACCTGGACATCCGGACATCCGGACCGGAAAACTCACCTTAGCTGGCTGACCTGTGCTTTAGCCCCCGCCCCGACTCCGGAACCTCCTCGTCGGGACCCACGACTGGCAGTATCACGCACCAGCGGCGAGCAACCGGGCCCGGCCCGGCCGGACCACCGCCCAGTACTCGGAGTGCTGCGCGAACCACCAGGTCCTCGGACGGCTCCCACTCCTCGGCGAGACAACTCCCGACGCCCGTCCCCGGCCACCGCCCACCGGAATCACCACCCGGTGGTGCCGGCCGGGAACAACGTCCGGGACACCTCAGCCCGAGGACCTTGAGGGTCCGAGGAGCTCGCGAGGAGCTGAGGAGCCGGCCCGACTCGGCCCGGACTGCCGCCGCGTCGACCACGGTCCGGCCCTACCCGGATCCGCGCCGGTACGGGGGGCGCGGATCCCCGCCGCCCGCGCTGTTCGGCACCGGTCCCCACGAGGGGAGGGACCGGCGCCGAATGGCGCGGCGTTGTTTTCGGCGGAGGTTGTCCGGTCCGGCCGGGCGAGCAGGGGCAATGCGGTCGGCCCTCTTGCTGGGGCGCTGTCCGTCCCAACGGGGCCTGCCGGGACGGCCGTCCGAAGCCCTGACGCCGGCACGGGCCGGGGCGGTCCTGATAGCCGCTCAGCACACGTCCATGCCGCTTATTTCGTGCCGGCGTTGCGCACCGGAGCCCGCGCCTCGGGAAGCAACCCGACTCCGCCTCCACCAACGTCCGACGAGGCTTCTGCCTGGCGCTCGACAAGGCCGAGGGGTCAACGCCTCGGAATGGGCGCAGCGTGAGCTACGTCACAGCAGCTTTGTCTCACTGCTGTTCGCTGTTGGGCAGTGGTGTCCCGCTCCAAGAGATCTCCGGAGCACTGGTTACGCAGTGGGTCACGCACAAACGCAGACGGACCACATACCAAAATTGGTATGTGGTCCGACCTGTGTTCCTTCAGTCGGGGTGGCGGGATTTGAACCCACGACCTCTTCGTCCCGAACGAAGCGCGCTGCCAAGCTGCGCTACACCCCGAAGCAACGAGCTCTACTTTAGCGGACCGATCCCCGTAGGCGAAATCCGGTTCCCGGGGAGCCGTGGGGAGGGCCTGACCTGGTCGATCGCGATGGTGATCACGGGGAGCAGGCAGCTCGCCAGGGCGATGGTGAGGGTCGTGGGGAGGGTGGTGGTGACGTTGACGGGGTGGGTGCCGGGCGGCGTGGGGAAGGCGAGAGCGATGGCGAGGTAGAGGAGGGGGTACGCCGGCCACTGCCAGGCGTGGCAAGGGCGGAAGCCGCGGGGAGTGGTGAGCAGGAGCCAGTCGGCGAGGGCGGCGAACGGGGTGAGCGTGGCGAGGAGGAGGGGGGCGAGGGAGTGGGCGGGCGTGCCGGGGGTGGGGCGGGGGAGGGCGAAGGCGGTTGTGGGGGTGGCGGGGAGGGCGTGGTGGAGGACGGCGGCGAGGGTGAGGAAGGAGAGGGTGGCGCCGGTGAGGCCGGGGCTCAGGGGGTGGCGGCCGGTCCAGGCGCGGTGTGCCGAGGCGGCGGAGACCAGGGCGGCGGCGATGTTGGCCTGCACGGTGAAGGAGGCGAGCAGGCGGGCGGCGTCGGGGGTGGCGACGGCCTCCAGGACCAGACCGGTCAGGGCGGCCACGGTGATCAGGAGGCGGTAGGCGGCGGCCAGGGGGTGGCGGGTCGCGGGGGCGACGGCTGCGGCGGGGGTCCGGGCGGCGGCGCCGGCCGGGCCGGTGGCGTGGCGCGTGGACTGCGAGGTCCGGTTGGGGTCGGACATTCCTCCACGTTAGGGGAGGGGAACTGCGGGGAGGAGAGAGGCCCTCCGGGCGGTTGCCGACTCGTAGGGAGGGCTGGCTCTCGGCGGTTCGTCCCACCTGGGGGAAGCTGTTGGGATTGGGGGAGATCCTCGCGATCTGGGGAGGCCTCGGGACCTGGCGGCGGCCTCGGGACCTGGCGGAGGCCTCGGGACGGTCCGGTTCGCCCCGCTCAGAGGGAGGCGGGCGCCTTCCCTCAGCCGTCCCCCGTGGACCTACGGCCGCCCGGTTCATCCGGACCGGCTGCCCCGGACCACGGGACCTGCCGCCCCGGGCCGCCGTACCAGCGGCCCTAGATCAGCCCTACGTCTCAGTCGCGGGCCGTGAGGGTGAGGAGGGTCGCTTCCGGGGGGCAGGCGAAGCGGACCGGGGTGTAGCGGTTGGTGCCGCAGCCGGCGGAGACGTGGAGGTAGGAGGTGCGGCCGGCGGCGGTGTGGGTGGAGAGGCCCTTCACGCGGTCGGTGTCGATGTCGCAGTTGGTGACGAGCGCCCCGTAGAAGGGGATGCAGAGCTGGCCGCCATGGGTGTGGCCGGCCAGGATCAGCGGGTAGCCGTCGGCGGCGAAGGCGTCCAGGGAGCGCAGGTACGGGGCGTGGACCACGGCGAGGGAGAGATCGGCACCCGATTCGGGGCCGCCGGCCACCTCCGCGTACCGGTCGCGCTTGATGTGCGGGTCGTCCAGACCGGTCAGGGCGATCTCGACGCCCTCCAGCTTGAGGCGGCCGCGGGTGTTGGACAGGCCCACCCAGCCGGCCGCGTCGAAGGCGTCGCGCAGTTCTTCCCACGGGTTGTGGACGGCGCCCACGACGGGGGCGTTGCCGTTGAGGCCGTGGCGTCCCTGGACCCGCTCGAGCAGGTAGCGGGCCGGGTTGCGGAGCCTGGGGCCGTAGTAGTCGTTCGAGCCGAAGACGTAGGCGCCGGGGAACTCCATCAGCGGGCCGAGCGCGTCCAGGGTCTCCGGGACGCCCTCGGGGTCCGAGAGGTTGTCACCCGTGTTGATGACGAAGTCGGGGCGCAGCCCGGCCAGCGACTGCAGCCAGCGCTGCTTCTTGCGCTGCCCGCTGACCATGTGGATGTCCGACACCTGTAGGACGCGCAACGGGCGCATTCCGCGCGGCAGTACGGGGACGGTGACCCGCCTCAGGCGGAAGGAGCGGACTTCGTAGCCGGCGGCGTAGGCGAGGCCGGCCGCGCCGACTGCGGTCAGGGTCAGGGGTACTCCGTATCGCGCGCGCATGGCTCCCATCGTTGCAGAGTGCCGAGGGGTCGGTACACCGGAGGGGCGCGGCGGGCGCCGACGGCCCCGGCGCGTACGGGTCGGACCCGGTCGGCCGCGGGCTCGTGGTGGGCGCGGGGAAAAGGCGCGGCGGTTGTCGGTGGGTGAGGGCATACTCGACGGCATGACCACGCTCAAGTCCAAGCTGCAGGACGACCTCACCGAAGCGATCAAGGCGCGCGATGAGCTGCGTTCCTCCACCCTTCGTCTCACGCTGACCGCGATCCAGAAGGAGGAGGTCGCGGGCACGGAGGCGCGCCAGCTGTCCGACGGCGAGGTCGAAAAGATCATCGCGCGGGAGGCGAAGAAGCGCCGGGAGGCCGCGGAGGCGTTCGAGCAGGGCGGCCGGAGCGAGTCGGCCGCGCGGGAGCGCGCCGAGGGCGAGCTGCTCGCCGACTACCTCCCCAAGCAGCTGACCGACGAGGAGCTGGAGTCGCTGGTCGCGGAGGCGGTGGCGGAGGCCAAGGGCAGCGGCGCCGAGGGGCCGAGGGCGATGGGCGCGGTCATGAAGATCGTCAACCCGAAGGTGGCCGGGCGCGCCGAGGGCGGCCGGGTGGCCGCGATGGTGAAGAAGCTGCTGGCCGGTTGAGCGTTCCCGGACGGTAGCCCGGCCGGCTGAGCGTCTCCGAAGGAAGCCCCGCCGGCTGGGCGTCCGCGAAACGGAATCCTCCTGGCCGGCTGGGCGTCGGCGCGGATACGGAACTCCTGGCCGGCTGAGCGTCCGCCGAGACGGAAGTCCCTGGACGGCCTGTTCCTCCGCTCGGCGATACGGAAGTCCCGGCCGGCCTGTTCCTCCGCCTGGGGATACGGAAGTCCTGGGCACCTGCGGGTGACAGACGAGGGGCCGCCCCAGCTGGTGCTGGGGCGGCCCCTCGCATGTCACCCGGACTCGGGACTCAGGACTCAGGACTCGGGAGGCGGGACCCGGGACTCAGGAGGCGGGCGCCAACCGGGCCGCTACCACCCGCCGTTGCCGCCGCCCAGGATGTCGGGCCAGCCGGGGAGGTGCCAGCCGCCGCCGGGCTTGTTGTCGCCGCCGTGGCCGCGGCCGGGCTTCGGCTTGCCGGGGCCCTTGTCGTCGCCCGGTTCCTTGTCCTTGTCCTTGGCGGGGTCGGCGATCGGGACGGTGGGCAGGGCGGGCGCGGGGCGGCCGGCCAGGGCGCCGGTCATCGCGTCGCGCCAGATGGGGCCGGGGGTGTCGGCGCCGTAGACCTTGTCGTGGGGCACGCCGCCGATGGTGATGTTGTACATCTTGCGCTGGTGCCGGGGGTCACCCACCCAGACGGCGCCGGCCGCGTTCGGGGTGTAGCCGACGAACCAGGCGGCGTAGCGGCTGTCGGTGGTGCCGGTCTTGCCCGCGCTGTCGCGGCCCTTGAGGCCGGCCTCCTTGCCGGTGCCGTCCTCGACGACGCCCTTGAGGAGGGTGTTGATCGTGTCCGCGGTCTTCTTGGACATCGCCGTACGGCAGCTGGTCCGCGGGACCTTCAGGGCCCGGCCGCGGGCGTCGGTGATCGACTCGATGGCGACCGGCGAGCAGTACTCACCGCCGTTGGCGAAGGTGGCGTAACCGGCTGCCATGGTCAGCGGAGACATCTCCTGCACGCCGAGCGTCATCGACGGAACTTGCTGCAAGGGCTTGCCGTCGGCCCGCTCGATGCCCATCTTCTGCGCCATCTTGACCGCGGGGCAGATGCCGATGTCGCTGATCAGCTGCACGAAGTAGGTGTTGACCGACTTCGCGGTCGCCTCCTTCATGGCGTACGGGCCGACCTCCTTGCGGTTCTCGTTCTGCGTCACGTCGGAGGAGGTGCCGTGCCACTCGCCGCCACAGGTCTGCACCGGGCTCGGGTACGGCATCCGGTACGGCGAGGGGTATTCCTGCTCGGGGCTGGTGCCCTGCTCCAGGGCGGCCGCCGCGATCACCGGCTTGAACGTCGATCCGGGCTGGTAGCCGGCGCCGCCGCCCATGTGGTGGTCGACCGAGAGGTTGAGCATGGTCTGGTTCCCGCGGAAGCCGTACGGCCGGGACTGGCCCATGCCGAGGATCTTGCCGGTGCCCGGCTCCACGATGGTCGCGGCGGTGGCGACCTGGTCGTCCTCGTAGACGTGCTTGGCGATGGAGGCCTGGATCGACTTCTGGGTCTGCCGGTCGAGGGTGGTGCGGATGGTCAGGCCGCCCTGGTCCCAGCGCTTCAGACGGGCCTTGCGGGTCTTGCCGAAAGTTCTGTCGCTGAGAAAGACCTTGCGGATGTAGTCGCAAAAGAAGCCGGCGCCGTCGGTGGCGGTGATGCAGCCGTTCTTGGGCCGGCTGATCGCCAGCTTGATCGGCTTCTTGGCGGCCGCGTCGGCCTGCTCCTGGGTGATGTCCTTCAGGTCGGCCATCCGCTGCAGCACGGTGTTGCGCCGCCGGGTGGACTCCTGCGGGTTGTTGACCGGGTCGTAGCGGCTCGGCGACTGGACGATGCCGGCCAGCAGCGCCGATTCCTCCAGGTTGAGGTCCTTGGCGTGCTTGCTGAAGTACCGCTGGGCGGCCGCCTCGATGCCGTACGCCTGCTCACCGAAGAAGGTGATGTTCAGGTAGTTCTGCAGGATCTTGCGCTTGCCGAGTTCCTTCTCGACCTGGATCGCGTACTTGAGCTCCTTGACCTTGCGGCCGATCGTCTGCTGGGTGGCCTGCGCGACCTTGTCCGGGTCGTCGCCGGCCTCCTCGACGAAGACGTTCTTCACGTACTGCTGGGTCAGCGTCGACGCGCCCTGGGAGACGCCGCCGGACTGGGCGTTCTTGTTGAGCGCCCGCAGGATGCCCTTCACGTCGATGGCGCCGTGCTGGTAGAACCGCGCGTCCTCGATGGCGACGATCGCCTGCTGGATGTACGGCGACATCTTCTTGAGGCTCACGACCGTGCGGTCACGGGAGTAGACCTTGGCGATCTCGTCGCCGTCCGAGTCCAGGATCCTGGTCCGCTGGCTGAGCGGTGGCGTGGTGAGGTTCGCCGGGATCTCGTCGAAGCCCTCGACCGAACCTTTGGCGGCGAGGCCCAGCGCCCCGGCCGCCGGCAGCGCGAGACCGGCGAGCACCGCCCCGGCCAGGACGCTGACACCGAGGAACCTGGCGGTCCGCTGCGTCGTGGACAGGCCTCCGCCATCGCGCTTCTTTGCCATGGGGGGCAGCCTAATCCGTTGCCACATACGTACGGACGGAGCGGGGTGGCCCGGGGTCGTTCGCACACCGGGTTGTGACCTCGGCGGCGGTCCGGCCGTGACCTCTGTGATCCCGGTGACGTCTGTGCCCGTACGGGCGTGCTCTCCGGGGCAGGCGCGAGACGATCTCCGTATCCGGCCGGATGTGATCTTGGTGCTCGGCCGGATCCAGTCCGTCGGTGGCCGGTCTACGGTTGGTCGACGGCCGTACCGGCGCGGTCGCGTCGCCCGTGAGGTGCCGAGGTTCTCATTCGCCGGACAGGGGTGCACCTGTTCGCTTAGCCTGTACTCAGCTGCCACAGCCGAATGGTTACGCCTCGGTTCGTCAACCCCTACCTCTCGCGGACCGCGCCCCCACGTGTCCGTGCCTGACGACCAAAACCCCGTGTCAGCGCGGTGACCTGTCCCGCCTTGCGCGCAATGTGAGGTATGCCGCACGGTCACTCCGTTGGGTGATCTGCCGCGTACGCATAGTCCGTTCGGGCCATTCAAGATTGGGCCCGAAGGGGGTGTTGCGCCCTGTCCGCCTTCCGTAACGTCCTCAACTGGCAACGGTGAATATGCCGTTTGCCGCCGTGGGGGAGCCTCGATTCGGGAGAGGACGGCGCCAGCATGAGCTGGGTAACCGACTGGAGTGCACAGGCAGCCTGCCGCACTACCGATCCGGACGAACTGTTCGTTCAGGGTGCGGCGCAGAATCGCGCCAAGGCGGTGTGCACCGGATGTCCGGTGCGTACGGAATGTCTGGCCGACGCCCTGGACAACCGGGTGGAATTCGGCGTGTGGGGCGGAATGACCGAGCGGGAGCGGAGGGCGCTGCTGCGTCGCCGCCCGACCGTGACGTCATGGCGTCGTCTCTTGGAGACGGCGCGCACGGAATACGAGCGCAGCACCGGCATTCTGCCGGTGGACTGTGAGGACGAGACGTTCGACGAGTACGCCGCGGTCGGGTAGCCGGACGGCCGGGAGGCAACCGGCCGACGGAACAGGGCTGGTGGGGCGCCGTACCGGGCGTGCCCGGCACGTTCGACGAGACCCGGCGGACGATGTCCGGCGTATGCGATGTCCGGTGTATGCGGTGTGTCCGTCGTGGGTGGTTCGGCCGGTGGTTTCAGCCGTCGGTTCGGTCGGCGGGTTCAGTCGTCGGTGTCGCGGTCCGTCGTGGTGTCGTCCAGCGCCAGGCGGTCGCCGATGGCGCGCAGGCCCGCGAGGTCGTGGACGTCGCCGGGCAGCGCGGCGACCTCCGTCACCGGGACCTCGGGATGGAGCGCGGTGAAGCGGTCCCGGGTGCGCCGTTCGCGCGCGAGGACCTGCATACGTTCCGCGTGCAAGCGAAGCAGCCCGGCGGCCAGTTGAGCCGCCGAGGCAGAGGTGGGTGCTGCCGGGTCCGCCGCGGCAGCGGGGGAGAGGCCGCCGACGGTACCGACTGCATCCTTCCCGGCGTCTAGATCCACAATGCCGGTTGGTTCAAGATTATTTTCGGTGTGGACGCCGGTGGCGACGTCGTCGGTGCCGTCGTCCTCCGGGAGGCCCTCGCCCAGGGTCTCCGCGGCGGCCAGGGCCCGCTCGGCGCTGAGTTGGGCGGCGCCGCTGCCGTGCACCCGGTTGAGGACCAGGCCGGCCAGCGGCATCTGCTCGGCGGCCAGCCGCTCGACGAAGTACGCCGCCTCGCGCAGCGCGTCCCGCTCCGGCGCGGCGACCACGAGGAACGCCGTGCCGGGGGCCTGCAGCAGGCGGTAGGTGGCGTCGGCGCGGGTACGGAAGCCGCCGAACATGGTGTCCATGGCGGCCACGAACGTCTGGACGTCGCGCAGGAGTTGACCGCCCATGAGCTTGCTGAGTGTGCCGGTCATCATCGACATGCCGACATTCAGGAACTTCATGCCGGCCCGGCCGCCGACCTTCGCGGGCGCCATCAGGACCCGGATGAACTTGCCGTCCAGGAAGGAGCCGAGGCGTTTGGGCGCGTCCAGGAAGTCCAGCGCGGAGCGGCTCGGGGGCGTGTCGACGACGATCAGGTCCCACTCGTCGTTCGCCCGGAGCTGGCCCAGCTTCTCCATGGCCATGTACTCCTGCGTACCGGCGAAACCGGCCGACAGGGATTGATAGAAGGGGTTCTCCAGGATCGCGCGGGCCCGGTCGGCGTCCGCATGGCCCTCGACGATCTCGTCGAAGGTGCGCTTCATGTCCAGCATCATCGCGTGCAGTTCGCCGCCCGCGGCCTCGTCCACGCCCTTGACCCGGCGGGGGACGTTGTCGAGCTCGGAGATGCCCATCGACTGCGCCAGCCGCCGGGCCGGGTCGATGGTCAGCACCACGACCTTGCGGCCGCGCTCGGCGGCCCGCACGCCGAGTGCGGCGGCGGTGGTGGTCTTGCCGACGCCGCCGGAGCCGCAGCACACGACGATGCGGGTGCGCGGGTCGTCGAGGAGTGTGTCGACCTCCAGCCGCGGGGCCGAGGCGTCCAGCGTCGTGTCGTCCGAGGTCATATGGGCCCCTGTTTCCGCAGGTCTCTGGCCAGTTGGTACAGCCCGGCGAGGTCCACGCCCTCGGGGAGCAGCGCCAACTCGTAGGTGGGCAGGCCGATCGCGGTCAGTTCGGCGTACTCGGCGCGCTCCAGCTCGACCCGCTCGGCGTGCTCGCGGGCCTGCTCCAGCAGGGGGTCGATCAACCGGTCGGCGAGCCCGCCGCGGCGGGCCCCGCCCAGCCCGGCCTGCGAGAGCGCCTTGGCGACGCCGGCCCGCGCCCCACGGGCCGTGAGGAGATCGAGATCGCCGTTGTCCAGCAGCGCGGGACGGGTCATGTTGATCACGATGCCGCCTACGGGGAGGCCGGCGGCGCGTAGTTCGGCGACGCCGTCCGCGGTCTCCTGGACGGGCATCTCCTCCAGGAGCGTGACCAGATGGACCGCGGTCTCCGGTGACTTCAGGACCCGCATCACGGCCTGCGCCTGATTGTGGATCGGGCCGATCTTCGCGAGACCGGCCACCTCGTCGTTGACGTTCAGGAAGCGGGTGATGCGGCCGGTCGGCGGGGCGTCCATCACCACCGCGTCGTAGACGAACCTGCCCTGCTTGTCCTTGCGGCGGACCGCCTCGCACGCCTTGCCGGTCAGCAGGACGTCCCGCAGGCCCGGGGCGATGGTCGTGGCGAAGTCGATCGCGCCGAGCTTCTTCAGGGCCCGGCCCGCGCTGCCGAGCTTGTAGAACATCTGGAGGTAGTCCAGAAGGGCGCGTTCGGCATCGATGGCCAGGGCGTGGACCTCGCCGCCACCGGGTCCCACCGCGATCTTGCGTTCCTCGTAGGGAAGCGCCTCGGTCTCGAACAGCTGGGCAATGCCCTGCCGGCCCTCGACCTCGACCAGGAGGGTACGGCGCCCCTCGGTGGCCAGGGCGAGGGCGAGGGCAGCGGCGACCGTGGTCTTGCCGGTGCCGCCCTTGCCGCTGACGACATGGAGCCTGCTCACGCAAAGGAGCCTAACCAGTCCGCGTCGCGGCTACGCACGGGATACGCCTGGGAAGACCCGGAGATCCGCCCGGCCCGGGCCCGGAGGCGGCTCAGGGATGTCCCTTAGGGGACGGTCCGGCCCAGGCCCGGGCGGCCGGCGGTGGACGGCGTCCGCCGCCGCACTGGACAGGCATTACGCTCGGCCCATGACCAAGTGGGAATACTCGACCGTGCCGCTGCTGGTACACGCGACGAAGCAGATTCTGGACACCTGGGGCGAGGACGGCTGGGAACTGGTCCAGGTCGTGCCGGGCCCGAACAACCCCGAACAGTTGGTGGCCTACATGAAGCGGGAGAAGCAGGAGTACAAGGCGTGAGCGCGGCGGAGGACAAGATCGCGGAGCTCGGCCTGAAACTGCCGGACGTCGTGCCGCCGCTGGCCGTCTACCAGCCCGCGGTGCGCTCCGGCTCGTACGTCTTCAGCTCCGGCCAGCTGCCCATGGTGGGCGGCGCGCTGCCGGTGACCGGCAAGGTGGGCGCCGAGGTCGGCCCGGAGCAGGCCAAGGAGCTCGCCGCGACCTGTGCGCTCAACGCGCTGGCCGCCGTGAAGTCCGTCATCGGTGACCTGGACAAGATCCGGCGCGTGGTGAAGGTGGTCGGCTTCGTGGCCTCCGCGCCGGACTTCACCGGCCAGCCGGGCGTCCTCAACGGCGCCAGCGAGCTGCTCGGCGAGATCCTCGGCGACAAGGGCGTGCACGCCCGCTCCGCGGTCGGTGTGGCGGTGCTGCCGCTCGACGCGCCCGTCGAGGTCGAGATCCAGGTCGAGGTCGCCGACCAGGCGTAGGCGTCCCGACGAGCGCCGGCAGGCGCCAGGGGCCGGACGGCGCCCACGGGGCCACGTGAGTGGCGTCCGTGGGCGTCCTTGTCGGTGCTGGCGGGTCCTGGCCGGCCGGAGCCGTCGCCGGCTGCGGCCCGGCGGAAAAGGACCCCTCGAACATCCGCGCGTGAGCGCATAGCATCCGGCCATGTCGTCCACGACGAATGGCCAGTGGTACCCACCGGAGTGGCCGGGCCGCATCCGGGCGCTCGCGAACGGCGAGCTCACCCCTGCCGAGCCCCGCCGGGCCGCGACCGTCCTGCTGCTGCGCGACACCGGAACCGACGGCCCCGCCGTCCACATGCTGCGCAGACGCACCTCCATGGCCTTCGCCGGCGGGGCGTACGCCTATCCGGGTGGTGCGGTCGATCCCCGCGACGAACGCCCGGTGGCCTGGGCCGGTCCGTCGCGCGCCCAGTGGGCGGTCCGTATGGGCGTCGATCCGGCCACCGCCCAGGCCATCGTGTGCGCGGCGGTACGGGAGACGTTCGAGGAGGCGGGCGTGCTGCTCGCCGGGGACTCGGCGGACACGGTCGTCGCGGACACCACGGGCGAGGACTGGGAGGCCGACCGGGCCGCCCTGGTGGCCCACGAGCTGTCCTTCGCCGAGTTCCTGGGCCGCCGTGGCCTGGTCCTGCGCTCCGACCTGCTGGCCGCCTGGGCGCGCTGGATCACCCCGGAGTTCGAGCCCCGGCGCTACGACACGTGGTTCTTCGTCGCCGCATTGCCCGAGGGCCAGCGCACGCTTCCCCAGGGACAGCCGGTCAGCCCCGGGGCGGACGCCGTCGCCGCCGGTGAGGCGGACCTCGCGTTGTGGATCCGGCCGGGGGATGCGGCCGCCGGGTACGACCGCGGCGAGCTGCTGATGATGCCGCCGACGATCGCCACGCTGCGCTCGCTGGAGCCGTACGCCACCGTCGCGGACGCGCTGACCGCCGCGGAGGCGCAGGACCTGACGCCCGTATTGGCGCGGGCGCGCCTGGTGGGCGGCGAGATCGTGCTGAGCTGGCCGGGGCACGACGAGTTCACCAAGCACATCGAGCCGGCGGACGGCACCGGGGAGGGAGCCGCCGAAGGCGGTTCCACCGGGGACGGTGCCGTCACGCACGGGGCCACGGAGGCGGGCGGCGATCCCGACGCCCCCTCAGGGGCCCGCGGGGCCACCGGCGTCCCCGGAACCACCGGGGCACCTGGAGCCACCGGTACCTCGGGAGGGACCCCCACATGACCGACGCCGCCGCTCTCCCGGGCCAGCCCAGGGGCGGAGTGATCTCCGGGCCCGCCACTGCACGGGCGCACTGCGTGCTGGCCCCCAACCCGTCGGCGATGACCCTGGACGGCACCAATACCTGGATCGTCGCCGAGCCGGACTCCGATCTCGCCGTCGTCATCGATCCCGGGCCGCTCGACGAGGACCACCTCCGGACGGTCGTCGGCACCGCCGAACGGGCCGGCAGGCGCATCGCCATGACCCTGCTGACCCACGGTCATCCGGATCACGCCGACGGCGCCGCCCGGTTCGCCGAGCTGACGCGGTCGCCGGTCAGAGCGCTGGACCCGGGGCTGCGCCTCGGAGGCGAAGGGCTCGCCGCGGGGGACGTCATCACCACGGGCGGCCTCGAACTCCGGGTGGTGCCCACCCCGGGGCACACCGCTGATTCGCTGTCCTTCCATCTCCCGGCCGACCGCGCCGTCCTGACCGGTGACACGATCCTGGGCCGCGGCACCACCGTGGTGGCGCACCCCGACGGGCGGCTGGGCGACTATCTCGACTCCCTGCGCCGGCTGCGCTCCCTCACGGTGGACGACGGGGTGGCCACGGTCCTGCCGGGCCACGGGCCGGTGCTGAACGATGCCCAGGGGGTGGTGGAGTTCTATCTGGCGCACCGTGCCCACCGGCTCGCCCAGGTGGAGACCGCGGTCGAGGCCGGCCACCGGACCCCGGCCGAGGTCGTCGCCAGTGTGTACGCCGATGTCGACCGCTCCCTGTGGCCGGCGGCCGAACTGTCCGTGCGGGCGCAGCTGGAGTACCTGGGGGAGCACGGGCTGATCGAGGAGTGACCGGGGGGATCGAGGGCTGATCGAGGAGTATCGGGGGCATCGGGGAGCATCGGGGAGCGGCACCTACGGGCGGGGAGCCTTCGCCCCGTGGACGGCGAGGTATTCGTCCGCCAGCCAGGGGGCCAGGCCGGACAACAGCTCGTCCAGCAGGCGGGGATACGCGGCTGGGGAGCGCGCGGCGCGGGCCGCGGCGCGCATCTGGTCGGCGTGCGCCGGGTAGTAGCGGCCGAAGGCCTCCGCGGACTCGGCCAGGTCGCTGGTCCAGCCGCCCCAGCGGGGCATGACCAGCGTGAATCCGGTGCGTACCAGCCGCCGTGTCACGCTCCGGGTGAGCCGGCTGCGTGCGGCCCCCGTAGTGGCCGCCGCGGCCTTCGTACGCAGACCGGGGAGGTCGCGGAAGAGATCCCCGTTGGTCTCACGGGCGAGGAGCGAGGTGGGGCGGTAACGAGGCAGCCGGGCGGCGAGGTCCGGACCGTCGAGCGGGGTGCACAGACAGGCCACGAACCAGCCCAGGTCGTGCCGCTCCAGGTCGCTCAGCAGCCCGTCGGCGCCGTACAGCAGCAGCCCCGCGCCGTCGATCTCCGGGAACGCGGTGTCCAGCGCCTCCTCGACGGCCCGGGCGGCGGCACGGTCGGCGCCGGTCGGTTCGTCCCGTAGGGCGAGCAGGGCGTCCAGATCGGAGACGCCGGGGACGGCGGTGCCGCGGGGGATGCTGCCGAAGAGGTAGCTGCTGTGCAGGCGGTCGCCGAACTGCTCCGCAATACGGGAGCGCAGGCCCGCCACCACGGGAGCGAACTCCGGAGGCACCCGCTCCAGACAGCCCTCCCGGACGAAGCAGCCGTCGTGGTCCAAACCTCTGCCGGTGCCAGTGCCGGTGCCGGTGCCGGTACGGGGGCCGGTGCCGGTACGGGGGCCGGTGCCGGTCCCGGTCCCGGTCCCGGTCTCCGTTCCGTAGGGCGTCTTGCCGTGCGTCCCGTAGGGCGTCCCGTCGTGCGTCATGGCGTGACTATGGCGAGGGGGTACGGCCGGGGGCGACCGTATTTCACCGGGACGCGGGGCCGTCCACCACGGCGAAGGGCCCCGCCGGAGCGGGGCCCTTCGCCGTAGTGGCAGGTGTGTCAGCGCGAGCGCTTGGCCAGCCGCTCGACGTCCAGCAGGATCACGGCGCGCGCCTCCAGGCGCAGCCAGCCGCGGCCCGCGAAGTCCGCCAGGGCCTTGTTGACCGTCTCACGGGAGGCGCCCACCAGCTGGGCCAGCTCCTCCTGGGTCAGGTCGTGCACGACATGGATGCCTTCCTCGGACTGCACGCCGAAACGGCGCGACAGGTCGAGCAGGGCGCGCGCCACGCGGCCCGGCACGTCCGAGAAGACCAGGTCGGACATCTGGTCGTTGGTCTTGCGCAGTCGGCGGGCGACCGCACGCAGCAGGGCCGTGGCCACCTCGGGGCGGGCATTCAGCCAGGGCTGGAGGTCGCCGTGACCCAGGCCGAGGAGCTTGACCTCGGTGAGGGCGGATGCGGTGGCCGTGCGCGGGCCCGGGTCGAACAGCGAGAGTTCACCGATCAGCTCCCCGGGGCCGAGGACGGCGAGCATGTTCTCCCGCCCGTCGGGGGAGGTGCGGTGCAGCTTCACCTTGCCCTCGGTGACCACGTACAGGCGGTCGCCGGGGTCCCCTTCGTGGAACAGGGCGTCGCCGCGGGCGAGCGTGACCTCTCCCATCGAGGCGCGCAGCTCGGCCGCCTGCTCGTCATCGAGCGCCGCGAAGAGCGGTGCGCGCCGCAGAACGTCGTCCACGAGATCTCTCCTTGTCGACATGCTCCGGGGGACTGTGGTCCCCATCATGCCGGAATGCAAAACAGTGCGATCAATCACAAGTTTGCCGGACCGGTGGCCCGCGCCATAAGGCAGGGGGCCGATTGGAGTCAGGGATCACGGTGATCGAGCCGGATGTCAGTGGCTGGCCTTACTCTGGCCGAGTGTCCAATACGCCGGTGAGAGCAGAGGACTGGGGGGCCGGACGAGTGAGCGCGGGACATGATTCCGCTGTGGGCGAACAGGCGTCCGGCGAAGCTTTCGAACCGGATAAAAGTAACAAATCGCCCTCCGGGGTGAGCTCGACCCGGAAGCCGACCGTCCGGAAATCCGGCGCGTCGCGGTCCGCGGCGCAGGACACGAACGAGGCGGGCCCGGCCTCGGTACGTACCACCTCGGCAGGGAAGAAGGCCGCCGTGAACGAAACCCCCGAGAAGCCGGCGGCCGCGAAGAAGGCCGTCGCGAAGAAGGCCACGGCCAAGAAGGCCGCCACCAAGAAGGCGGCGGCGACGAAGGCCACCACCAAGAAGGCCACCGCGGCCAAGACCACCACCGCGAAGAAGACAGCCGCGAAGAAGACGGCCGCCAACAAGACTGCGCCCGCCAAGAAGACCACCGCGAAAAAGACCGTCGCCAAGAAGACCGCGGCGAAGAAGACCACCGCGAAGAAGACCGCCCCCGCCAAGAAGGCCCCCGCGCGCAAGGCCGAGTCGCGCGCGGCCATGGTGCGCCGGGCCCATCAGATCAACGACGGGCTCGCCGAGCTGTATCCGTACGCGCACCCCGAGCTGGACTTCAGCAATCCCTTCGAGCTGCTGGTCGCCACGGTCCTGTCGGCCCAGACCACCGATCTGAGGGTCAACCAGACCACCCCGCGGCTGTTCGCGGTCTGCCCGACGCCCGAGGACATGGCCGCCATGCCTCCGGAGGAGTTGGAGGAGCTGATCCGCCCGACCGGCTTCTTCCGGGCCAAGAGCAAGGCGCTGCTCGGTCTGTCCGCCGCGCTGCGCGACCGCTTCGACGGCGAGGTGCCGGGTCGCCTGGAGGATCTGGTCACGCTCCCCGGGGTCGGCCGCAAGACCGCCAATGTGGTGCTCGGCAATGCCTTCGGCGTCCCCGGGATCACCGTCGACACCCACTTCGGCCGGCTGGCCCGCCGCTTCGGCTGGACCACCGAACAGGACGCGGAGAAGGTCGAGGCGGACGTCGCGGCGATCTTCCCCGAGAGCGAGTGGACGATGCTCTCGCACCGCGTCGTCTTCCACGGCCGCCGGGTGTGCCACTCCCGCAAGCCCGCCTGCGGGGCCTGCGCCATCGCCCCGCTGTGTCCGTCGTACGGTGAGGGCGAGACGGACCCGGAGAAGGCCAGGAAGCTGCTGAAGTACGAGCTGGGCGGCCAGCCGGGCCAGCGCCTGAAGCCGCCGCCGGACTACCCGGGCCAGCCGGCGCCTCCGCTGGCGCCCCCGGCCGCCGCTTCATGACGGCAGCCGCGACACCCCCTCGGGGGACCCATGATCCAAGCCAGGCCTGAGGGGGCGCGTATGACGAGTGCACGGGAGCAGCAGTACGGCGAGGAGACGGGCGTCAGGGCGGCGGCGGCCGCCGGTGCGGCGTCCGGTGGGGAGGTCACGGTCTCGGCCGACGGCCTGCCCGAGTGGCTGGAACCGGTGGCCCGCGCGGCCGCCACGGTCGAGCCGCACCAGCTCAGCCGCTTCCTGCCGCCCGAGGACGGCGGCCGGCAGTCCGCGGTGCTGATCCTCTTCGGCCATGGTCCGTGCGGCCCCGAGCTGCTCCTGATGGAGCGGGCCGGCACCCTGCGCTCCCATGCGGGCCAGCCCTCCTTCCCCGGTGGCGCCCTGGACCCGGAGGACGGAGATCCGGAGGGAGCCGGTCCGGTGCGGGCGGCGCTGCGCGAGGCGCAGGAGGAGACCGGTCTGGACCCGTCCGGTGTGCAGGTCTTCGGCGTGCTGCCGCGGCTCTACATCCCCGTCAGCGGCTTCGTGGTCACCCCGGTACTGGGCTGGTGGCGCCGCCCGAGCCCGGTCGGCCCGGTGGACGAGGCGGAGACCGCCCGGGTGTTCACGGTCCCCGTGGCCGATCTCACCGACCCCGCCCATCGTGTGACAACGCGCCACCCCAGTGGTCACGTCGGTCCGGCCTTCCTCGTCGAGAACGCCCTGGTCTGGGGCTTTACGGCCGGAGTGATCGACCGGATCCTGTACTACGCGGGGTGGGAGATTCCGTGGGACCGTGACAAGCAGGTCCCGCTCGACTGGCGCTCGTGAGACGGTGTCCGGCGTGAACGTCCTGGACATTCTGCTGCTGGTCGCGGCCGTGTGGTTCGCGATCGTCGGCTACCGGCAAGGTTTTGTCGTCGGCATCCTGTCCGTGATCGGCTTCCTCGGAGGCGGCCTGATCGCGGTCTATGTGCTGCCCGTGATCTGGAACGAGATCACCGGCGATGCCACGCCCGGTACCTTCGCGGCCATCGCGGCGGTCGCCATCGTGATCGTGTGCGCGTCCGTGGGCCAGGCGCTCACCACCCACCTGGGCAACAAACTCCGCCGCCACATCACCTGGTCACCGGCGAGAGCGCTGGACGCGACCGGCGGTGCGCTGGTCAACGTCGTCGCGATGCTGCTGGTCGCCTGGCTGATCGGCTCGGCGCTGGCCGGGACGTCGCTGCCCACGCTCGGCAAGGAGGTCCGTAACTCCAAGGTGCTGCTCGGGGTGTCCCGGGTGATGCCGCAGCAGGCCAGCACCTGGTTCGCGGACTTCTCGTCGGTGCTCGCGCAGAACGGCTTCCCGCAGGTCTTCACGCCGTTCTCCAACGAACCGATCAACAACGTGCCGGCGCCCGACCCGCAGCTGGCCACCAGCCCGGTGGCCGGGCAGGCCAGGCGCAGCATCGTCAAGGTCGTCGGCACCGCCCCGAGCTGCGGGAAGGTCCTCGAAGGCAGCGGTTTCGTGTTCGGCCGGCACCGGGTGATGACCAACGCCCACGTGGTCGGCGGGGTGAACGAGCCGACCGTCCAGGTGGGCGGCGAGGGCCGGACGTACGACGCCAAGGTCGTGCTCTACGACTGGCAGCGCGACATCGCCGTCCTGGACGTGCCGTCCCTGGACGCCCCGGCGCTGCGCTTCGCCAAGACGGACGCGAGCAGCGGCAACAACGCCATCGTGGCCGGCTTCCCGGAGAACGGCGGCTATGACGTCCGCGCGGCCCGCATCCGCAGCCGTATCCAGGCGAACGGCCCGGACATCTACCACCGCGGCACGGTCGGCCGCGATGTCTACTCGCTCTACGCCACGGTCCGGCAGGGCAACTCCGGTGGCCCGCTGCTCACTCCGAACGGCGAGGTCTACGGCGTCGTCTTCGCGAAGTCGCTGGACGACTCGCGCACCGGCTACGCACTGACCGCCGACGAGGTCCGCGGGGACGCCCTCAAGGGGCGTACGGCCGAGCGGCAGGTCGACAGCCAGGGCTGTGCGATCTGAGCGGCCGGAGCGCCCGCACAGCGCCTCGGTGGGGCGTACGGCACCGTCCGGGCGCCGCCGGCGCGGCGGGCGGTGCGGTCAGGTGCGGGGATGGCGCAGGCGCGCGCTCATCCAGCGCGCCCGGCGGCGCAGGATGCGCGGAATGCCCATCGGATGCGCCGGTTGGGGGGATGCGCCGGACCCGAGGTCCGGAGTGCCCCTGTCCTGAGTGCCCACGGCAGCGGCACTGCTGCGGCGGGTGCGTGCCACGTCACGGTAGTCGTGCGTCCAGCCCATACCCTCGACTCTGCCCGTGGCCCAAGGTCCGTAACCGCCTCGGGGACGGCCAATTGGCCTATGCGCCGGGCAAGTCGCCGTTCACCACACGAACGTTCGAGCGCCGGGCGAACGCGCTCCGCTGAGCGGTGCGCGCCGCCCCGGTCAGCGGTCCGGTTCGGGGTCCTTCAGCCAGTTGATCAGCTCGGTGGAGAACGCCACCGGGTCCTCCTCGTGCGGGAAGTGCCCGAGCCCGTCGAACAGCCGCCAGCGGTACGGGGCTTCGACGTACTCGCCGGAACCGGCCGCACTGCGGGTGCGCATCACCGGGTCCAGCGACCCGTGCAGATGCAGGGTCGGGACCCGGACCGGCAGCTTCATCCGGCGGTTGAACTGGATGCCGTCGGGGCGCGCCAGCGACCGCACCATCCAGCGGTACGGCTCGATGGAACAGTGCGCGGTCGACGGGATGCTCATCGCCCGTCGGTAGACCTCGATCGCCTCGTCGTCCGGCAGCCGGGGGCCGGACCAGTCCCGGATCATCCGGCCGACCAGCGCCGCGTCGTCCGCGGTCAGCCGCCGCTCCGGCAGCCAGGGCCGCTGAAAGCTCCAGATGTGCGAACTCCGGGCGCTCTGCCGGACGTCGGCGAGCATCGCCGCGCGCCAGCGCCGCGGGTGCGGCATCGAGGACACCGCGAGCCGGCGCACCAGCTTCGGCCGCATCACCGCGGCGGTCCAGGCGAGGTAGCCGCCGAGGTCGTGCCCGACGAGCGCGGCGTCCGGTTCGCCCAGGGACCGTATGACGCCGGTGACGTCCAGCGCGAGGTTCGCCGGGTCGTAGCCGCGGGGGGTGCGGTCGCTGCCGCCGACGCCGCGCAGGTCCATCGCGACCGCGCGGAAGCCCGCGTCGGCGAGCGCCGGGAGTTGCTGCCGCCAGGTCCACCAGAACTGCGGGAAGCCGTGCAGCAGGAGCACCAGCGGGCCGTCGCCCATCTCGGCGATGTGGAAGCGCGCGCCGTTCGCCGCGACGTCGCGGTGCGACACCTCGCGGTCGCCGGGGACGCCGAGCCGGACGACCGAGGCGGTGCTGTCAGGGGCTGTCATACCGAGGAGCGTGTCACAGACTCCAGGACCGGATGGTCCTTGGTCTCCAGGCGCGGGTGCGGCTTGGCGTTCTGCAGCACGGCCGCGGTCTCCCTGGCGGAGTTGATCGACTTCTCCGGCTTCTTGATCTTCTTGATCTTGGCCATGGCGATGAGGGCCAGCAGACCGGCGAGGACCAGGAAGGCGCCGCCCACGATCAGGAAGGACCAGGCGAGCCCCAGGCCGAGGTTGTGGATGCCGTACGCCGCCGCGAAGCTGAGCACCGGCAGGGCGAACAGCGCCAGTGAGCCCGCGACGACGAATGCGGCGCTGCCGATGCCGGCCCGCTTGGCGTCCTGCCGCAGTTCCGCCTTGGCCAGCGCGATCTCGTCGTGCACCAGTGCGGACATTTCGGCGGTGGCCGTGGCCACCAGCTGTCCGAGGCTGCGGTCCGCGCCTGTGTCGGCTGCGCTCATCGCCGTCTCCCTCATCTCGTCAACCGGATGCAAAGCCTCTCAGATCATGCCGGACCATCGTCTCCGGCGTGCGTGCCGGAGGCCACTTCGGCAAGCCGCCGGTGTTCGGCGGCCTTTGCCTCGTGGATCGCGGCCATCCGAAGGTGGTATTCCGGTTTGTCGAGTTCGTAGACGTCGGGGATGCCGTCCTGGTCCTCGTCGCGCTCCTCGTCCTCCGTGAGCTTCTTGTACTTGGCGTTGCGGATCTTGAGCAGGATGCCCGCGAAGACGGCCGCGAGGAGCGAGCCGACCAGCACCGATGCCTTGATCTCGTCGGTCAGCGCGGCATTGCCGGCGAAGGCGAGTTCGCCGATCAGCAGGGAGACGGTGAAGCCGATTCCGGCCAGGGAGGCGAGCGCGAAGACGTCCGGCCACTTGAGGTCGGGGTTCAGCTCGGCCCTGGTGAAGCGGGCGGTGACCCATGTACCGCCGAAGATGCCCAGCGCCTTGCCCACTATCAGGCCGAGGACCACACCGAGCGTCTCCGGGCGGGTGAAGACCTCGTGGAGGGCGCCGCCGGAGAGCGACACGCCCGCGGAGAACAGGGCGAACAGCGGCACCGCCAGACCGGCCGACAGCGGGCGTACGAGGTGCTCGATGCGCTCGCCGGGGGACTGCGGCTCGCCGTCCCGGCGGTGGCAGCGCAGCATCAGGCCCATGGCGACGCCCGCGATGGTGGCGTGCACCCCGCTGTTCTCCATCAGCGCCCAGATGACCAGGCCGAGGGGCACATAGACGTACCAGCCGCGGACGCCCTTGCGCAGCAGCAGGTAGAAGACGGCCAGGCCGACGGCGGCGAAGCCGAGCGCCAGGAAATTGATCGTCGAGGTGAAGAAGACCGCGATGATCAGGATCGCGAAGAGGTCGTCGACGACGGCGAGGGTGAGCAGGAAGGCGCGCAGCGCGGCGGGCAGCGAGGTGCCGATCACGGCCAGGACGGCGAGCGCGAAGGCGATGTCGGTGGCGGTGGGGACGGCCCAGCCCCGCAGGGAGCCGCCGCCGAGGCCGTTGACGGTGGCGTAGACGAGCGCGGGCGTCACCATGCCGCAGAGGGCGGCGATGACCGGGAGCGCGGCGGCCTTGGGATCGCGCAGTTCACCGGCGACCAGTTCGCGCTTGAGCTCGATGCCGGCGACGAAGAAGAAGAGGGCCAGCAGGCCGTTGGCGGACCAGTGCTGGACGGAGAGGTCGAGGCCGAGGGACGCCGGGCCGAGGTGGAAGCCGCGGACCGCCTCGTAGCTTCCGCCGAGGGTGTTCGCCCAGATCAGCGCGGCCACGGCGGCGGCGAGGAGGAGGACCCCGCCGACGGTCTCGGCGCGCAGCGCCTCGGCGACGAAATTCCGCTCGGGCAGGGACATGCGCCCGAGGAAGATGGATCGGCGATTGCTCGTGGGCGCGCTCACGCGGTGACCTCCGGCCTTCGGCAGCTGTGTACGGCTGTTGCAGTTGCCGACCAGACTTCCCGGCGCACCCAGAGTTTCTTAGCGCGTCATTGACGCGATTCCCACTCTACCGGGCGGGTGCGGGAGAGTATGCGGTGGCCTCACTTTACGGGCAATTCGGGCGCGCGGCCGCTGGGGCGGAGGGTCGAGGGCTGCCGGTGGGGAGTCACGCGGGGGCCGTACTCGCGAGGGGGCACCGGGCCGCTCCCGGCCCGGTGCCCCCTCCGCGAGCGGTCCGGCTCAGTCCTCGGCGGCCGCGCTCGGCAGCTTCGCCTGGATCAGGTCCATGACCGAGGAGTCGGTGAGCGTCGAGACGTCCCCGAGGTCACGGTTCTCGGCGATGTCACGCAGCAACCGCCGCATGATCTTGCCGGAGCGGGTCTTGGGCAGCTCCGCGACCGGCAGGATCCGCTTGGGCTTGGCGATCGGGCCGAGCTGCTGGGCGACATGGGCACGCAGCTCCTCGACCAGCCCCTCGTCCTCCGCGGCGCTGCCGCGCAGGATGACGAAGGCGCAGATGGCCTGGGTGGTCTGCGGGTCGGTGGCGCCGACGACCGCGGCCTCGGCCACCTTCGGGTGCGAGACCAGCGCGGACTCGACCTCGGTGGTGGAGATGTTGTGGCCGGAGACCAGCATGACGTCGTCGACCCGGCCGAGCAGCCAGATGTCGCCGTCCTCGTCCTTCTTCGCGCCGTCACCGGCGAAGTACTTGCCCTCGAAGCGGGACCAGTACGTGTCGAGGTAGCGCTGGTCGTCGCCCCAGATCGTGCGCAGCATGGACGGCCACGGCTCGGTCAGGACGAGGTAGCCGCCACCGCCGTTGGGAACCTCGTTGGCGTCGTCGTCCACGACGGTCGCGGCGATGCCGGGCAGCGGCACCTGCGCGGAGCCGGGCTTGGTCGCCGTGACGCCCGGCAGCGGGCTGAGCATCACCGCACCGGTCTCGGTCTGCCACCAGGTGTCCACGATCGGCGCCGAGTCCGCGCCGATGTGCTTGCGGTACCAGATCCACGCCTCGGGGTTGATCGGCTCGCCCACCGACCCGAGGACGCGCAGCGACGACAGGTCGAACTTCGCCGGGATGTCGTCGCCCCACTTCATGCAGGCCCGGATCGCGGTCGGCGCGGTGTAGAGGATCGTCACGCCGTACTTCTGGACGATCTCCCACCAGCGGCCCTGGTGCGGGGTGTCCGGGGTGCCCTCGTACAGGACTTGGGTGGCGCCGTTGGAGAGCGGGCCGTAGGTGATGTACGAGTGGCCGGTCACCCAGCCGACGTCGGCGGTGCACCAGTAGACGTCGGTCTCCGGCTTGAGGTCGAAGACGGCGTGGTGGGTGTACGACACCTGGGTGAGGTAGCCGCCGGTGGTGTGCAGGATGCCCTTGGGCTTACCCGTCGTCCCGGAGGTGTAGAGGATGAACAGCGGGTGCTCGGCGTCGAACGCCTCGGGGGTGTGCGTCTCGCTCTGCCGGTCGACGATCTCGTGCCACCACACGTCGCGGCCCTCGTGCCAGGCGAGGTCCTCCTGGCCCGTACGGCGCACCACGAGCACGCTGCGGACGTTCTCCGTGCCGGGCCGGGTCAGGGCCTCGTCCACGGCAGGCTTGAGGGCGGACGGCTTGCCGCGGCGGTAGCCGCCGTCGGCGGTGATCACCACGCGGGCGTCGGCGTCGTTGATCCGGGTCGCCAGCGCGTCCGCGGAGAAGCCGCCGAAGACGACCGAATGCGGGGCGCCCAGCCGGGCGCAGGCCAGCATCGCGACGACCGTCTCCGGGATCATCGGCATGTAGATGGCGACCCGGTCGCCGGCCCGCACACCCAGCTCGGTCAGGGCGTGGGCGGCCTTGGAGACCTCTTGCTGCAGCTCGGCGTAGGTGATCGAGCGGCTGTCGCCCGGCTCGCCTTCGAAGTGGAGGGCGACCCGGTCGCCCAGGCCGTTCTCCACATGTCGGTCGACGCAGTTGTAGGCGACGTTCAGCTTGCCGTCGGCGAACCACTTCGCGAAGGGCGGGTTGGACCAGTCGAGGGTCTGGGTGGGCTCGGTCTCCCAGGACAGGCGTCGGGCCTGCTCGGCCCAGAAGGCCAGCCGGTCCGCCGCGCCCTGTTCGTACGCGGCAGCCGTGACGTTGGCGTGCGCGGCCAGCTCGGCGGGAGGCGCGAACCGCCGTTCCTCTTTGAGCAGGTTGGCCAGGCTTTCGTTGCTCACGACTTCTCCCAATCCAGGGTGTCCGATGTGTCCCAGGCCATAGCTCATCAGCCCGCACCGGGCCCTGACAAGGGCTGTGGATAAAAAGTGGTGTAGACCTGTTGACTGCTTGTCTGTTCCGTGCGGACGAGCGGGCGCCGGGATCGACGCGGGGGCGGGGCCGGCGCTGCCGCGCAGGTCAGGCCCGGATCGCGGAGGCCTCGCCGTGGACCGCGCGGAATCGTCCGGTGGTCTCGTCGAGCACGTACGCCTGGGCCTCGCCGACGTGGAAGTACATCCCGTGCAGGGTGAGCCCTCCCTCCGCCACGCGGCGTGCCACGCAGGCGTGCGCCCGGAGGTGGTCGAGCTGCTGCATGACGTTGACGAGCGCCAGCCGCTCCTGATCATCGCTCACCGGCCGACCGCACAGCGCGACTTCGCCCCGGCCCAGCCGTCCGATGCGCTGCATCCGGGCCAGGCTCGGCAGGCCGTGCCGCAGCCAGCGGGAGAGCGGGGTCGGCTCGCCGTCCCCGGGTGCCGCGGAATTCAGCAGGGCTCCCATGGCGCCGCATCCGGAATGCCCGCACACGGTGATCGAGCCGACCCGCAGGACCTCGACCGCGTACTCGATCGCCGCGCCCACGGAGTCGCACGAGGCGTCCGAGCCCGGCGGAGGCACCAGATTGCCGACGTTGCGCACGGTGAACAGGTCGCCCGGTCCGCTGGCGGTGATCATGCTCGTCACCAGCCGGGAGTCGGCGCAGGTCAGGAACAGCTGGGTGGGCCGCTGGCCCTCGCGCGCCAGCCGCGCCAGCTCCTCGCGCACCAGCGGAGCCGTATGGCGCTGGAACGCGCTGATCCCGCCCAGCAGTTGGCTGCTGCTCTCCGGGGCCGGGCCCTGGTCCGGCCCGGGCCGGGTGCACTCGTGGTGGCGCCACGGCGTCCACGGCCGGCAGGAGTGCGCGTCGGCCGGCTCGGCGACCGGCCGGGCCGAACGGCCGCCGAGGGTGACCCAGCCGCCGTGCGCCCGATGGGCCGTGGACCAGGACTGCAGAGCCTCGTAGGCGGCGTGGTCCATGAAGGAGCCGCACAGCTCGATGACGACATCGGTGTGGGCCGGGACCAGTGCCAGCGCCCGGGTCAGTCGCGGCACCGCCAGGAAGGTCAACTGGCCGCTGATGCGCACCCGGTAGCCCTCGCCCTCCTTCGTCACCGTGACGCGCGTGTGGGTCAGCCGGCGCAGCGCGAGGAAGGCCGCGACGGCGATGCCGGTCAGCACGCCCTGGAGGACGCCGAGCAGCACCACGCCGCCCAACGTGGCGGCGTAGACCGGGAATTCGCGGTGCCGCTGGACGTGCCGGATGTGCGCGAAGCTCACCATCCGGACGCCGACCACCATCACCAGGGCGGCCAGTGCGGCCAGGGGGATGAGCTCCAGGGCGGCCGCCGTCAGGCCGGCGCACAGCAGCACCCACACGCCGTGCAGCACCGTGGCGCGGCGGGTGGCGGCGCCGGCCCGCACATTGGCCGAGCCGCGGATCGCGCCCCCGGAGACGGGTAGCCCGCCCAGCAGGCCGGAGACGGTGTTGGCTGCCCCCTGGGCGGCCAGTTCGCGGTTGAGCCGGAGGCGGCCGGCGGGGGCCCCGGGCCGCTCGGCGGCGAGCCGGTCCACGGCCACGGCGGACAGCAGCGACTCCATACTGGCGACGAAGGTGACCGTCAGCACCGCGGCGGCCAGGGCCGGAACGGACGCCTCCGGCACCACCGGGAGCGCGGGCACCTGCCAGGACGGCAGCGCCACGCGCGGCACCGCCGACCCCACACCGACCGCGGTCGCGGCGACCACCGCGACCAGCGGCGCCGGCAGCGCCCGCGCCCACCGTCCGGCGCGGCCCGGCAGCCGCCCCCAGCCGGCCAGCACGGCCACGGTGACGGCGCCGATCAGCAGCGCGGTGATGTGCGGATGCGCCAGCTGGCCGGGAAGGGCGGCGATGTTGTCGAGCGCCGAACTGTCGGGCCGGCCACCGAGCACCACATGGAGCTGCCCGATGGCGATGGTGGCCCCGATGCCGGCCAGCATGCCGTGCACGATCGCCGGGCTGACGGCCAGCGTCGCCCGGGCCACCCGCAGGGCGCCCAGGGCGAGTTGGGTCAGGCCGGCCAGGACCGTGATGGCGCAGGTGGCCCGCCAGCCGTAGCGCTGGACGAGGTCGGTGGTGACCACCAGGAGGCCGGTGGCGGCGCCGCTCACCTGAAGGGGCGCGCCGCCGAGCAGCCCGGCGACGATGCCGCCGACGACCGCGGCGATCAGCCCGGCCTGGAGCGGGGCTCCGGTGGCCAGTGCGACGCCGAGCGACAGCGGGACGGCGAGCAGGAAGACGACGGCCGACGCGGAGAGGTCCCGCAGCCAGGCGGCCCGGGCGGCCCGTTTCGGGCGGGGTTCGGCGGGGTGGTTGCGGGGCTCGGGAGGGACGGCTGCCTGGTGCGGGTACCGGGGCGGCTGCGGCGGCTTCTCGATCTGCGACATTCCCGTCTCCTCCGGGGCGACGCGGTCGCGCGGGGCGCGATCGTGGGCGGCGGTGTACTGCGGCGGGTCGCGAGCCGGCCGGCGGGTGTCGCGGTGAGCGACGGTCCGGTGACTCTCAAGCGGCGGTAAACGAAGCGTAATGACACGTAAAGGTTCAGAGAAGACTTTGCGGGCATTTGCCGCAATCCACCCCTCTATCGGGTGAAGACCGGGCGCTGTGACGGCCGAGGCCGGGAAGCGGAGCCCGCCGGACCGGTGGGTCCGGCGCGAGCCGTGCGCCGACTCGCGCCGTCCGGCGATCAGGCCGGCTGCGGGGTGGCCGTCCCCTCGAAGAGGACGAACGCCGGGTCGACCTGGGCCGCGAGGTCGACGCCCGTCTTGGCGTTGCCCCAGCTCTCCGCGTTCTTCAGGTGGAAGTGCACCATCTGGCGCGTGTAGCGCTCCCAGTCGCGGCGCCCGTAGGCCGCATCGGCCGTGTCGTGCAGGGTCTCCAGGGCGCGGCGGTTGGCCTGCTCCAGATAGGTGAAGCGGGCCGGGCGGCCCTTCTCCAGGGCGCGCACCCACTCGGAGTGCCCGACCGTCACCAGCAGGTCCTCGCCCGCCGCGTCGCGCAGGAACGCGAGGTCGTCCGGCCCCTGCACCTTGTTGCCCACCACCTTGAGGGGGACCCCGAAATCCCGGGCGTACTCCTTGTACTGGCGGTAGACCGCGACGCCCTTACGGGTCGGCTCGGCGACCAGGAAGGTCATGTCGAAGCGGGTGAACATCCCGGAGGCGAAGGAGTCGGAACCGGCCGTCATGTCGACCACGACGTACTCCTCGCGGCCGTCAACAAGGTGGTTGAGGCACAGTTCGACCGCGCCGACCTTGGAGTGGTAACAGGCCACGCCGAGGTCCGACTCGGTGAACGGGCCGGTCGCCATCAGCCGGACCGGGGTGCCGTCGAGCTCCACCGTCCGTGCGCAGGCGTCGTAAACGGGGTTGTCCTCGCAGACCCGGAGGAGGCGCGACCCCTCCCCGGGCGGGGTCGTCTTGATCATGGATTCGGCGGACGGGATCCGCGGGTTGCTGCCGCGCAAGTAGTCCTTGATCAGCGGGAGATGGGCGCCCATCGCGGGCAGCGCGGCGGCCTCCGCCTCGTCGAGGCCGAGGGCGGCACCCAGATGCTGGTTGATGTCGGCGTCCACGGCGATCACGGGGACCCGGGCCGCGGCGAGATGACGGATGAACAGGGAGGAGAGGGTGGTCTTGCCACTGCCGCCCTTGCCTACGAAAGCGATCTTCATGTTCACTAAGGGTAATACCGCTGTTCCGCTGAGTAAGAGGTCCGCGTGAAGAAGACCACTCCTTCGAGGGGTTCGGGCCGCCGGTGCGTAGGGTCGTACCCATGGCTGGAAACTCCCGGGGGACCACCCCCGCACCCCCCAAGGCGAGCGACGATCCGCTCGCGACCCTGGCCTCGCTCCCGGGAGTCACCGACTCCGTGGACTCCGTGCGCAAGGGCGTCGACCGGGTCTACGGGCACCGGGTCATGCGGCGCCGCAGCAATGAGGTCAGTTCCGAGGCGGCGCTGCGCGGAGCGCGCGGTTCCGCGGCTCTGGCGGGCGCCGACTGGGCGCTCGAAGAGGTCAGGCGCCGGACCGACTTCGGCGTCGAGGGGGAGCCGCGGACGGTCGGCGCGGCGCTGCGGCTGACCGCCGAGGCGGGCCAGCTGCTGAGCGTGTGGCGGCAGTCGCCCCTGCGGGTGCTGGCGCGGCTCCACCTTGTGGCGGCCGGCAAGGAGACGGCGGACGACACGGTGGGGCGGCCCCGGCTCGCCGCGGAACCCGTGGACGAGCCGCTCATCGAGCTGCCGCTGCCGGACGCCGACGAGGTGGCCGGGCGGCTGGACGGGCTGTCGCGGCTGCTGCTGGCCGGCACGGAGGCGCCGGCCCTGGTGATCGCCGCCGTGGTGCACGGCGAGCTGCTGGCGCTGCGGCCGTTCGCCTCCCACAACGGGCTGGTCGCCCGGGCCGCCGAGCGGATCGTGCTGATCGGCAGCGGGCTGGACCCGAAGGCGATCTGCCCCGCCGAAGTGGGGCACGCGGAACTGGGCCGGGCAGCCTACGTGGCGGCCCTGGAGGGCTATGTCTCGGGCACCCCGGAGGGCGTCGCCGGGTGGATCGCCCACTGCGGACGCGCGGTGGAACTCGGCGTACGGGAGAGCACGGCGGTCTGTGAGGCCCTGCAGCGCGGCGCGGCGTAAGCGGCGGGGCGCGGTATCCGGCCGCCGAGGACGGCGATATCCGACCCGGTAGCCGGAATTCCGGAACGCATTGCTTGATTTGGCCCGAACACAGGGTTGCGGCGGTACCAATCGGTGGTACCGCCGCTGGCATGTCTGCCGGGTTACCAGTGCGTGCTCGAATATGTGCCCATCAGGTCGGAATCTTCGTCCGGTTACCTGGTGTGGCTGGCCCGTAATCGACGGGTCGGCGTCGCGTGGGTGCCCGGCATTCATGCATCGGTCCGTGGGCCACTTGCTGATTAAAGGTTTTCCTCTCGGATGTCCTTGGTCTCGCGGGCCGTTAAGTCCTTTGTACTCCTCGCGCCGGGCAAGCGGAACCCCGGGTCGCAGATCTTTACGTTTGGCTTCAAACGCGGTCAATACGGGCGGTGCGGCCGATCCGGTCCATACGGGCGAGGTGCGGCTTCGGGGTTTTCCGTCGGTTCGCGTACCAGACCAGCGTGGCGGTGGCGGCCGCCGCGCTCACCGCGGCCATGGCGGCGAGCACCGGGCGGGACGGCATGGACAGCGCCGGCAGCCGCTGCTTGAGCGGAACCGGGCGGTTGAAGGAGAGGATCGGCCAGCCCCGGGCGACGGCCTCGCGGCGCAGCGCGCGGTCCGGATTGACCGCGCACGGATGCCCCACGGCCGACAGCATCGGGACATCGGTCGCCGAATCGCTGTACGCATAACAGCGCTCCAGGTCATAGCCCTCGGATGCGGCGAGCTCCCGGACGGCCTCCGCCTTGGTGGGGCCGTAGGCGTAATACTCCACCTCTCCGGTGAATCGGCCGTCCTCGCCGACGACCATACGGGTGGCCACGACCCGGTCGGCGCCGAGGAGTTCCCCGATCGGTTCGACGACCTCGGCACCGGAGGTGGAGACAATGACGACATCACGCCCCGCGGCGTGATGCTCCTCGATGAGTGAGGCGGCCTCGTCGTAAATGATCGGGTCGATCAGATCGTGCAGTGTCTCGGCGACGATCTCCCGCACCTGGGCCACATCCCAGCCGCGGCACAAGGAGGAGAGATATTCCCGCATCCGCTCCATCTGATCGTGATCGGCGCCGCCCGCGAGGAACACGAACTGGGCATACGCAGTGCGCAGTACGGCCCGCCGATTGATCAGGCCGCCTTGGTAGAACGACTTGCTGAAGGTCAGCGTGCTCGACTTAGCAATGACGGTCTTGTCCAAGTCGAAGAACGCGGCAGTACGGGGCGTCGGGTGAGGCACGGAGTGGTTTTCCACGGGGTGAGCATAGGCGGCCCACCATTCGGCGTAAGGTGTGGCGCGTGGGTTTGCCTGAGAAGGCTCTCGGGTACACCATGGAAGTCACGGATCGTTCGCGACCGTGCTAACCCGGTCCGGCTCCTCCCCCCCCCGAGTCGGCCGTGGGGACGACCCCCGCTCTCCCCCCCGGCGGGGGTCGTCGCATGTCCGGGGCCGTTTTCCGCCCCGAGGCGCCGATCCGCCCCTCTTTGCGCCCGCTCGGCGCCCACGCCTACGACGCCTTCCTCCCCTTACGCACCGTAGTCAACACGCTGCTCTGTGGAAGGCCCCGGAGGGTCGCTCCCTCGTGCCCCTGGAGTGCTGTCGCGAGGCCCTCTTGCGTCACGGAAGTGGCCGCCGGTCGCTGGAATAGGTGACGGGGATATTCACAGGCGCGGAGTTGTCCACAGATTTGGACCAAGATCCACACGGATTTCCCGATCCCTGCATCGTAAAAGTCCGCGAGTTCGCGGAGTGCGAGTCGCGTAGCGATAGGGGGACGGACATGGCTGGAACCACGCCATCGGAAGGGCCGGTCCGGGCCGGCGAAGAGTGGGGCGGCCCGCTGATCATCACCGAGGACGAACGGCTCCTCGACGACCTGCTGCGGCTGTGCGCGGCGGCCGGCGCGCTGCCCGAAGTGGCGCACGGCCTGCCGGCCCGCAAAGGGGGCTGGGAAGCGGCGCCCCTGGTCATCGTCGGAGCCGACTGCGCCGGCCGGTTACGCGGTGCCGGACGCCGCTCGGGAGTGATCCTCACGGCGCGGGGCACCGACGACCAGGAGACCTGGCGGCAGGCCGTCGCCCTGGGCGCCGAGCGGGTGCTCGCCCTTCCCGACGGGGAGCGCTGGCTGGTCGACCGGATCGCCGACGCGGTCGAGGGGGACGGGCCGCCGGCCCTCACGGTGGGCGTGATCGGAGGCCGCGGCGGCGCCGGGGCGAGCACCCTGGCCGCCGCGCTGGCCGTCACCGCCGCGCGGACCGGGCGGCGCACCATGCTCGTCGACGGTGATCCGCTGGGCGGCGGGCTGGACGTGCTGCTGGGCGGCGAGAAGGAGAAGGGACTGCGCTGGCCGGCCTTCGCCGAGTCGCGCGGCCGGGTGGCCGGCGGCGCCCTCGAAGAGTCCCTGCCCCGGCTGCACTCCTTACGGGTACTCAGCTGGGACCGCGGGGCCGAGGTCGCCATTCCGCCGCCGGCCATGCGGGCGGTCGTCTCCGCGGCGCGCCGGCGCGGCGGGGTCGTGGTGATGGACCTGCCGCGCCGTGCCGACGAGGCGACGGCGGAGGCGCTGTCCCAGGTGGACATGGGGCTGCTGCTGGTCCCCACGGAGCTGCGGGCGGTGGCGGCGGCCCAGCGGGTGGCCGCCGGGGTGCAGCCGCTGCTCGGCGATCTGCGGCTGGTGGCGCGCGGAACCCCCGACCGCCACGGCCACGGCCTGCCCCCGGCCGAGATCGCCCGCCTCATGGACCTGCCGCTGGCCGGCGAACTTCCTTGGGAGATGGGCCTGTTCGCGGATCTGGCGCGCGGTCTGCCGCCGGGCTCCCAGGCGCGCGGTCCGCTGGCGCGGTTCTGCGGGGACTTCTGGTCCCGGGCGACGGCGGGCCGGGGCGGCACCGTGCTGCCGGGAGCGGACCGGAAGGCGACGCCCGGCGGCGCGGACCCGGCGGCCGCGCGCCCGGACGGAGCGGACGGTGGCCGGCCGTGAAAGAGGGGGAGGGCCTCCTGGAGGCGGTGCGGCGGCGGCTCGCCGAAGCGGGGGCGGAACCGACGCCGGCCCGGGTGGCGGTGGCGCTGCGAGAGGAGGGACGGCTGCTCGGGGACACCGAAGTGCTGGGCGTGGTGGGGGCGTTGCGCTCCGAGATGGTGGGCAGCGGACCGCTGGAGCCGCTGCTGGCCGCGCCCGACGTGACGGATGTCCTGGTCACCGCGCCGGACGAGGTGTGGGTGGACCGCGGCGCCGGCCTGGAGCGTACGGAGGTCCGCTTCCGGGACGGCGCGGAGGTCCGTCGGCTCGCCCAGCGGCTGGCGGCGGTGGCCGGCCGGCGGCTGGACGATGCCCGGCCCTGGGTGGACGCCCGGCTTCCGGACGGAACCCGGCTGCATGCGGTCCTGCCCCCGGTGGTGGTCGGCGGGACGTGCCTGTCCTTACGGGTGCTGCGGCCCAGGGCCTTCACGCTCTCCGAGCTGGTGGCGGCCGGCACGGTCCCGCCCGGCGGCGACCGACTGCTCCGTGCGGTGCTGGCGGCCCGGCTGTCCTTCCTGGTCAGCGGTGGTACGGGCTCCGGCAAGACGACGCTCCTCAGCACGCTGCTCGGCCTGGTCGGCCCGGCCGAACGGATCGTCCTGGCCGAGGACTCGGCGGAACTGCGCCCCGACCACCCCCATGTGGTGCGGCTGGAGACCCGGCCCGCAAACCAGGAAGGTGCGGGTTAGGGCAAGAAACTCTAGATGTCTCAAGATTCCTTCCTCAGTGGTTGATGCGAGCGGGAAAGTTGTTAGGTTCGATGAACTCGTGTTGTCTCAATGGGGGTTGAGTTGGACCACTTCTTCGTTTCGCATGACAAGGTCCGCCGGTTCTACGAAGCGCCTGCGGGAGTCGATCTCGACGCCGCTGCGTATGTACAGAGGCCGGGGGCGCTCAAGGAAGGTACGCCGTTCTTCCTTGGGGCGGACATGCGGCCGGTAGAGCCGTTGTGCTCGTTCTTCTTTGAGATGTCGAAGGCGCTGAAGGCGAAGTCCCTGGAGGACTACACGTATGACGCGCTGGACCTGGTGGACTTCCTGGCGGACTTGGATCCGCCGACCGATCTTCTGTCGGCCACCGAGGACGACTTGGTGGCCTACCGCGAGGACTGCACCGAGCTGAGGGAGGCGCCCGACGCCCCGGCCACCTGGAAGCGGCGTCGGGCAACGATCAACAACTTCTACGACTGGGCGGTACAGGAGAAGTTGCTGGACATGCGGCCCTATCACCGGCGCCGCAGTGGCCGGGATGTTCTGGCCTGGGGGGCGACGACCGAGCTGGATGTGCGGCACCTGACGTATCGGCAGTGGCGGTTCTTCAAGCAGGTGGGCCTGCGCGGCTACCTGCCAGGCGACCGAATAGATCCCGCCTTCCGCGGGCGGTCGCCGCTGCGCAACAGTGCGGGCGCGGAGTTGGCGATCACAACAGGGATGCGGCTGCGGGAGTTCAGCTGCCTGCTCGACATCGAGGTGGGGCCGCCCCGCAGGGACGGTTCAGCGGCTGAGGTGCCATTGCAGGCAATAGCCAAGTACGGGCTGCCCAGGACGGTTGCGATCCAGGACGCAACGCTGCGGGAGCTGGACATGTATCGCCGCACCGAGCGGGCGGCGACGGTGCGGGCCTCGGCGAAGGCGCTCTACCGGCGTCGCGACGAACTGTTCATCGTCGACGACGTCAACATGCGGCAGATGAAGTTGAGCGGGATGCTTCATGGGCGGCGCCGGACGTTCCGCATCAAGGCGATGCCGGCGGAGGTTCGTCGTCTTGCCGCCATCGAGGGGGACCGGGGCCTGGAGCCGATGGCGCTGTTCGTCGGCCGGGGTGGGCGGATGCCGTCCAAGCAGCGCTGGGAGCAGATCTTCGCCGAAGCGCTTGGGCGGACGCTGTTTCTGATCGAGGAGTATGAGCTCGACCTCGTCATGCCGTCCCAGCTGCGGATCCACGACACGCGCCACACCTTCGCGATCTACATGCTGCAGATGCTGACGCAGCTGGTCCTGAGAGAAGAGGCTCAGCGGGTGGCAGCTGGCGGGCACGGCGCTTTCCTTGCTGACCACCTGTCACGCAACCCGCTGATGATCCTGCAACGGCTACTAGGCCACCGGAATATTAGTTCCACGATGCGGTATCTCGTTTACATTCGCAACACGAATGCGCTGGTCAGCCAGGCAATCGCCGAGTGGAACGACAGGGACAAGACCTACGCCGATTATGCAGCGCACGTGGTGGGCGGGGGTGCGGCTGATGGCTCGCCGAGGTGAGCGCAAGCCCCGGCAGCGGACGGCGCCCAAGCGCGAAGACGCACGGCGAATTGAGCACGTGGGACGGCGAGTTGTCACCAGCGAGCGCCGGGGCAAGGTTTCCCGGCATGTGATCGACCCGGCGGACTACCAGTGCTCCCTCCTCGCCGCGCAATTGGCGGATGAAGCGGTGGACTACATCCGACGGATGGGCCTGCAGGACGCCGGCTCGACCTATACGAGCCCGGTGCGGCACTTCGCACGTTTCATCGACGAAGAACTTCCCCGGAGGGGCCTGGCCCCCCAGGATGCGCGGCTTGACGGCGCGCAGATCGATCTGGCGGACGTGCTCTTCGCCTGGGAGGAAGCCCTGCGGAAGGAGTACAGCTCCCAGTCACCCATGCCTTACAAGATGGCGAGCACCTTGCTGCTGCTGATAGAACAGCGGGCCTCCTGGGATAAATCAGTGCCCGAACGGCTGCGGCTGCGAGCACAGGCGCCGCCCACGGCGCCCAAGACCGAGGGAGAGCCACTCGATGAGTTCTCCAACGCGGAACGCATCACATTGCGTGATGCCGCTCGCCGGGCAGTGCGCGAACTTGAGGAGCGCCTGGCCCGGGGCAAGGGACTTTTGGAGCATGGTGTCGATCCCCGGGAAGGCGGCTGGCGCGAGCTGGCCAACCTGGTCTGGGCCGCTCGCCACGGCCTGCTGACGACAGCCGCAGTGCGGGAGCACCTGCCGGTCCGATGCCGCTGGTGGCCGCAGGAGCTGAGGGACCTGCTGGACGACGAGGGCAAGGGCAAGGACCGCCGCGGATTGGTGATCGCCGTGGGACGCCTGCTGTTCCCCTCGGAGAGGGACCTGATGCCCTTCAGGATCTTGCTGCTGCTGGAGATGAACGACACCACCCCGGAGGAACTGCACGACCTGCAAATGTCCGACATCGAGCTCACCGATGCCGGCGTCCGACTGGTCCAGCGCAAGCAACGAGCCGGCCGCATCCGCGCCGACCTTCATCCCGATCCCGATCCGGAGGAGAGCTCGACGGCTGCAGAGACGTTGGCCTTTCCCGGACGCGGCGAATGGGACGTCCCCGGTCTGATGCGACGCCTGTTCGCGGCCGTTGCGCTGACCCGAGAGGCGTTCATGGCGACGCCCTGGTTGTTCCTGGCCGTTGAACTCCGCAAGGAAACGGGCGAGCTCACGGCCGCCTGCGCAGGATTCAAGCAACGCGGGCGACGATTCTCCAACTGGATCGACGTACAGCGCGACACCAACGGCAATCCGTTGGCCATCTCCTTGCCCCACAACGTACGACGCCTCCGCAAAACCGCGAAGACCACGCGGGCCGTCGCCCTGGGGGGCACGGTGACCGACCTTGCGGGTGATGACCACCATGTCGAGATCTACCGGAACCATTACGCCCACGGCACTACTGCCCACGTCATGGCAGGCCGGGCCGTCAACCGCGCACAGCAATGGGTATTCGAGCGTGTTTCCCAGCGGCCGCTGTTCATTGAAAAAGAGGCCGAACAACGACTCGAAGAGCCCGAGGTGGCTGAGGCAGTCGGCATGGCCCCTGACCAGGCCCTCAACATGCGTATGGGGCAGCTGGACATGGGACTGACACACTGCCGCAATCCCTACGATTCCCCTCACACACCAGGGGCTCAGCTGTGTCATGTCGCCCCGGCGATGTGCATGCTCTGCCGCAATGCGGTGATCTTCACCTCGCAGCTGCCCCGACTGCTGTTGTTCGCCGACCACATCGAGCGGATGCGCGCGGTCCTGGACCCGTCCCGCTGGCAAGCGGTGTGGGGCAAGCAGGCAGCCGCGCTGAAGGGGCTGTTCGCCGAGTGCGCAGATCAGTTGCCCGCCGCGCGGCAGGAGATCACGGACCGTGGGCTTCGCCTTGATCTGCCACTCGGACTGCGGACGGAGTACGACCGATGATGGCCAGTCCCGCTCCCGTGCCGCTGCCCTCGCAGGTCTTCCGCGACGACGAACCGGTCTTCGGAACGTCACATGCCCTCCTTCCCGAGGTGGACATCCCGGTCTTTGGGCAGACCCGAGCCTGGTCAGGGGAGTGCATTCGCCGCCCCAGCAACCGGTCTCGGGCCAGCTGGTCGGTCCGGTTCTGCGAGGAAGATGCTTTGTGGAATCTGCGGGTGAGGGAGGTTTCCTTCGCCGTACTCAACCCGGCCCACCGCATCCTGCGCGAGGCCAACATCTTCCGCCCCCGCCCGACGGCGCTGGGAACGGCCGCGACGGAGGCTTATCTGCTCGGTGAGCTGGGCAGATGGGCTCGCAAACACCATATGCCCGACGACCTCAGCACCTGGCCATCCGACGCATGGTTGGGCTTCTTGCACGAACAGGTCGGCGAGGGGGGCGCCCCGGGCCTTGATAAACATGTTCACGCCATCCGCCGCATGCAGTCCGTATCCCGAATCCTTACCGGCACAGCCCTCTTTGACGACCCGTGGCCGGGGCAAACCGGTAAGGAAGTAAGCGACAGCGTGCTGGGAGGTTCCGTCACGGCCTCCGAAGACGGTATTGCCACACCGTCCATCCCGCCTTCGACCTGGTGGCCTCTCCTGCGGGCTGCCTGGACCTACATCCACACCTTCGCACCCGACATTCTCGATCTCCGAGACAAGCTGTCCGACGAGCGGGGTGAGGGCGAGTCACTGCCGGATTTGCCCGGGCCGATGAGTAGTGAGGATGCGGACCGACTGGTGCACGAATGGCTCGCAGACTCGGCGCATCTGGTTCCGGTCCACGACCGTGACTTCCGCGGCGCGAAGGCCGGCACTCCGGTCTGGACGACACTGAGCCTGCAGATAACCGGCGGCAGGAGCAAGAACCTGTTCACCGAGAAGGGTGCGAACCGGGGTGAGCGCCAACGGGCTCGGCGGGCGAGCGCGCTCCGCGCAGTTGCTGAGGGAAGAACCCAGCTGGTCAACAGCACGCGGGGTGCTGCTGCTGTTGGCGCCACGGCTTACGCCCCGAAGCGGACGATTCGCAAACAGGCCGACATAGATGCTGCCATCGAGGCGTGGTTGGCGGACCCCAGCCATCGAGTGCCGGTGCGGGCGAAGAGCGGTCGCAGCGGCGGCGTGGGAACCCCGAGCTTCAAGGTTCTGCACCGTCTGATCTTCGAGAATGCGGCGTCGGGGAATGTGTTCCTGGGCACCTCTGCCCATCGCCGACGTCGTCGACAACGGATTGAGCAGGCAGTGGCCTCTGGCCAGGCGGTGGAACTGGGCGGGGAGGCCACGTATCGCGACGTGCCGATAGCTTGCCCGGAATTTGCAGTGGTGAGAAGGCCGGACGGGCACCACAGGCCATGGCGTTCGGAGATCACCCTGACCAGCCTCGACGATGAGCTGCGGATGGTCAGAGCCGCCTGCTACATATTCGCGGCAGGGCTAAGCCTGATGCGTGACAGTGAGATTCAGGAGATCGAACGGGGCGCTTTGGGCAGCCATTATGGCTCGCCCGCCGTGGTTTCACGGAAGATCAAGAAGGATCCGGAACAGCCGTCTCGCCACTGGTGGATCATCGAACCCGTCGCCGAGGCGCTGACGGTGCTTGAGCGGCTGTCCTGGCACCCGACGCACCTGTTCGCCTCCCTTGACCCGCCGAAGTCTGCGGAGGGAAAACGCGCCTACGGACGGCGGGGCATCGACCCTGCCAGCGACATCGACTTCTTCATCGAGAAGATCAACGCCGATCGGGACCGGACCGGTCTACAGGAAATCCCGATGGCACACGTGAGACCTCACATGTTTCGCAAGACCATGTCGATCATCACGGGGCAGCAGCCAGACTCGGAGATCGCCCTGGGCATGCAGCTCAAGCACGCCGCACGGCGAGCGCTGGCAAACTCGCTCACCCCGGCCTACGCAAAGATGGACGCGAACTGGGCCAAGGAATTCAACCAGGAGCTGGAATCCGCCGCCGCACGGCGGCTGGTGGGACTGCTCAAGGACCGGCGAGGCGGCGAAGCAGTGGCGGTCGGGCCGGGGGCGGCTCGCCTCCATGCCGGCCTGGACAAGGTGATCGACATGATGGACAGCGACCCGTCACTGCGGGCCCAGATCGCCGACGAACGCCTCCAAGCCTCACTGCTGACCGCGGAATTCCCCGACCTGCACCTGGGCACCCTGAACCACTGCATGTTCGATGCCCCGCAGGCCGAGTGCCAGAACCAGCTCCCAGAAGCACAGCGCGGCCAGGCCCCGCTGATCGGCGCCTGCCAACCCGCACGCTGCCGCAACTCTGTGGTCACCCGCAAGCATGCGCCCATCTGGACTGCCGAGGAGGAAGACCTGACAGCCATGGTCAAGGACCGCAGCCTGGCACCACCGCGCCGCGAAGCCGTGCTGATCCGGCTCGCCGACGTCCAGCGCATCACCCGAGCACTGAGAGAACAAGAAGAAGGAGGAGCCGCCTGATGCCGGTGTCCGCTGCGACCGAGACCAAGCTGCGGGAGGCCATGGCCCGGCTGCTGGCCGGAGAGCCCCTGCACACCGACGGGTCCCTGACCAAGGAAAACCTCGCCCGCGAGGCCAAGGTCAGCCACGCGACCGTCCACCGGGCCGAGGACATACTTGCCGAGTGGGACGCAAAGGTCGCCCGCCCGGTCCTCCGCACCCCCGGCGAAGTCCAGCGGGACGAGACCATAGCCGAGCTCCGCAAGCAGTTGCGGGAGGCCAAGGCCCAGGTCACCGAGGTCCAGGGCAAGCTCGACGCCCTCGCTTCGGTGACCGCGAACCTCTACCAAGAGAACCTCGCGCTGAAGAAGAAGCTCGGCAACAGCCGACGGCTGGCCTCGATCCCGGCACAGGAATGATGCCGCCTGGCATCAGGCACGAAGTCGTACGCGGTTGAGCACGTTCGTCTGTACTCCCTCGAGGGGGGAAAGCAGCCGCGGCGTCTTTGCGGCGGGGTGGAGGTCGTCGCGGGAGGCGACGGCCTTCACCTCGTCGGCCAGGGCAGCGGGGCCGAGCGCCATGAGGGGGGTGATGGCGCTGTCCCTGCGGCCCGCGGCCCAGATCCCCAGTGGCGGCGGGGTGAAGTGGGTGACGGTGATCGAGCGGGTGGTGAACAGCTGCGGCTGGAGGTATTTCATGCCGCCGGTCCCGCACAGATACGCGCGGGCGCCGGTCGCGGCGGCCAGGTCGGCGAGCCGCTGCGAGCGGCCGGGCCGGGCGGGCAGTCGGCTGCTGGAGAGGATCTTCCCCTGCCAGCCGAGCAGGTCCAGCAGGACGCGGGTGGAGGTCTCGGCGACGGCCGCGGTCCGGCCGGTGTCGAACGCGGCCAGCACCTGCTGAAGGGCCTCCTCGAACGCGGGCCAGTGGGGGCTGGAGCGATAGGTCTGCCGCAGTATCCCCGCGGTCCTTCGCCGGGCCAGGTCGGCATCGACGATCAGAGCTTCACAGATGGCCGTCTGGCGGCCGTGGGGAAGATGGGTGGGGATGGTCAGCCACCGGCGCCCCTCCGCCTCGCCAGGGGCCGGGAGGAGGGCCCGGTGCTGGTAGTCGCGGCGGGTGAACTGCACGTCGTCCAGGACGATCCAGTAGTCCGCCGCGAACAGCTTCGCCAGCGTGGTCAGCCGGGGCAGGAAGTTGGGCTGGTGGATGGCACACAGCCCGCCCGGGGCCGGCAGGTCAGGAGTCGAGGAGCCGGCTGGTGAAGCCGTCGCGGATGAGGGATTCGTACGCGCCATGCACGTCCTCCGGGACCTCCTGCTCGATGGCGAATCCGAGCTTCGGATACTCGATCACCCTCTGGAGGTCGCCGACGAGCTGGTCAACGACGTGCTTGTCGTCGCCGATCGTCTTGAGGTAGTCGTCGAACTCCAGTGGCGCCGACGCGCAGATGACCTCGACCTCGGGCCAGACTTTGCGGGCGGTGGCGAATGCGCGTCGCTCCATATAGGGCATGGAGGCCAGCAGCACGGTCTGGGGGATGATCCCGGCGGCGGCCAGGACATCGCGGGAGAAGGTGAGGTTCTGGCCTGTATTGCGGGCCGTGGGCTCCAGCAGGATTGCTTCGGCGGGGACGCCGAGGTCGATGGCGTGCTCGCGGAAGTGCACGGCCTCGCCGCGGGGGAATCGTTCCGGGGCGGTGGGGTTGGGACCGCCGGTGAAGACCAGCGTTGGGAACAGTCCGGCTCGATACAGCTCGGAGCAGAAGGCGGGGACGCCGAGGTCGTGGCTGCCCAGGCCGATCGCGGCGTCGACCGGCCGCACGTCGTGGCTCATCTGGTGGTAGTCCCAGATCAGCTTGGCCCGCTGGCGCTGGTCGTCGGTGATGGCCCGTTGGTTGTCCGTCACTCGCTTCTCTCCCTGGTCACCGTCGCCGGGGACGCGGTGTCCCCTGGATCGTGGTCCGGATGCCCTCGATGCTGCGGAGTTGGTGGCTCATGCCGTATTGCGCGGCCGTCTTCGCGGCTTGGTCGAGGACGTGCAGTCCATCATCCCGGGTGGCCGGGTCGGAGAGCAGGATGTGTCCGTGGGCGGTGTCCAGGCGAACGCGTTGCATCGGTGAGTCGGTCGTGCCGGTGGTTCGGGCGATGTCGATGAAGTGCAGGGCTTTGGTGAGGTCGCCGGCGCCGCGGTGGGCGAGGGCGAGTTTCTGGTGGGCGACGGACCAGTCTTCGGGCTCGGACAGGTCCTCGAAGTCGCGGGTCGCGGCGAGCATGACGCGGGCGGCATAGTCGTGGTTGCCGTCCTTGCTCAGCGCGGTTCCCACCCACAGCCGGGCCCTGGCCCGGTCGCGGCGCGAGAGCCGGTCATCCACCGCCAGGGTTTCGTAGTGGCGGGCGGCGATTTCCAGCTTGCCGGACATCTCGGCGACCACGGCTAGTGACAGGTCGAGCTGGGCGATGCGGCGGGGGATGTCGAGCTGGGTGAACGCTGAGCGGGCGCCCACATACGCGTGCTGGGCTGACAGTGGCCCCAGCACGGCCCCCTGGTCCCGCTGGAGATCGCCGAGCAGGGCCGTTGAGCGGGCGAACAGATACAGGCCCTTGTCGTCCAGCTCGGCCGGCTTGAAGCGACCCAGCCAGCGGCCCAGCAGGTTGTCGGCGAACGCGAAACTCTGGCGGGACAGCGCGACCACGACCCGGTCCAGGTCATCGGTCCAGGACTCGTACTCCCAAGCCCTCGGGCCGGACGCCGTCACCCGCCGCCCCGGCCCGGCCGAGGGGTGGCCGGCCTCGGACAGCAGTGTCTCGAACCGCAGATGCACCGCGGCATCCGCACGGGCCAGTGCGGTGTCCAAGATCGCCTGGGTGTCGGGTCTCGGCTCGGTGGACTCAAGAAGCTGATCCCACTTGGCGACAGTGCGCTGAGCGACCCCGAGATGCTGGGCGAAGCCCCTGACGCTCATCCGCAGCGCGAGTCGCAGGGCATGGGCCTCCAGGCCGCTCCAGTGGTGCACGGTCGCCACGCGTCGCTCCCTTCCGCACAGCATCGAAGCACGATGCACGCAGGCGGGGACACGCAAGTGCAACGGAAGTACAACAGCGGGTCATTTCCTGGGGGTTAGAGCAGGGCCACTCTCGAAAGAGTCGGCCCGGATCCTGTCGGACCGGCCACGCCTTCCGCCCCTTTTGATCCCTTGGACGGACACGCATATGGAACCCCTCACGGAGCATCGCCCGGTGAACGGCCCGGTCGTCTATGGCTTCCTCCGGCTCTTCAAGAGCTCCGCCGCCCGGCAGACGGCCCTGACCGGGGCCCTGGCGGAGTACTGCCGCTGCCACGAGCTGGTGCTGGGCGCGATCTTCATCGAGCGCGGCGGCAACAGCGCCCGCAGCGCGGCGTTCACCGGGCTGCTGGACGTGCTCGACCTGCCGGATGTCTACGGAGTGGTCCTGCCTGCCGCCTCCCACCTGGGGCCCAAGTCGATAGCCGTCGAGCGGAAGCGGGAGATCGCCCGATCCGGAGTCCGGCTGATGGTCGTCCGAGACAGCAAGCCCTCGCGTCGGACTCCGAACCGCTCGCGCCGCCGCACTCCCAGCTCTGCCCCTGCCCTGGACGCCGAGACATGAGGCTCGCCATGCCCGATGCCATCAAACGATTCTTCGCCCCTGTCCCCGAATCCGTGGGTCAGGCCCGGGACTTCGTCGTTCGCACCCTGGCCGCCTGGGACCTGGAGGGGCGGGCCGATGACGTCCGCCTCTGTGTCTCCGAGCTGGCCACCAATGCCCTCGCGCACGACACACGCCGCGGCCATGGCTACGGCTTCCACGTCGCGATGAGCGCGGAGGACGACATCGTCCGCATCGAGGTCCACGACTCCAACCCTCACCGGCCCCGGCGCCGTCGTCCCACCAACGACGATGTCTCCGGCCGCGGCCTGCACATCGTCGACGCCTTCTCCGACGACTGGGGCGTCGAGGATCGGGGAGCGACAGGCAAGGTCGTCTGGTCACGCTTCAAGACCGCCCCGGCCACCCAGGGGGCACCATGCTGACCGCCTGCACCCTGCTGGCTGCCGCTGGCCCAGGACCCAGCCTGCTCGCGGCCCTGGGCGCTTGGACCTGGCTCGGCATCGACCCTGCCGACACCGACCACGCGCACCTCCTGCTCGCCCACCCGCCCGGCCCCACCGGGCACGACACCGCCCAGGCCATAGAGTTCCGGATGCGGCACCTCGCCGCCTCCCTGGGCGGCCTGGCCGAACCGCAGGACTCCGTCCCTGACCTCGGGGAACGGCTGCTGATCGTGGACGCGACCACGGTGCTGCTGCGGTTCCGCGGCAGTCGCTTCGGCGCCCGGCTGCCGGTCCGGCCTGGCTGGACCCGGCACGTCCGCGACCACGGGCAGGCCGTCGTCGTGATCGGCTTGGATCCGCTGCCGCGAAGCGCCGACCTCCCCCGCGTCGACGCCTACCTCGATGCCGGCCTCGCCTCCGGCCGCCTCCTGTTCGGCCTCGCTCGACCTGCCTGAACGCACCAGCCACCCATGCACTGCCCTGACTCCCAACGAGAGGGAACGGCCATGGAATCCTTCGAACGCGCCCGGCTGGACGCCTACTTCGCCAAGATCGCCGCCCAGTTCGCCCCCACCGACCAGGTCACCTCATTCCTGGTGACTCACCTCCTGCCCGAGCGTCCCGGCTTCGTCCGCGCGGTCGCCGCGATGAGCCGCCTGCGGGCGGTCCTGCCCAAGCCGAAGTCCATCACCCCCGCCGCCCAGCGCGAGGTTGAGCAGACCATCCCGGTTGACACGCTCTCCCGCGAGCTGTTCGCCGACCCCGACACCGCACTGGACTACTTCGAGTCCCGCGCCGCCGGCGAGCCCGTCGTGCTGCTCGACGTCGGCGGCTACTTCGCCCCCGCCCTCGCCGAGCTGCACTCCCGCTTCTCCGGGCAGATCCTCGGAGTGATCGAGGACACCGAGAACGGCCACCGCCGCTACGAGGACCTCGACAAACTGCCCTGCCCGGTCATCTCGGTCGCCCGCTCACCCCTCAAGGACCCCGAGGACTTCCTGGTCGGGCAGTCCGTGGTCTTCTCCACCGAGGCCGTCATGCGCGGACGCGGCGACATCCTCCACGGCCGCCCCGCCCTGGTGATCGGCTTCGGCAAACTGGGCAGCTCCATCGCCCGCCTCCTGCACGCCAAGGGAGTCCAGGTCACCGTCCACGACATCGACCCCGTCCGCCGCACCCAGGCCCTGTCCCAGGGTTTCACTGTCGCCCGCGACCGGGAGGACGCACTCAAGGGGGCCGGCCTGGTGCTCTGCGCGACCGGCGCGGTCTCGCTGCACGGCGAGGACTTCCCCCACCTGCGCAACGGCGCCTACGTCGCCACCGTCACCTCAAGCGAGGACGAACTAGAGCTCAGCGGCCTGCCGGACGTCTACACCCGCACCACGGTCGGCGACCACGTCACCCGCTACCAGACCACCGGCCACTACTTCTATCTGGCGAACGGCGGCAACGCCGTCAACTTCCTGCACGGCGCCAGCGTTGGGCCGTTCATCTTCCTGGTCCAGGCCGAAATCCTCGCCGGGATCAGGATGCTCACCCGCGGAGACCTCGCCCCCGGCATGCACGAGGCCAACGCGGACGACCGAGCCGCCATCGCGGCAACCTGGCTCTCCTACTTCAACAGGTGATCACCATGGCCATCACAGAAGCCCACATCCGCACCACCCTGACCGCCTACCTCGACGAACACCCCGACGAGAAGCCCGAACTGGCCCAGGCCTTCGAACTCCTGGACACCGGAGCCGACCTCACCTCCCGCAAGGAGTTCCGCGGCCACGCGACCGCCGGCGCCATCCTCGCCGACCCGGTCGGGCGCATCCTGCACATCCACCACCTCGCCCTGGACAAGTGGCTCCTGCCCGGCGGCCACCTGGAACCCGCGGACGACGCGCTGCTGGAGGCTGCCCTGAGGGAACTCACCGAGGAGACTGGGATCCCCGCCGACGCCGTCACCGCCGTCGGCCACCGGCCCGTCCACATCGACATCCACCCCATCCCCGCCAACGAAGCCAAGGGGGAAGCCGCCCACCAACACATCGACTTCCGGTTCCTCTTCCGCACCACCACCGACATCGGACAGCTGCAGACCGAAGAGGTCACCGACGCCTCCTGGCGCCTCCTCGACACACTCAGCGACGAACGCCTACGACACCGCGCCGCCGACGCCCTTTGCTGACCGGGCGTGTTGGGTGCCCTTCCCGTCACCGGTCAGGGCACCCAACACTGCAAAGGGCCAGATCCTCCTCTTTTCGCACGCGAGGCCGTCCTTATACGGGAACCTGCAGTTGACGCGCCGTCGGGCAAGTGAGGTGGCTGTGAAGCGTAGAGAATATTTCGGACAATTTGGCGTATCGGCAACAGTTGTGCCAGCCAGGGTCGCCTACTTGATCGACGAGGGCAGTGCTGACGGTTTCCGCGCCGCAGTGCGGCAGGCGAGTGTTCGGTGGGGCGGTATCACCGAACTCATTTTTCCTGTGGCGCCTGATGGACAGACGCCGGAGGACATGGACGCGCTCACCACGCAGATGGGCATCGACGCAGTTGTGAACGTCAACGTGGCGGAGGACCGCGCGCAGCGCGTGGCGCATGCTGTGAGGTTGCCGTTGGTTCCGTTGGCACACATCAACAACGAAACCGTCAGCCAACTCACATGCCCTCCAGCCTCGGTGATGCTGCGGAACGAGCCCACACTGATCGCCGATGAAGACGCTCCACTCTGGCAGGTTGCGGTGGCCGGAGACCTCTCCCCCGAGGACCTATTGCGAGCTCAGATGCAGATGACTGTGGGGCGGCCCGGCGTGCGCGGGCGGGTCGAAACGAGGAGTGATGGAAAGCCTTCGGTGATTCCGCGGCCGCCTTTTCGCGGCGATGTTGAGATAGCCGAAGCGCAACTTCGCGGCAGCACGCTGCTTGCGCAAACTAAGCAGCAGCTTGTTGGGCGGTTCCGATTTCAAACTCGTTTCTTGTTTGGCCCCGCCGTGATCGTGGTGTCAGATGCAGACGACGTGTCCCAGTGCATCGCATTCTGGAACGCCCGAGCCGTGCAGCCCTTCCTTGACCAAGTGCCGGTGATGCTCTTGCCTCGCCACGGCGTAGACGGTTGGGCCGGCTTCGGACAACAGGTGGCCAGAGCCCTGGCGAGGGTAGGCAGTATCCCGACAGTGTGGCTCAATGCTCCAAACCTGTCTGACGACGAGCTAGAGAGGATGGCTGAGGTCCTCGGTCTTACTGCTACAGACGCTCGGGGGGCTGTTGGCCGGCTAGCAAGGCCGTGTCCGCATCCGACGTACACGACGAACCTACAGCCGCAATGGCTTGTGGGCGAGGTGCCATGGGGGAAAAGGACGTCGCTCGACGTGCACGTCTATGCCGATAGAACCGTCCTCGACTTTGAGCCTCCAGTCCGGTTTCTGGGGAGCGGGTCGGCACTGCTTCGGCTGACGAGCGAGGCATTCGACGGGCTCCCTCGTCGCCCGGAAGTCGCCCAGTTGATCCTTCGCACCGCCACGTGGAACCGGGACAGACTGCAGCTTCAAGTTAACGCCGTTTCGCGGTTCCGGTTTGAACTGAGGATTCCTCAGCTTCGGGAGGTTCTGTCTGCGTTGTTGGACGCGTCGACAGAGCGTTGGGAGCTGTCAGACAAGGGTCGGTTGGCTACAGGAGTGGGCGCGCCAACTGGAATTAACCCCTTGCTGGAACTTCATGTCTATGAAGCACTGGTCGGCCTGACCACCCCACGATCCGACCATCTGGTCAAGCGCTTCAAAGAGCTTGCGGGCGAAGTGCGTGATAATGAGGCACTGAGGGCGCTCGCCGGCGACTGGGGCGGACGTGCTGAACGTGTCTTCAGGATGCCGCAAGACATCATTACGGGTCTGGGGGCAGATTCTCTGGTTCCCGCCCTGGAGCGGGCTTGCGAGGAGGGCTGGGTCGAGCGTGGCTTGGGAATCATTTGCTCCCAATGCAAGGTCAAGAGCTTCGTTCCCCTTTCGGATGTCGCAGGTGTGGCCCAATGCCCGGGATGCTCAGCACCATCGCGGTATGTACGTGAGAACGGGAAAGCCGTTGCCCTTCACTACCGCCTGAACTCTTATATCGACCGCGCCAGCGACCTTGGCACCCTCCCCCACCTTCTCGTCGTCGAGTACTTGATCGGCGAGCACCCCCACTCCTCGTTCCTGCCGGGTGTCAACCTCCACTTTGGGGGAGGGAAGCAATTGGAGAGCGATATATACGGAATCTGGGGCGGGAAGATCCTTGCTGGAGAAGTCAAAACCCAAGCTAGCGACTTCAATGACACCCAGCTAGAGAAAGATGTTGAAATCAGCCGTCGCTTGGGTGTAGATATCCATCTCATAGCATCCGTTGACACCATGCCACGCGAGATTAGGGAGAAAGCGGAGCGGCTTTGTGCCAACCATGACCTCGACCTGTTGATATTGGACGAACGACAGTTGCGTCCGGGCCAGGCTGAGCACCGGGAAGCAATTATCCAATCCCGTAAAGAGCGTAAGGCCCGGGGTGGGCGCCCGAGGTCTCGTAACCATTAGCTCGATGCTGCTTAGTTGCTTCGCCCGTTATCTGCGGACCACCTTCCGGCCGGCTCTTCGGCCGTGCGACCGCGCGCCAGTCGGGCGGTCGCCAACAGCGTGGCCAGCGTGGACCAATGGTCACGAACTCATAACAATGCATGTATGCCTCTGAGACACATCCGCGGCTCACAGGCTGAACAGGCGGAACGCTGGTTCTCCGGCCTGCTGAGACGGGTGGGCGGCTGAGACAGGTGAACTGTTCCTAATGCGGGACGGGTGACGCTGCGGGATCTCGTACGCCAGGCGCTGCGGATGCGGCCGGACCGGCTGGTGGTGGGCGAGGTGCGGGGCGCGGAGGTCACGGACCTGCTGGCCGCCCTCAACACCGGCCATGAGGGGGGCTGCGGCACGGTCCATGCCAACGCCGCCTGCGATGTCCCCGCGCGCCTGGAGGCCCTCGGTTCGACCGCGGGCCTGGACCGGGCGGCGCTGCACAGCCAGTTGGCGGCCGCGCTCTCCGTCGTTCTCCACCTCGTACGTGACCGTACCGGCCGCCGCCGGATCGCCGAGGTCCATGTCCTCGAGCGCCATCGCGACGGCTGCGTGGCGACCGTCCCGGCGGCCGTCTGGAGCCCGGACGGCTTCCAACCGGCCCCCGGCTGGGACCGGTTGCGCCGCCTGTGCGAGCGCGGCGGAGGCGAGTGGCCATGAATGGCGCCGGGGTCGCGCTGGTGGGCGCGGTGATGTGCGCGGGGGCCGCGGCCCGGCTGGCGGCCGGGAGACGGGAGGAGGTACGGCGGCGGGCCCGGGCGATCCTCGGCGGCGAGGCGGGCGACCGGGTCGCCCAGGGGCAGGCCCGGTGGCTGCGGGAGGTGCGCACATGGTGCGCGGGACGGGTGACCGACGGGGAACGGCGATGGCGCCTCGGGCGCCGGGCCGACATCGGACGGGAGCTGTGGTGTCTGCCGGCCGGGCTGGCGCTGGGTGTGCTGGGTGGGTCCGTACTACCGGTGCTCGCGACACCGGTGGCGGCCCACCTCGTCCGGCGGTGGCTCGCCGGCCGTCGGGCGGGACGAGCGCGCGAGCGGCGGACCGCGGCGGTGATCGGGCTGTGCGCGGCGGTGGCGGGGGAGCTGCGGACCGGCCGGCAGCCGGCCCAGGCGCTGTATGCCGCGGGGGCACCACCGGCACTGGGCGCGGCGGGCCGGGCGGCGGCCGCGGCCGCCCGCTACGGCGGGGACGTGACCCGGGCGCTACGGGCCGCGGCACGGCAGCCCGGGGCCGAGGGGCTGACCGCGGTGGCGGCGTGCTGGCAGGTGGCGGTCGAGGGCGGTGCGGGCCTGGCCTCCGGACTGGAGCGGATCGCGGCCGGGCTCCGCGCCCGCCGCGAGTTGGGCGAGGAACTGCGGGCCCAGTTGGCCGGGCCCCGAACGACCGCGCTGATGCTCGCGCTGCTCCCGGTGGGCGGCCTCCTGCTGGGCACCGCCCTGGGCGCCGACCCTCTGGGCGTGTTGCTGCACTCCCCGGCCGGCTGGGGCTGCTTGGTACTCGGCGGGCTCCTGGAGTGGGGCGGGGTGGTGTGGACGGCCCGGATCGTCGCGGAAGCGGAAGGCGCGGAGGGCGTGGCGGCCACGGACGGCGTGGCCAGCAGGGACGGCGCGGACGGTGCGGATGGCGGGGACGGCGCGGACGGCGCGGGAGTGGAGAACGAAGGCGCGGGCGTACGGAACGTGCGCAGAAGGGACATCTCGTGAGTGCAGTGATGGGCGTAGGGGTCGGCGTCGCGGACGTTGTCCACAGGGTGGGGATGACGGCGGTCGTCGTGGCGGCTGTCACCACGGCGGTGCTGTGCGCGATGGCGACGGGGTGCGCCATGGCGGCGCTGGACGAGGTGCGTCGCCGCCGGGCCGTAGGGAGACGGGTGGCGGCGGTCCTGGGCCGCGGGCCGGACAGGGGCGGCGATCATGGCACCGGCGGCGGGCCCGGCTGGTCGCGCAGGCTGTTGGGTCCTGTATGGCGGGTACGTCCTCCGCGAGCGAAAGCCCGAAACCGTCCAGTTGGAGTCGGCGGGTCGGCGAGATGGGCCGGGCCGCTGGGGGCCGCGGTCTTCGTGGCCCTCCTCACCGGCGGGGCGGCGGGCGTCCTGGCGGGACTCGTCGCGGGTTTCGTCGCGCACCGCAGGCTGGCGCGCCATCGGGAGACGCAGGCCGCACGGTCGGCGGCCGAGGAGGTGCACCGGCAACTGGCGCCGGCGGGCGACCTGTTGGCCGCCTGTCTGGCAGCGGGAGCCGGGCCCCGGGAAGCGGCGGAAGCGGTCGGCCGGTCCCTCGACGGGCCGGTGGCCGAACGACTTCGGCAAGTGGCGGCGGAGCTGCGACTGGGCGGCGAACCGGCCGTCGTATGGCGGCGATTGGCCGCACTGCCCGGCGCCGAGGAACTCGCCCGCTGTATGGAGCGCGCCGGGATATCCGGCGTACCGGCGGTGGAGTCCGCGTCCCGGATCGCCGCTGAACTACGCGCCGAACGGGACAGAGCCGCGGCCGCCCGGGCCCGCCGAGCCGGCGTGCTGGTCACTCTCCCGCTCGCCGGGTGCTTTCTCCCGGCGTTCCTCCTGCTCGGGGTGGCACCGGTGCTCATCGGGCTGGCGGACGGCCTGCTGGGGCGCAACTGACCGCGAGGGCTGACGAGTAGCGGCTAGCGGCTACGTGAGACGACGCCGCCGAACAACAACACCAACAACGACAACAACCCAGACACCCACAACGACTCAGACAACAACGACACCAACAACGACACCAACAACGACAACGACAACGACAACGACCGGCCGGGAGGCGGCCGGGGAACGGGGGTTGGAATGTTCCGGCGATGGAGGAAGCGGCTGCGTAGGAGGGCGGCCGATGACCGCGGGATGGCGACGGCCGAGTACGCGATCGTCACGCTCGCGGCCTGTGCGCTGGCCGTGGTGTTCTACCGGCTCATCACGAGCGGCACGGTGCGTGCGGCACTGCGGTCCTTGATCGAGCAGGCGCTCCATGCACCGTCGTGACGGCGCAAGGACGCTCCGCGGGGCCCGCGCGGCCCCGCGGAGGGCCCGCGACGCAGGCTCGGTGACAGCGGAGACGGCTCTGGTGCTGCCGGTGCTGGTGGTGGTCGTGGCGGTGCTCATCTGGGGGCTGATGGCCGCCTGTGCCCGCATCGAGTGCGTGGATGCGGCGCGGGCCGGGGCTCGGGCGGCGGCGCGGTCGGAACCGCGGACGGCGGTGCTCGCGGCCGCGCGCCGCGTGGCGCCCCGGGGCGCGCGGGTGGCGCTGGCCCGGGAGGGCGATCTGGTGCGGGTGCGGGTCGAGGCCGCGCTGCCCGGTGTCGGGGAACTGACGGTACGTGTCGGAGGGGAGGCGGCGGCTCTTGCGGAGGAAACGGTGGGGCGATGAGGGCTCGGCGACGGTCTGCACGGTCTTCGCTGCCGCGGCGCTGTGCGCGGTCTTCGTGGCCCTGATGGGGCTGGGCCAGGCCGTCACGGCACGCCACCGGGCGGGCGGCGCCGCCGACCTGGCCGCACTGGCGGCCGCGGACCGCGCCGTACGGGGCCCGGCCGCAGCCTGTGCGGCGGCGGGCCGGGTGGCGGCGGCGCAGCACACGCGGCTGGTGCGCTGCGCGCTGTCCGGCGCGGTGGCGGACGTCTCGGTCGAGGCAGGCAGCGCACCCTTCACCTCCCGGTCACGCGCCCGCGCCGGACCGGCGGCACCAGGGCCCACCGCTGCCCGTACGTCGGCCCAAAGGACGTCCCTTGCCCGTACCGGAAGCACAGGGCGCTCTACGGGAGGCACAAGGCCCTCCGCTGCCCGTACGGCAGCACAAGGGACGTCCGTTGCCCGTACGGCGGCACCAAGGCCCTCCGCTACCCGTACGGCGGCACCAAGGCCCTCCGTCGCCCGCCCGGACGCGCGCAGGGCACTGCCTGCCGTGCGCAGGGCATCGGCAGCCGCTCGCGGGGCATCCCCTGCCCCGCGCAGGCCACCCCCTGCCGCTCATAGGGCAGCGGAGGGCGCGCCCCCTGCCCGCAGGGGGGCACCTGGGGCACGGACGTCTGCCGTGCGGACGGCGGCGCAAGCCACGCTCACCAGCCACCGGGCGGCACGAAGCACGGCCCCCGCCCGCCTCCCGCTCCCGGTACGTCCCTCATGCGGGCGTCTTCGGCGCCCCCCGCAGCAGTTCGCCCAGCAGGCGGATGGCGCCGCGTTTGTGGAGGGGATCGTTGCCGTTGCCGCATTTCGGGGACTGGATGCAGGACGGGCAGCCGGCGTCGCACTCGCAGGAGGCGATGGCGCTTCGGGTGGCGGCGAGCCAGTCGGCGGCGGTGTGGAAGGCGCGTTCGGCGAAGCCCGCGCCGCCCGGGTGGCCGTCGTAGACGAACACGGTCGGCAGCAGGGTGTCCGGGTGCAGCGGGACGGACACCCCGCCGATGTCCCAGCGGTCGCAGGTGGCGAAGAGCGGCAGCATGCCGATGGAGGCGTGCTCCGCGGCGTGCAGCGCGCCGCCGAGCTGCGGGGGGCCGACGCGCGCGGCGTCGAGCTGGTCCTCGGTGACCGTCCACCACACCGCGCGGGTGCGCAGCGTGCGCGGCGGCAGATCGAGTTTGGTCTCGCCCAGGACCTCGCCGGTGATGAGCTTGCGGCGCAGGTAGGACACGACCTGGTTGGTGACCTCCACGGAGCCGAAGCACAGCCGCGCGTCCCCCCAGGGGACCTCGGTGTCCGTCTCCAGGATGGAGATGGCCGTGGTGTCGCGGGCCGTCGTGGAATACGGCGGGCTGGCCTCCTCGACCAGCGCGACGTCGTCGTCCAGGTCGAGGTGGCGCACGACGTACGTACGGCCCTGATGGAGGTGGACCGCGCCGTCGTGCACGGTGGTGTGCGAGGCGGCGGCGTCCACGGTCCCCAGCAGCCGCCCGGTCCCGGCCTCCACGACCTGCACCGGCGACCCGCCCTGGCCGCGGATGTCGGTGAGATCGGCGGCCCGTTCGCGGCGCGTCCAGTGCCAGGCGGTGGCGCGCCGCCGCAGCAGGGCCGCGGCCTCCAGCTGCGGCATCAGCCCTTCGGCCGCGGGCCCGAAGAGCGGGAAGTCATCGGCGGTGAGCGGGAGTTCCGCGGCGGCGGCGCACAGGTGCGGGGCCAGTACGTAGGGGTTGTCGGGGTCGAGGACGGTCGACTCGACGGGCTGGTCGAAGAGCGCCTCGGGGTGGTGGACGAGATAGGTGTCCAGCGGGTCGTCGCGGGCCACGAGCACCGCCAGCGCGCCCTGCCCGGCCCGGCCGGCCCGGCCGGCCTGCTGCCACAGGGACGCACGGGTCCCCGGATAGCCCGCGATGACCACGGCGTCCAGGCCGGAGACGTCCACGCCCAGCTCCAGCGCCGTGGTGGCGGCCAGGCCCAGCAGCGCGCCGCTGTGCAGGGCGCGTTCCAGGGCGCGGCGCTCCTCGGGCAGATAGCCGCCCCGGTAGGCGGCGATCCGCGCGGGCAGCGAACGGTCCACCTCCGCGAGGCGTTCCTGGGCGATCAGCGCGATCAGTTCCGCGCCGCGCCGGGAGCGTACGAAGGCGACCGTGCGCACGCCCTGGACGGCGAGGTCGGTGAGCAGATCGGCGGTCTCGGCGGTGGCCGTGCGGCGCACCGGTGCGCCCTGTTCGCCGTGCAGCTCGGTCAGCGGCGGCTCCCAGAGCGCGAAGACCAACTCGCCGCGCGGCGAGGTGTCCTCGGTGATCTCCACCACGGGCAGACCGGTCAGCCGGGTCGCCGCCCCGGCCGGCTCGGCGGCCGTGGCGGAGGCGAGCAGGAAGACCGGCTCGGAGCCGTAACGGGCGCAGACCCGGCGCAGCCGGCGGATCACCTGGGCGACGTGCGAGCCGAAGACGCCGCGGTAGGTGTGGCACTCGTCGATGACGACATAGCGCAGCGCGCGCAGGAAGGAGGACCAGCGGGGGTGCGACGGCAGGATGCCGCGGTGCAGCATGTCGGGGTTGGTCAGCACGTAGTTCGCGTACTGGCGGACCCACTCGCGCTCCTCGACGGGGGTGTCGCCGTCGTAGACCGCGGGCCGGACGGCGGTGCCCAGCGGGGCGGCCAGCTCGCGTACGGCACGCCGCTGGTCGGCGGCCAGGGCCTTCGTCGGGGCCAGATACAGGGCCGTGGTGCCCCGGCCGTTGGGCGCCTCGGAGCCGTCCAGGAGGGTGGAGAGGACCGGCGCGAGATAGGCCAGGGACTTGCCCGAGGCGGTGCCGGTGGCCACCACGACCGACTCGCCGCGCAAGGCGTGTTCGGACGTCCGTGCCTGGTGGGCCCAGGGACGCTCGATTCCGGACGAACGGATCGCGTCGATCACTTCCGGCCGGATCCGATCGGGCCAGTCGGCATGGCTGCCGATGCGCGGGGGCAAGTGCTCCGTATGAGTGATGCGCGCAGCGCGGGTCGCGCCCCGGGCGAGACGTTGAAGAATCATGCCTGGGGAAGGGCGCGCGCCCGCATCCGGCGGGAGTCGATTGGAGGCCATCGGCACCGAGTGTGTCACCGGAGTGACGGACAATGCTCAAAGGGCGTCGTGCACGCCTGCTGGTAAGTGATTGAATGCCATCGCGGCTGCCAGATCCGCCCCTACCTTCGGTGGGGAGGCCCCAGGGGGGCGACCGCTCGATAGCAAGGTGCTGGAGGATCCGTGGACCTGTCCCTGTCGACCCGGACCGTTGGCGACCGTACGGTCGTCGAGGTCGGTGGCGAGATTGATGTATACACCGCGCCCAAGCTGCGAGAGCAGCTGGTCGAGCTTGTGAACGACGGAAGCTACCACCTCGTGGTGGACATGGAACGTGTCGACTTCCTCGACTCCACTGGGCTCGGCGTCCTGGTCGGCGGACTCAAGCGGGTGCGCGCCCATGAGGGCTCGCTGCGCCTGGTCTGCAACCAGGAGCGCATTCTCAAGATCTTCCGTATCACCGGTCTGACCAAGGTGTTCCCGATTCACACCTCGGTCGACGAAGCCGTCGCAGCCACTGACTGACGGCTTACCGGACCCCCGCGCCGACAGGCGCGGGGGGAGGAAGGAGTGGGGGGTACCGGACGGGTGTCCGGCCCCCTGCGTCGCACGCCCGCATATCGAGGGGGATGGCATGGCCACCGTCGAACTCCGTTTCAGCGCCCTTCCCGAGCACGTCCGCACCGCGCGACTGGTCGCGGCTGCCGTGGCACGGCGGGCCGGGGTGGACGAGGCCGTCCTGGACGAGGTGCGGCTCGCGGTCGGCGAGGCCTGCAGCCGGGCCGTGGGGCTGCACGAGAGCCATGACATCGCGTCGCCGGTGCGGGTGCTGCTGATCGAGGACGAGAAGAAGTTCTCGATCGAGGTCGGCGACGGCGTGCCCGGCGGGACCTCCGCGGCGGGTGCCGGGGGTGCCGGCGCGGCCGAGGGCGCCGCGGAGAGCGACGCCGAGGGCGAGGACGAGATGGGCCTCGCGGTCATCAGCGGGCTGGTCGACGACGTCGAGGTGACCGCCGGTGAAGAGGGCGGCATGATCCGCATGAGCTGGCCCACGACGACGACGGCAACGATCTCGTAGCCGGGCCGACAGCTGCCCCGCCATAGCGCGTACCCGTACCGAGAGCCGATACGCGTACCGCAGCCGCAGCCGCAGCCGCAGCCGCAGCCGCTGGCGCGTACCGCCCGTTCCCGTACCCGTACCGGGTGTCTGCCGTCTTCATGCCGTGTCCTGGGGCGCTGCTCTGCGGCCTGACCATGGAGCCGCCACCGCCCCCTCATTCGTTGCGATCCGGACTCGATCTGACAGGTCCTCATGGGCCCGCACAGGTAGGCAGAGAGACGGCTGTGGGTGGTGGGTCACCCGTTCGGCCGCGGCCGGGCGGCTCAATTCTCTCCGGGGTCACCTGTGCCCCATATGGCCCAACCGCCGGGGCGGCGTCCTTGAGCAGCGGCGATCAATGCGTGATCAAGCGGTGATCAGTACGACGAAGAGATCATCTGCCAGCTGTCAGTGAATTCGGTGCATTCCTTCGTCCGGGCGAATTCCGGGCGCCGTCTGCCTTTTGATCTTCGCGACTACCGGCGAATTCCCTTTGAGGCGCCCTGTTTTGATCAACCGGGGCTCCCTACAATCCGTCCACATCTCTTGCTCAGGACGCCTGAGCGTGCTTCCGCGCGCCCATGTGCCAAACGTCAAGGAGGACGAATGGCGGGGCCTTACACCCCTCAGTTGCTTGACACCCCCTCTTTTCTGGCCGGGCCGTCACTGACCGCGGGCAACCGCGGCATCGTGCTGGTGATCGCCGTGGTGGCGCTGGCGGCGCTGGCCGTCGCGGCGGTGCTGGTCCGCCAAGTGCTCGCGGCCGGCGAGGGAACCGACAGTATGAAGAAGATCGCGGCGGCGGTGCAGGAAGGCGCAAATGCCTACCTGGCACGGCAGTTGCGGACCCTCGGCGTATTCGCGGTCGTGGTGTTCTTCCTGCTCATGCTGCTGCCCGCGGATAACTGGTCGCAGCGCGCCGGACGCAGTGCCTTCTTCTTGATCGGCGCGGCATTCTCGGCGGCCACCGGCTATATCGGCATGTGGCTCGCGGTGCGCAGCAATGTGCGTGTGGCGGCGGCCGCCCGGGAGGCCACTCCGGCCGAGGGCGAATCCCGGGAAAAGGATCTTACGGCGGTATCCCACAAGGCGATGAAGATCGCTTTCCGCACCGGTGGTGTGGTCGGCATGTTCACTGTGGGACTCGGTCTGCTCGGTGCGTCCTGTGTGGTCCTCGTCTACGCGGTCGACGCGCCGAAGGTGCTGGAGGGCTTCGGTCTCGGCGCCGCGCTGATCGCGATGTTCATGAGGGTCGGCGGCGGCATCTTCACCAAGGCCGCCGACGTCGGCGCCGACCTCGTCGGCAAGGTCGAGAAGGGCATCCCCGAGGACGACCCGCGCAACGCCGCGACCATCGCGGACAACGTCGGCGACAACGTCGGTGACTGCGCCGGTATGGCCGCCGACCTCTTCGAGTCGTACGCGGTCACCCTGGTCGCCGCCCTCATCCTGGGCACCGCGGCCTTCGGGGACGCGGGCCTGGCCTTCCCGCTACTGGTGCCGGCCATCGGCGTACTCACCGCGATGATCGGCATCTTCGTCGTCGCGCCGCGGCGCCGGGACCGCAGCGGAATGACCGCCATCAACCGCGGCTTCTTCATCTCCGCGGGCATCTCGCTGGTCCTGGTGGCCGCCGCGGTCTTCACCTACCTGCCGTCCAGCTACCGCGATCTGACCGGCGTCAGCGACCCCCTGGTCCTGGGCCACAGCGGTGACCCGCGGATGCTGGCCCTGGTCGCGGTCGCCATCGGCATCGTGCTCGCCGCGCTGATCCAGCAGCTGACCGGCTACTTCACCGAGACCACCCGGCGCCCGGTACGGGACATCGGCAAGACCTCGCTGACCGGCCCGGCCACCGTCGTCCTCTCCGGCATCTCGGTCGGCCTGGAGTCGGCCGTCTACTCGGCGGTGCTGATCGGCCTGGCCGTCTACGGGGCGTTCCTGCTGGGCGGCGCGTCCATCACGCTGGCGCTGTTCGCGGTGGCGCTGGCCGGCACCGGTCTGCTGACCACGGTCGGCGTGATCGTGGCGATGGACACCTTCGGACCGGTCTCCGACAACGCCCAGGGCATCGCCGAGATGTCCGGCGACGTCTCCGGGGACGGCGCGCAGGTGCTGACCGACCTGGACGCGGTCGGCAACACCACCAAGGCCATCACCAAGGGCATCGCCATCGCGACCGCCGTACTGGCCGCCTCCGCGCTCTTCGGCTCCTACCGGGACGCGATCGCCACCGCCGTGCGCGGCATCGGCCGGGCGGCCGGCGGTATGGGGCTCAGCCTGGACATCTCACAGCCCAACAACCTGGTCGGGCTGGTCCTCGGGGCCTCGGTCGTCTTCCTGTTCTCCGGGCTGGCGATCAACGCCGTTTCGCGGTCGGCGGGAGCGGTGGTCTTCGAGGTGCGCCGGCAGTTCCGGGAGAAGCCCGGGATCATGGACTACACCCAGACCCCCGAGTACGGGCGGGTGGTCGACATCTGCACCAAGGACGCGCTGCGCGAGCTGGCCACACCGGGCCTGCTGGCGGTGCTCACCCCGATCGCGGTCGGCTTCGCGCTGGGCGTGGGCGCGCTGGGCTCGTTCCTGGCCGGGGCGATCGGCACCGGCACCCTGATGGCGGTCTTCCTCGCCAACTCCGGTGGCGCCTGGGACAACGCCAAGAAGCTGGTCGAGGACGGCCACCACGGCGGCAAGGGCAGCGAGGCACACGCCGCCACCGTCATCGGTGACACCGTAGGAGACCCGTTCAAGGACACCGCAGGACCGGCGATCAACCCGCTGCTGAAGGTGATGAACCTGGTGGCGCTGCTGATCGCGCCCGCTGTGGTGAAGTTCTCATACGGCGAGGACAAGAACATCGGCATCCGGATCGCGGCGGCCGCACTGGCCCTCGCCGTCATCATCGGCGCCGTGTACGCCTCCAAGCGGCGCGGGATCGCCGTGGGTGACGAAGGCAACTCCGCGGAGCCCGACGGCGTCGCCAAGTCGGCCGAGACGGCGGTGGCGTCCTAACCGGAACCGACCGTCGGAAGGGCTCGCGGACCGCTCAACTGGGCGGGTGGCCGGCGCATTTTGCAGGCGCCGGCCACCCGCCCTCGGTCTGCCCGGGTGGCCCTGTGCTCCTTGGTGCAAATGGCTGCAATGAGGGCGGGGCCGGATGCCCGACCCGGGGACCAGGGCGTTCGGACGTGTATGTTCCGGGGCCGAGAGCCATGGAAGGGACCAATCCGGTGAACAAGAAGCTTGTGGCTGCACTGTCCGGCGGGGCGGCACTGATGCTCGCGCTGACCGGCTGCAGCGAGGACAACAGCAAGAAGCTCAACGACTGGGCGAAGAGTTTCTGCGACCCCGCGCAGGCTCCGTTCAAGCAGATCCAGGACGCCAACGCCGCCATGCAGAAGGCGGACAACGCCAGCGCGAACTCCAAGACGGTCCAGCAGACCGACTCGGCGGCCTTCCAGAAGATTTCGCAGGCGTACGCCTCACTGGCCAAGTCCCTGCAGCAGGCCGGTCCGCCGCCCACCGACCAGGGCAAGCAGGCGCAGGAGAACGCGGTCAAGGAACTCAACTCGCTCTCCAAGGGCTACGCGGACCTGCAGAAGCAGGTCAACAACCTCGACACCTCGGACAAGCTCAAGTTCGCCGACGGGCTGCGCGACCTGTCCAACGGCATCAACAAGCTCAACAAGCAGAGCGAGGCCGCCTTCAAGAACCTGGAGGCCGGTGACGTCGGCGCCGCGATGGCGAAGCAGAAGGGCTGTCAGAACCAGGCCGCGTCCGGGTCCCCGGTGCCCACGCCGTCCAAGAAGTCGTAACGCCTCCGCAGGGCCTTCCGCCGGCCCGGCGACGCGCCCGGGAAGGGCGTGCCGCCGGGCCGGCGCCGATTGTCAGTGGCAGCACGGACAATGGTCGGTGTGAGTACGCACCTCCCCACCGCAGATGTCCAGGACCCCGAGAGCAACGCCCGCACCGCCCGGCTGCGTGAGGCGCTGCTGACCGCCGCCTTCACCGCCGACGGGCTGCTGGATCTGCTCGGCGCGCCCGCCTACGCGGCGCTGGCGCGCAACGAGACCGTCCCCGCGCTGCGCGCGACCAGCGGCGACAGCCCGCTGGAGACCCTGGTGCGGCTGTTCCTGCTGCAGCGTCCGGTGGAGCTGGGGCGGGCGCGGGCGGCCCTGCCCGTCGAGGACTGCCTGGCCGACGGCTGGGTGGTCCAGGACGGCGACACCGTGCGCGCCACGGTGGACGTCCGCCCGTACGGCGGCCCCGAGGGGCAGGACTGGTGGATCGTCTCCGACCTGGGCTGCGCGGTCGGCGGCGCCGGCGGCATCCGGGGCGCCGGGGCGGCCGAGCGCGCGCAACTGGTGCTCGGCGTCGGCGGCGCGTCCACCACCCTCTCCGGGATCACCGTGCGCCGGCCGGTCGGCAAGGCGCTCGACCTCGGCACGGGCTCCGGCATCCAGGCGCTGCACGCCGCCCGGCACGCCACCCGGGTCACCGCCACCGACCTCAACCCCCGCGCCCTGCGGATCACCGCGCTGACGCTGGCCCTCTCCGGGGCGGGCGCGGCGGACCTCAGGGAAGGCTCGCTGTTCGAACCGGTCGGGGACGAGACGTACGACCTGATCGTGTCGAACCCGCCGTTCGTGATCTCGCCCCTCGGGCCGGACGGCGCCCGTCTGACGTACCGGGACGGCGGGATGGGCGGCGACGACCTGTGCCGGATCCTCGTCCAGCAGTCCGCCGCGCACCTCAACGACGGCGGGTACTGCCAGATGCTCGCCAACTGGCAGCACGTGGGGGGTGAGGAGTGGCAGGACCGGCTGCGCTCCTGGGTGCCGCGCGGCTGTGACGCCTGGATCGTGCAGCGTGAGGTGCAGGACGTCACCCAGTACGCCGAGCTGTGGCTGCGGGACGCCGGTGACCACCGCGCCGGTGACGAGGAGTACGCCGCGCGGTACGACGCCTGGCTGGAGGAGTTCGCGGCCCGGAAGACCAAGGCCGTCGGCTTCGGCTGGATCACGCTGCGCAAGTCCGGGTCCGACGCCCCGTCCATCACGGTCGAGGAATGGCCGCATCCGGTCGAACAGCCGCTGGGGGACGTGGTCGTGGCCCACTTCGAGCGCCAGGACTACCTGCGTGCCACGGACGACGCCGCGCTGCTGGCCGGGCGCTTCCGGCTCGCGGACGGCGTGGTGCAGGAGCAGGTCGGGCTGCCGGGGGCCGAGGACCCCGAGCATGTGGTGCTCCGTCAGAACCGCGGGATGCGGCGGGCGACGAAGGTGGACACCGTCGGGGCGGGCTTCGCCGGTGTGTGTGACGGCACGCTGCCCGCCGGACGGATCCTGGATGCCATCGCCCAACTCGTCGGCGAGGACCCGGTGCTGCTGCGGGACCGTACGCCCGCCTCGATCCGGATGCTGGTCGAGCAGGGCTTCCTGGAGCCGGTGACGGAGGAGTAGGGGCAAGGAGTAGGGAGCGGGGAGTGAGGAGTAAGGGGGGAGCACGCGGGTCGGAGCGGGCCCGTGACGGGTGACCGGGGCGGAACGGGGTTCGTGCAGGACGGGCGGAAGGCGTTCATCCGGTGTTCGCCGGGATGCCGCCCCGGGGTGCCACGCTGCCCGCATGGAGAGTGGACCCGAGGCATTCGCCGGTGTGGCCTTCGCGCTGTTCGGCGCCGGACTGCTGGTGTGGACGGGGGCGTGCGCCCGGACCGGTACGCCGGTCGCCGACGGGGTCAGCCGGCCGGTCGCCGCGGTCACCGCGCTCTTCGCGGGGTTGCTGTTCCTGGCCACCGGGGCCTGGCTGCTGCTGGCCCTGTAGCCGGGCATCGGACACAGGGAGGTCGGCGCGCGGCGGTACGTCCAGTTCCAGACAGTTCTGTAACGGATGGCTGATCTGTGACGGTACGTGGAACGCCCGCGGGTCGTCCGTCATGTTCCTCGGTGAAGGTCGCCACGGCCACCACACCGACAGTGAGGAACTCCCATGAACCGCGCACTCCGCTACGCCACCGTCGGCGCCATCGCCGTCTCCCTGCTCGCCGGGGGCTCGGCCGCCGCCTTCGCCGCGCCGCAGGACCTCCACACCGCCAAGCCGGTCGTGGCCGCCGCCCCGGCCGCCGCGTCGCTGACCGCCAAGGCCAGCGTGAACTCCGTCAAGGCGTGGCAGGAGTTCCGGATCTCCGGCGCCGCCAAGGGCATCACGGCGGGCACCAAGGTCACCGTGCAGCAGAAGCAGGGCACCAAGTGGGTCTCGCTGCCCGCGCAGTCCCCGGTCGGCAGGACCGGCGCCTACTCGGTGCGGGTCAAGCTCGGCATCAAGGGCGTCAACCAGCTCCGGATCGCCGCGGCCAGGACCGTCTCGCCGGTGGTCTCCGTCACCGTGCGCTGACCCCGGTGGTCTCGGTCACCGTGCGCCGAGGCCGCCGGGCGTCAGCCCGCGAGATTGCGGACGAGCATCCAGACCGCGGCAATGCCGAACACCACGGCATTGCCGCGGCCCGTCAGTTGCAGCCGAAAAGCGCGCCCGCGCAGCCCCTGGACCAGCCAGCGCAGCAGGACGTACGCGAGCGCCGGCACGCCCAGGACGAGCAGCACGGCGTTGTCGTGGAAGGCCCGTACGACATCGCCGTGCAGCAGGTCGTACGCCATCCGCGTGCCGCCGCACGCCGGGCACAGCACCCCGGTCATCAGCCGGAACGGGCAGGGGATCAATACCTGGCCGGGCTGGTGCGGATCGGTGTGCCAGAGGTAGACGGCGGCCGCCGCACCGGCGGCGAGGGCGAGCGACGCCCGCCGGACGGTGCGGCTCCGGATCGCCGTCCCGGAGGGCGGCCCGGCCTGTTCCACGCCGCTCACACGCTCAACGACCGGGCGTAATTGACCTGGTTGAGCACGAACATCACCTGCTCGCGCGACTGCACCGGGACCATCGTGGAGTGGTGCCGGCCCCCGCTGGCCACCGTGACCTGCACGAAGCCGGTCGTCGTCCGCTCCTTCATCAGCAGGAAGAGCAGGCCCAGCAGACAGAAGAAGAAAAAGATGATGGCGAGCACGACCGCGTGCGCCGGCATCTTCTCCTCGGTCCGCGACATGTCCGTCGCGGTCCACACGGCGCCCTTGAGCGGCATCGACCCCGTGGGCGTCGAGATCGTGTCGCCGCTCACCGCGATGTCACCGAGCGACAGCGCCATCCCGCCGGGCTGCGGACCCGGCGGGAAGCCGGCGGGCCCCGGCGGCGGTGCGGCCGGAGCGCCGGGAGGCGGGAAACCGGGCGGCGGGGGCGTCGGGGCGGGCTGCGGATAGCCGTACCCGGGCTCGCCGGGGCGGCCGCCCTGCGGATAGCCGTAGGCGGAGTCGGCCGGGCCGGGCGGTGTGGCGTACGGATTCTGGCCGGGCTGACCGGGCTGACCGGGCTGGCCGGGCTGCTCCGGTGGCGGTCCGGGGTACTGGTTCGCCATGGGTGAGATTCCCCCCGAGAGTGTGCGTGACGACGGCGGTACCCGGCCCGAGCGGTGGGCCGTGCCGTGTCCATCCTGCGCCCATCCTGCCAGCCCGCTCACCCGACGTATCAAGACAACGACCGGATCCGGGGCCGCCTTGTGACAGTCGCCGGGGCGGCGTGCGGATCATGAACCAGGGCGCGCGCCGGCCGCCGGCCGGAGCCGTCGAGCCGTCATGATCCAGATGCCGCGTGCCGGGACCGTGGCGGACGGCTCAGGTGGTCCGGGCGGCATGAAGGCATGTAGTCGGGTTACCGTTCGAGTGGCGTTGCGGGGTTTTTCCGTTTGACACGGGGGCGGGAGGTACCGTCACACTCCGCAGCGTCAAGCGTCACCGCAGTGCGCCCCCGCATCCGGCCGGGGGGCATTTCCCGCGTCGACCGGAGAGAAGAGCGAAGTTGTCCCCGACCAACGAAGCCACGAAGGGCGGCGGCCGCCGACTTGTCATCGTCGAGTCGCCTGCCAAGGCGAAGACGATCAAGGGCTACCTCGGCCCGGGCTATGTGGTCGAGGCCAGCGTGGGGCACATCCGTGACCTGCCCAACGGCGCGGCGGAGGTCCCGGCGAAGTACAAGGGCGAGCCCTGGGCCCGCCTCGGGGTGAACGTCGACGCCGATTTCCAGCCCATCTATGTGGTGAACAGCGATAAGAAGGACCAGGTCAGGAAGCTCAAGGAGCTGCTGGCCGAATCCGACGAGCTGTACCTCGCCACCGATGAGGACCGCGAGGGCGAGGCCATCGCCTGGCACCTCCAGGAGATCCTCAAGCCCAAGGTCCCGGTCCACCGCATGGTGTTCCACGAGATCACCAAGGACGCGATCCGCGAGGCCGTCGCCAATCCGCGCGATCTGAACCAGAAGCTGGTCGACGCCCAGGAGACCCGCCGGATCCTCGACCGCCTCTACGGCTACGAGGTCTCGCCGGTCCTGTGGAAGAAGGTCATGCCGCGCCTGTCGGCCGGCCGGGTGCAGTCCGTGGCGACCCGTCTCGTCGTCGAGCGGGAACGCGAGCGCATCGCCTTCCGCTCCGCCGAGTACTGGGACCTGACCGGCACGTTCTCCACCGGGCGGGCCGGCGATTCCAGCGACCCGTCCACGCTGACCGCCCGCCTGAACACCGTCGACGGCCGCCGCGTCGCGCAGGGCCGCGACTTCGGCCCCAACGGGCAGCTCAAGAACAACGACGTACTCCACCTGGACGAGGCGAACGCCCGCGCGCTCGCCGCCGCCCTGGAGAACACCGACTTCTCGGTGCGCTCGGTGGAGTCCAAGCCGTACCGGCGCTCCCCGTACGCGCCGTTCCGGACGACCACCCTCCAGCAGGAGGCCAGCCGGAAGCTCGGCTTCGGCGCCAAGGCCACGATGCAGGTGGCGCAGAAGCTGTACGAGAACGGCTACATCACCTATATGCGTACGGACTCCACCACGCTCTCGGACACCGCGGTCGCCGCGGCCCGGGCGCAGGTGACGCAGCTGTACGGCGCCGGCTATCTGCCGGACAAGCCGCGCACGTACGCCGGCAAGGTCAAGAACGCGCAGGAGGCGCACGAGGCGATCCGCCCCTCCGGCGACCGCTTCCGCACGCCCGCCGAGACCGGCCTGACCGGCGACCAGTTCCGGCTCTACGAGCTGATCTGGAAGCGGACCGTCGCCTCCCAGATGAAGGACGCGACCGGTAACTCCGTCACCGTCAAGATCGGCGGCACCTCCAGTGACGGCCGGGACGCCGAGTTCAGCGCGTCCGGCAAGACCATCACCTTCCACGGCTTCCTCAAGGCCTACGTGGAGGGCGCCGACGACCCCAACGCCGAGCTGGACGACCGCGAGCGCCGGCTGCCGCAGGTGGCCGAGGGCGACGCGCTGGCCGCCCAGGAGATCACCGCCGACGGGCACGCCACCAAGCCGCCCGCCCGCTACACCGAGGCCACGCTGGTCAAGGAGCTGGAAGAGCGGGAGATCGGCCGCCCGTCGACGTACGCGTCGATCATCGGCACCATCCTCGACCGCGGCTACGTCTTCAAGAAGGGCACCGCGCTGGTCCCCTCCTTCCTCTCCTTCGCGGTGGTCAACCTCCTGGAGAAGCACTTCGGCCGGCTGGTCGACTACGACTTCACCGCCAAGATGGAGGACGACCTCGACCGCATCGCCCGTGGTGAGGCGCAAGCCGTGCCGTGGCTGCGGCGCTTCTACTTCGGCGAGGGCGAAGCGAGTTCGGTGGGTGCCGCGTCGGACGCCGGCAACGGCGACGGCGACCACCTCGGCGGGCTGAAGGAACTGGTCACGGACCTCGGCGCGATCGACGCCCGGGAGATCTCGTCCTTCCCGGTCGGCGAGGGCATCGTGCTGCGGGTCGGCCGCTACGGCCCGTACGTCGAGCGCGGCGAGAAGGACAGCGAGGGCCACCAGCGCGCCGACGTCCCCGACGACCTCGCGCCCGACGAGCTGACCGTGGCGTACGCGGAGGAGCTGCTCGCCAAGCCGAGCGGCGACTTCGAGCTGGGCACGGACCCGGAGAGCGGCCACCAGATCGTCGCCAAGGACGGCAGATACGGCCCGTACGTCACCGAGATCCTCCCCGAGGGCACCCCGAAGACCGGCAAGAACGCGGTCAAGCCGCGCACCGCCTCGCTCTTCAAGTCGATGTCCCTGGACACCGTGACGCTGGCGGACGCGCTCAAGCTGATGTCGCTGCCGCGGGTCGTCGGCAAGGACCCCGAGGGCGTGGAGATCACCGCGCAGAACGGCCGCTACGGCCCGTACCTGAAGAAGGGCACGGACTCGCGCTCCCTGGAGAACGAGGAGCAGCTCTTCAGCATCACCCTCGACGAGGCGCTGGCGATCTACGCCCAGCCCAAGCAGCGCGGGCGGGCCGCCGCCAAGCCGCCGCTGAAGGAGCTGGGCACGGACCCGGTCAGCGGCAAGCCGGTGGTGGTCAAGGACGGCCGGTTCGGTGCGTATGTGACCGACGGTGAGACCAACGCGACGCTGCGGCGGGACGACGACGTCGAGACGATCACTCCCGAGCGCGGTTACGAGCTGCTGGCGGAGAAGCGCGCCAAGGGGCCGGCGAAGAAGAAGACGGCCAAGAAGGCGCCGGCGAAGAAGACGGCCGCCAAGAAGACGACGACGGCGAAGAAGACCGCGGCCAAGAAGACCACCGCGAAGAAGACGACCGCCAAGAAGGCCACCGCGAAGACCGCGGCGGCCAAGAAGACGGCGGCTTCGGCGGAGGACTGAGGCCAGGGCCGGGCCGGGGCGAAGGCCCTGCGCCGCTGGTGAGGCATGGTGTGCGGGCGGGCACGACGGACGCGTTCCGTCGTGCCCGCCCCTTTGTTCGGGTGGGCGCCCGGCGGTCCGCGCCCTCCCGATAGGCTGGCGGGATGACGCGTGCCGAGCAGCCAACGGTCGTGACCCCCACTTCAGGCGCCCTAGCGGCGGATTCCCGCGAGCGCGCCGTGCGAGCCCTGCTCCGCTTCCCCCCACTGAAGCGACTGTGGAGCGCCCAGTTCGTCGGGGGCATCGGCGATGCCCTGTCCATGCTTGTCCTGGTGGTGCTCGCCCTGCAGGCGGCGCTGTATGTGCCGCTGGGCGGTGAGGCCGTCTTCGGCGGCGGCTATCGCGGTGCCGCCCTCGCCGTGACCGCGGTCTTCGGCGCCCGGATGCTGGCGACGCTCCTCTTCGGGGCCGTCCTCCTGGGCCCGTTGTCCGCGCTGACGGCGCCCTCCGGGCCGCTGGACCGCCGCTGGACGATGATCGGCGCGGACGTGGTGCGGCTCGCGCTGCTGGTCATCGCCCCCCTCTGGATCGACTGGATGCCCGGCAACGCCCTGGCCTGGGTGCTGGTCACCGTCTTCGTCACCGGTGTCGCGGAGCGCTTCTGGACCGTCGCCAGGGAGAGCGCGGCGCCCGGCCTGCTGCCCGCGCCGCCCCCCGAAGGCGCCGCGGTCCGGCCGCTGCCGGACAACCTGGACGCCCTGCGCCGCCTCTCGCTGCGCACCACCTTCGTCTCGCTGCCGATCGCGGCCGCCGCCCTGGTGGTCGTCACCCTCATCAGCAAGCTCCTGGGCACCGGCATCGACTGGTTCCACCTCCACCAGGTGGCGCTCGCCTCCTATGTGGCGGCCGGACTGTTCGCCGCCTCCGTGTCGATCCTCTACTTCATCGAGCTCCCCGGTGGGCAGACGCCGCGGCCGCGCTCCCCTCTGGAGGGGCTGCGCCGCCCGAAGGCCGCGAAGTCCGCGCAGGGCGAGCCGGCCGGCGCCGCCAAGGGCCGTACGGGCGCCATCCCGCTGCTGGTCACGGCATGTGCGGCGGTCGCCGCCGGGATCGCCGCGGCCGTCTCGCTGGCCGTGCTGCACGCCTACGACCTCGCGGGCGGACCGGCCTCCTTCGCCCTCCTGGTACTCGTCCTCACCGGCGGTACGGCCGCCGGCATCCGCGGCGCCCACCGGGTGCTGCCCGGGCTCTCCCGGCGCCGGCTGCTCGCCCTCGCGGTGGCCGCCACCGGCGTCGCCCTGCTGGCCATGGGCCTGGTCCCGGACATGACCACCGTCCTCGTCCTCGCCCTGCTGGCCGGTGTCGGCGCCGGCATCGCCGCCAATACGGGGCACGTCCTGCTGGAACAGGAGGCCGAGGAGTTCCGCGCCGCCCGTACGACCGAGCACCTGCACGCCGTCGTACGGCTCGCGATCGCGCTGGCCGCCATCGTGGCGCCGCTGCTCGCCGCCCTCATCGGCCCGCACCACCTGGGCAACGACACCTTCGACTTCGCCTACGGGGGCGCCGCCTACACCCTGATGCTCACCGGCGCGCTGCTGCTGCCGGTCGCCGCCTGGGTCCTCGGCAAGGTCGACGACCGGCACGGCGTCCCGCTGCGCCGCGACCTGCGCGAGGCGCTGCGCGGCGGCGACCCGGCGCAGGCGCCCGCGCCCACCGGCTTCTTCATCGCCCTCGAAGGCGGCGACGGGGCCGGCAAGTCCACCCAGGTAGAGGCGCTCGCGGAGTGGATCCGCAACAAGGGCCACGAGGTCGTGGTGACCCGCGAACCGGGCGCCACCGCCATCGGCAAGCGACTGCGCTCGATCATCCTGGACGTCGCGACGACCGGGCTGTCCGACCGGGCGGAGGCGCTGATGTTCGCCGCCGACCGCGCCGAGCACGTCGACAGCGTCATCCGGCCCGCCCTGGAGCGCGGCGCGGTCGTCATCTCCGACCGGTACATCGACTCCTCGGTCGCCTATCAGGGCGCCGGACGGAACCTCGCCCCCACGGAGATCGCGCGGATCAACCGCTGGGCAACGGACGGCCTCGTCCCGCACCTGACCGTCCTGCTCGACATCTCCCCGGAGACCGCCCGGGAGCGCTTCACCGAGGCCCCCGACCGGCTGGAGTCCGAGCCCGCCGAGTTCCACCAGCGGGTCCGGGCCGGCTTCCTCACCCTGGCCGCCGCCGACCCCGCGCGCTATCTGGTCGTCGACGCCGGTCAGGACCCCGAGGCCGTCACCACCGTCGTACGGCACCGCCTCGACCAGGTGCTCCCGCTGTCCGAGGCCGAGACCAAGGCGCAGGAGGAGGCCCGTAAGGCGGCCGAGGAAGAGGCCCGCCGCCGGGCCGAGGAGGAGGCCGCGCGCAAGGCCGAGGAGGCGCGCCTGGAGCGGGAGCGCCAGGAGCAGCTCGCCAAGCTGCGCGCCGAGGAAGAGGAGCGCAAGCGCCAGGAGGCCGAGCAGGCCAAGGCGCTGGAGGCCGCCCGCCAGGCGGCGGAGGCCCGGCAGCGTGCCGAGGAGGCCCGCCAGGCGGCCGAGGCCGAGCGGCAGCGCCGGGAGGCCGAGGAGCGGGCCCGCCAGGCCGAGCAGGAGCGGCTGCGCAAGCAGCACGAGGAGCAGGCCCGGCTGCGCCAGGAGGCCGAGGAGCGCCGCCTGGAGAAGCAGCGCAAGGCGGAGGAAGCCCTGCTCCGCGCCGAGCAGGCCCGGATCGCGGCCGCGGAGGCGGCGGCCGCGGCGGAGGCGAAGGCGGCGGCCGAGGCGGCCGCGGCCACCGAGTCGGCGGAGGCGCCCACCAAGGAGACACCGGTGGCGGACCTGCGGAAGCGGCTGGGGGAGGAGCGCGGCGACGGCTCCTCGTCCGGGCCGGGGACGTCAGGGGCTTCCGCCTCGGGGCCGTCCGGTTCGGGGGCGTCCGGTTCCGGTTCGGCGGGTGTCGCGCCGCACGAGCGGACGGAGTCGCTGCCGCGGCCCGAGACGCGGGGCGGCGACGCGCCCGGCGCGGTGGACGAGACGGCGGTGCTGCCGCCGTTCCGGGACGCCGGCCGCGATGCGGACCCCGGTGCAGGCCACGACGCAGGCACGGACGCCGAGCAGACGGCCGTCCTGCCGCCCGTACGGGACACCCGCCAGGGTGGTCAGGACACCTGGCCGGGGGGCCAGGACAGCTGGCACCAGGGCACCCGTCAGGAGCAGCAGCGGAGCGGCTGGCACCAGGACACCCAGGAGCAGCGGAACGACGGGCAGGCGCGGGACGCCCGGGGCGAGGACCCCACCGAGCGGGTCCCGTCGTGGATGTTCCGCAAGGAGACCCCGAACGGTGCCTCCACCGCCGAGTCCGGCGTCGAGCGCACCCGCGAACTCCCGCAGATCGACCCGTCGACGGGCCAGCCGGCAGAGACCCCGCCGCGCACCCGCCGGCGACCCGAATGGGCGGAGGAGACCCCGCTGGACGATCTGCCGACGCTCGCCGACGAATTGCTCGGGCCGCGTGAGGACGAGAACGCGGACGACGGCGCGGACGACGACGGCCGTCGCGGGGGCCGGGGCCGGCGCCGTTAGGGCCTGTCCGACGGGTCATGGCCGGGCCGGGAGCCTGGCGGAAGCCGTTGCGTAAGCCGTTGCGGGGAAGGGCCGTGGCCGCGGTGGAAACACTGCGGCCACGGCCCTTTTGCGGGCGTCGTGAAGGTCCCGGGCGGGCCTTCCGCCGGGGCGCGCGGGCCCCGTCAGGCTGCCGCCGGCACCGGCTTCCGGATTCGTTTGTCAGTGGGTTGCACCACAATGGGTCCCGTCGCGGGCGACGCGCGGACGGCGATCCCGGCCGCTGCGGCGACCGCGGCCGAAGACAGCAGATTCCGGGAGAGGAACGGCGACAGCGATGGCGGTGTGGGACGACGTGGTCGGCCAGGAGCGGGTGACGGCTCAGCTGGCCGCCGCCGCGCGGGACGCGGACGCCCTCGTCACCGCCGAAGCGGAGGGCCGGACCGGTGAGGCGGAGGGCCGGGCCGGGACGCCTTCGGGGGAGCGGGGCGGGGCCTCCCAGATGACCCACGCCTGGCTGTTCACCGGCCCGCCCGGCTCCGGCCGGGCCACCGCCGCCCGCGCCTTCGCCGCCGCCCTGCAGTGCGTCAGCCCCGACCGCGCCCTCGGAGGCGCCCCCGGCTGCGGCTTCTGCGACGGCTGCCACACCAGCCTGGTCGGCACCCACGCCGACGTCGAGATCGTCCGTACGGACCTGCTGTCCATCGGCGTGAAGGAGACCCGCGACCTGGTCCGCCGGTCCTCGCTCTCCCCGGCCGGCGGCCGCTGGCAGGTGATCGTCCTGGAGGACGCCGACCGCCTCACCGAAGGCGCCGGCAACGTCCTCCTCAAGGCCGTCGAGGAGCCCGCGCCCCGTACGGTCTGGCTGCTCTGCGCGCCCTCCATCGAGGACGTCCTCCCCACCATCCGCTCCCGCTGCCGTCACCTCTCCCTGCGGACCCCGCCGGTCGCCGCGGTCGCCGACGTCCTCGTCCGCCGGGACGGCATCGACCCGGAGGCCGCCGACCGCGCCGCCCGCGCCACCCAGGGGCACATCGGCCGGGCCCGCCGCCTGGCCACCGACGAGCGCGCCCGCGCCCGCCGCGCCGCCGTCCTGAAGCTCCCACTCCGCATCGACGACATCGGCGGCTGCCTCAAGGCCGCCCAGGAGCTGATCGACGCCGCCGGGGAGGACGCCAAGCAGGTCGCCGAGGATGTCGACGCCAAGGAGACCGAGGACCTGCGCGCCGCGCTCGGCGCCGCCGCCGGTACGGGCGGCCGGCTGCCCCGGGGCACCGCCGGCGCCATGAAGGAGCTCCAGGACAAGCAGAAGCGCCGCGCGACCCGCACCCAGCGCGACAGCCTCGACCTGGCCCTGGTCGACCTCACCGGCTTCTACCGCGATGTCCTCGCCCTCCAGATGGGCGCCTCGGTCCCGCTCGCCAACGACGAGGTGCGCGACAGCCTGCAGCGCATCGCCGCCGGTTCCACCCCCCAGCGCACCCTCCGCCGGATAGAAGCGGTGATCGCCTGCCGCGAGGCCCTCGACCGGAACGTCGCCCCCCTCCTGGCGGTCGAGGCCATGACCGCCGCCCTCCGAGCCGGCTGACCCCCGGCCCGGCCGTCCCCCTCCGTAAACCAGCCACAGCCAACAGCCCACAGCCCACAGCCCCGGCAACGTCACCAGAGCCCCACCAACCCCACCAACCTCACCAACTCCACCGAAGCACCACCACCACGAGGTACCCAGCCCCCCGACCCCAGCTCTCCCGCTCTCCCGGCACCAGACCCAGGCTCCAGCTTCCAGGGACCGCGACCAAGGGACCGTCCATGGCCACCAGCCGTCTGCTCCGCACCTCCGCCGTCGTCGTGGCGGTCACCGCTCTGCTGATCTCCGGCTGCTCCTCGGGCAGTTCGTCCCCCGATGCCCAGGCGTCCTCGGGCCGTACGACGGAGGCCGGCGCCCAGCGGCCCACCGACGACGCCACCCTCCGGCCCCTGCCGGCCGCGATCCCTGCCGACCTCCGCCCGTACTACGACCAGAAGCTGACCTGGCATCCCTGCGGGGTCGCCGGCTTCGAGTGCGCGACGATGAAGGCGCCCCTGGACTACGCGCACCCCTCCGCGGCCACCGACCTGAAGCTCGCGGTGGCCCGTAAGAAGGCCACCGGCTCCGGCAGCCGGCTCGGCTCCCTCATGGTCAACCCGGGCGGCCCCGGCGGTTCGGCGATCGACTACCTCCAGCAGTACGCACCACAGCCCGCGTCGGTCCGCGCCCGCTACGACATGGTGGCGATGGACCCGCGCGGCGTGGCCCGCAGCGAACCGGTCGAGTGCCTCACCAACCCGCAGATGGACCGCTACACCCAGACCGACCAGACCCCGGACTCCCCGGCCGAGGTCAACAAGCTCGTCACCGCGTACCGCGACTTCGCCAAGGGCTGCCAGGCCCGCTCCGGCAAGGTGCTCCGGCACGTCTCCACGATCGAGGCGGCCCGCGACATGGACATCCTGCGCGCCGTCCTGGGCGACAAGAAGCTGACCTACGTCGGCGCCTCCTACGGCACCTTCCTCGGCGCCACCTACGCCGGGCTCTACCCCTCCCGCACCGGCCGCATCGTCCTGGACGGGGCCATGAACCCGGCGTTGGGCTCCCGCACGATCAACCTCGACCAGACCAAGGGCTTCAACACCGCCTTCACCGCGTTCGCCGCGGACTGCATCAAGCAGAAGGAGTGCCCGCTCGGCCACAAGAACACCGCCGACGCCGGGAAGCGGCTCGCCGCCCTGTTCAAGAAGCTCGACGCCCACCCGGCGGCGACCGGCGAGGCCCGCAAGCTCACCGAATCCCTGGCCACCACGGGCGTCATCGCCGCGATGTACGACCAGCGCGCCTGGCCCGTCCTGCGCGAATACCTCGCCCAGGCCGAGGCGGGCAACGGCCGCGGGCTGCTCACCCTCTCGGACAGCTATTACGAGCGTGACCCCAGCGGCAAGTACGCCAACCAGATGTACGCGAACCCCGCCGTCAACTGCCTCGACCTGGCGCCCCCCTTCACCGGCCCCGACCAGGTCCGTGCCGCCCTCCCCGCCTTCCGCAAGGCCTCCCCGGTCTTCGGCGAGAGCTTCGCCTGGGCCTCGCTGAACTGCGCGTACTGGCCGGTGAAGCCCACCGGCACGGCCCACCGCATCCCGGCCAAGGGCGCCGCCCCGATCGTCGTGGTCGGCACCACCCGCGACCCGGCCACCCCGTACACCTGGGCCCAGGCCCTCGCCGCCCAGCTCTCCGGCGCCACCCTCCTCACCTACGAGGGCGACGGCCACACCGCCTACGGCCGCGGCAGCAAGTGCATCGACAACGCGATCAACACCTACCTCCTGACCGGCACCACCCCGCCCAAGAACAAGCACTGCACCTGACCCCACCCGACCCGTCACGTGACCCACCCCACACCCCTCCCCACATCCCGCCCCACACCCCTCCCCGCCCACCTCTGACCAGCCCCGCAATCGGTTACGGACCACCCCTCAGTGGTGTGTAGACTGGGCCGCGCACCACGCCGCCTTAGCTCAGTTGGCCAGAGCAACGCACTCGTAATGCGTAGGTCTCGGGTTCGAATCCCGAAGGCGGCTCAGCGAAAGCCCAGGTTGGACATCGTCTGACCTGGGCTTTTCTTTGTCCTGAGCTCGGCGGGACGGAAACGCGATGATCTTCGCTCCCTCCTGCGAGCGCGATGCGAGCGCGGCGGCCTCGGAAGTTGCCTCTCCCGCCTGCTGGGCGAGCTGTTCGAGGGCCTGCTGCGCGATGTCTTCAACTGCCCGCCCGTCGTGCGCGGCAGCCTCGGCGATCTGCGCGACGAGGCGTTCGAGGGCGGTCTGCGCGGCCGCCTCGACTCGGGTATCGGCAGTCGCCTCGGCCGGCGCTTGCTTGGCGCTGCGGGCGGTGCCGCGTGGAACCATGGCGGCAGTTGCCTCGGCAGCCTCGCGCGCAGCCTTCGGCATGACCGACTGATAGATGTCCCGTGTAATCCGGGTGTCACTGTGGCCGAGCGTGTCAGAGACAATCTTGACGTCGACGCCGGCGGCGAGCATGAGCGAGGCAGCGACGTGCCGCAGATCGTGCAGCCGGATCGGCGGCAGACCGGAGATCTCGACGAGCCGCTCGAAGTGATCCGACAGCCAGCCGGGGTGAATGGGCGATCCGTCCTCCATCGTGAACATGCGGCCCGAGTCGACCCATGCCTCGCCCCACTCGGCCCGCTCAGCGTCCTGCCTCGCCTCGTGCTCGTCGAGAACCTGCTCGGTGTACCCGTCGAGTGTGATCTCGCGCTCGCCGCTGTCGGTCTTCGGCGCGTTCTCGACGACATTCCAACCGTCCTGCACGAGCTGCGTTGCGATGGTGAGTGTGCTCCGCTTGCGGTTCCGGTCGTACCGGCGGAGTCCGCACGACTCACCGCGGCGCAGACCGCGGAAGGTGATCAGGTGGTAGAGCCCGTACAGGCGCTCGCGGCGCTCGGCGAGGAAGTCGAGCCACTCGCCGGCCTGTTCGGGAGTCCAGACCATGACCGGGCTCGGCTTCACGCCGGTGCGCAGCCATTCCTCGACGAGATGGTCTTCCCAGACCCGAGCCTTTGGCCGTTTGGCGGGCGCGAGCTCGACGAACGACGCGGCGTTGAACGTGATCATTCCGCGAGCGATGGCGGTGTTCAGGGCCGAACGTAGCGTCGCCCGGATGTGTTGCTGTGTCGCGGGGCCGGTAACCCGCCGGAAGGGCGGCATGGCATCGATGGCTTCTTTCAACGCCTTGCGCCGGGCGCGGTTTTCGGTGCCTTTCCAGGGAATGAGCTTCAAGTCGTCGAGTGCCGCGTGGCGCATGCTGTTCGCGTCGAGGATCTCCTCGTTGGTCTCGTCGATGCCTTCGAACATGACGTCGAGGTGTGGCACCGTGAGTCGGTCGAGGCGCACGTGCCCGATACGGGGGACCAGGTGGCATCGAATGTCGACGTCGTACCGGGTCTTTCCGCTCGTGCGAAGTGCCTTCTTACCGCCGAGCCAGGATTCGAGCCACTCGCCGACTGTCGTGTGTGAGTTGAGTGTCTCCCCAGTGACGAACCGTCGCTTGGTGTCTTCGTAGCTTGGGATGTTTTCCTTGGTGGACGAGACCGTTTCGAGAAGGTCGCCGATGCGCTGGCGCCCCTCGGTGTCGTCCTTGCTGGGGATGCCGAGCAGGGCGCGGACCTTGTCGAGGTCTGCCTGCGCCTCGGTCTTGGTGTCGTAGCCGTGGCGGCGGAACGAGCGGCGTGTGCCGTCCTGCCGCGGGGGCAGTTCCTGCCGTATGAGCCATACGCCGTGGTTCTTGTTCTTCAACTTCGGGCAAGAGGTGGAGAGTTCCTTGCCGGTCTGGGGGTCGCGGCAGTAGCAGCGACGGAACGTCTGGCCTTTCACTCCGATTCCTTTGTGTGGGTGTCCCTTGGCTGGTTGCCCTGGGTGGTCTGACGGAAGAGGCTGACGTGCAGGGTGTTCGGCTCGACGGTGGCGCCGAGGTCGTGAAGGGTGTCGAGTACCTGCATGAGGCTGGTGTGTTCGTTGCGGGCCTTGGCGTCCTGCTTCTGTGCGGCTTGGACCAGCGCGGCCCGTGCCTGTTCCTCTTCCAAGTCGTAGGCGTCGGCACGCATGTGGTCGGCGCGGTCGGCGAACTTGAGTCCGTCCTCGGCGATCTGCTCGGCGCGGCGGTAGCCGCTGAGGGCCTCGCCGGCGGCGCCTTCCGTGCGCCAGGAGAGGTGCCGCAGTGGGGCCGAGGTGTCCGTCTGTGGGGCCTGTGGGGGCGCGGAGTGTGGTTCGCCACCGAACCAACGGACAGCTTCGAATGGGGGCACGTGAGCGCCGGGTAGGGCTTCGGTCTCCTCGGCGTAGCCAACGGGGAAGGCGAGGGCGGCCGGTGGTACGTCGAGAGCTGCGGCGAGCACGAGCAGCTCGGCGACGGAGATGGAGGTACGTCGACCGTTTTCCAGGTTGGAGATCACGGCACGCGGTATCTCCATGCCGAGCTCTGCGCATCGGTCGGAGAGCTGTTGCGCGCTCATCTTCTGGTTACGCCGGTATCTCAAGATCTCGGCCGCGATTGTGGCGGTGAGCCGTTCCGGCCAGTCTGCTTGCTTCATGGTGGAGCAATCTTCCATATGTTCTGGCACGCAGCAACGCAAAACGATAGCGTGTCCGGTGATCACTTACTTTGATCAGGAGGTGCACGGTGTCGACAATCCGCGCCGCTGACGGGGTGGGGGAGCCCCGGGGGATGACGCATGACGAGCTGCTGGCTTTGCCGGTGAGCTTCCCGCTTGATGTCGCGAACCGCGCTCTTGGCCTGGGGCGTACGACAGGGTTCGCGCTCGCTAAACGAGGGGTGTACCCGGTCCGCGTGCTGCGGTTGGGGCGTCAGTACCGAGTGACGCGCTATGACCTGCTGCGGTACCTCGGACTTGATGCGAACGGTTCCGCATCCGGGGGTGCTGGTGTGTCGGAAGCAGCAGTTCCCTGTCGTCGGGGTGGTCGAGGTAGTCGGCGAGGCGCTGCTCGATGTGTTTCAGCTCGACGTCGGCGGGGGCGCGTACGGCGGATAGCCTGATGATCGCCTCGGCGACGAGCGGTAGGTCGTCGGCGCCGGGGCGGTAGTCGGCGGGGCGGCCGTCGAGGTGCTCGAAGCCGAGCAGGTTCCACTCGCCGTCGTCGATAGCCCACAGCAGGCGGGGGGCGAGGGGGGCGACGTGGGGGTTAATGATTGCCTCGCGTTGCTGTGTCCAGACGCGAGGGTGATCGCAGCGCAGTCCCTTGACGAAGACGTGGCCGGCGCGTGTATCGAGAGTGGCGGCGATTTCGCTGTTTAGGCCCGTTCCGGCGGTTGTCGCTGTGTAGATCGGGCCGGTATGGGCGGCGACGGCGGCGCGGGTGGCGGTCGGTAGGTCGTCCCAATGCATTCTCATGGTCGCCACGGCGGGAGTGTAGAGGGCGGGGACGGCCGCGGTGTGGTGGCGGCTAAGCGGGTTGTCGTCGTTACCGCAGCCGTGCATGACCCCGTTGCCGGCGACCTCGCCGAGGTTGTCGACGAATTCGAGGTCGTCGTTGGCCTCGGGCAGTCGGGCAGTCGGGCAGTCGGGCAGTCGGGCAGTCGGGCGAGCGGGCGGCACGGCAGGCAGGCTGTGCGCCGTGTTCCGTCCGGGATCGATTCAGGCGGCAGACACAGCCAAGACGTCACGTAGCTGTCCTACGCCCGGTGACGTCTGGATGGACCTGTACAGGGTGAGCGCGCGGGTACGGGTGAGACCGGTTCGATAGGCGGTCGGCAGTTCTCCGAATGCCTGCGCAGCGACGCGGGCCGCCTCTTCGGGCTCTCCATCGTGGGCGAGGCAGGTAGCCCGGTCGATGGAGATTAGGGCGCGCGTCATCAGGCTGGGGCTGCGGGACAGTTCCAAGGCGCGGGCCTGGGTGGCGTAGGCCCGTGCCGTCTCGCCGAGAATGGTGAGCGCCTGGCTTAGGTGTACGTGGTGCTTCTGCTCGGGATAGCCGAACCACGTGTCGGCTGCCTGCTGTGGCGTAAGGCGGTCCATCAGCCGCTCGGCCTCGGTGACGGCGGCCAGTGCGGCATCACGATTGCCATGGGCGGCATGGGCACGGGCAGCAACCGCGCACGCGAGCGCCGCGGCGGCGGATGGTTGGCCGCCGGCCAGGCTGCGGGATTGTTCGGCCAGGTCTGCGGCTACGGCAGGTGCGCCGAAGTTCAGCGGCACCATTGCCTCACGGGCCAACGCCCAAGCATGGAGGCCGGTGTCTCCGGACTCGCCGGCGGCGCGCCGAGCGGTGTGGAACCACGCATGTGCTTCGCGGTGATCGCCGAGATCGTGGAGGACGATCGCCGTCATGCCCGCCATCTGGCCTGCCACATGGCACAACCGTGTCCGTGACTTGACCGATTGCGGGGCCCCGAATAGCGGTTTCATGTCGTCGAAATCGAGGACAAGCCCGGACAGTACGTCAGTAGGGGCTTTGCCGTTGTATCCGTAGCCGTACCGCTCAGCCGTGGATTCCCAGTACGAAAGGTCCGCGGTGGGTGGGTCGGCCAGAGCCGAGTCGAGATCTTGACGGGCGGCGGTGAGTGCGGCGGCACCGGCGCCGGTAAGGCCGGCGGCGAGGGCGCCGCGGAGGAGGTTGCGGCGCTTCATCGGATCGTCTCCATTTTGGTGCTCCATGCGGGGAGGGGAGGCACTGGCGCTCTTCTCCCAGGGTCGCGCAGCTAAGCCCAAGTGTCGCCCCGGAATGCGCAGTCCGTCTGCAATCCGTTCGATGGCGGCAAGCGTAGTGACAGTTCCGTCGCCCCGGGCGAGCTTGCCGACCCGTTCCGCTTTGAGCCCACATGCTTCGGCGATCTTGTTGTAGCTGATGCCTGCCGCTTCGTGAGCGAGCTCGAACACCACCCCGAAATCCCTGCGTTGTAGGGCGTGGTGCAAGCGCGTATCGGCGAGTAGAGCGCGCGGCAGTGCTGCTGGTGACAGCGGGTACTCCATCCCACCCCCGAGGCGATGACAGTGCGTCAGTAACCCATTCCGCACGGAGCGTACTCCTAACCCCCATGGTGTGTACCCCTCGTGGGGCCCCCATCGCGGGATTACAGCAGCCTGCGCGGAGGGCTTCACTGAACATCAGCCACCGCGGCGCCCCTGGCTCTCAGGCCAGTTTTGGAGAGCTGGAATGGCCGCAGTGACGCAGCGGGGCTGCTCCTGTCGACTGCCGCGCCTTGATGAGAGCAGCCCCACCGCAGCCTTACGGAGAGGACCGTCACCGTGTCCACTGCACAAAATTCGCGCCGTTCGATCGCGAACAAGGTACGGAGCTGCACGCGGGCGGGTGCGGGGTACGTCGCAAACTCGTCTGTGCCGCGTCCGATGCCGCCCGAGGCCCAGCAGTTCGTTGACCGGCACGGCGACCCTTGTCGCTGGTCCACAGAAGCCTGGAAGACGTACCTACAGCTCGGCGGTGCGTCGTGACGGGGATGACCATGAAGGTGTACCGGGTCAACCCCAGGACAATGGCTCGCACGAGTTTGGGTTCAGTCTCAGTCCCGGCGCCGCCGTCGTGCGTGAAGCCACCGCCCGTGAGTTTGGCGTTTCCCCCGTGCCGGTGCCATCGGTGCTCGGCAGGTCTCCCGGCACGACGTGGCAAGGGGCGGTCACGTTGAAGAAGAGGCGACACCAGATACGCGCTCAGCGCCTCGAACCGGGACAGGCGCTATGGCATGCGCTCCAGTTCTTAACTGTCCTGGCACTCGGCACTGCGGCTGCGACTGATTCGAGCCGGCCCGTCCTCGCGTCCGCGATGGTTCCGGACAAGGAACCGTCGGCGGTAGGACATGAGACCGCGGCAGCAGGGCCCACAAAACCCCCGCTTCGGTAGCGTCGATCATCAGGCCGTGGGCACGACCCCCGAGGCTCGCGGCAAACCGTAACGGTACCGAAGCGGGTTCCAGACGCCCGCCTTCCGCATACATCGAGGGCGGGTCTGCCCGGGGGTTCAACGCCCCTTCCCCGGGCTGACAGCACGACTCGGGCGACGTTGCTCCACAGAGATGATTGAGAGGAGGAACGCACATGATGCAGGCTGAGCGGGCATCCGACCAGGCGCAGCAGGACGACGGCGCGCCGGCGGTGATCGTCCTCGACGACGCGGCCAACCTCACGCAGGGTGGCCAGGGCAGCAGCACCGAGGACAAGCGTTACCAGTACGGCTGATGAACACGGCGGCGGCCTTCCCCAAGGGGAGGGCCGCCGCTTCGTTGTAACCGGCTGCGAACGGGAGGTGTGGAGTGAAGTGGTTCGGAGGGTGCGGGCCCGGGGGGCGCCCTGTCGTTCCGGCGGGAGCGCGGCTGATCTGGGACGATCCGCCGCTTTGGACAGTGGGAGCTTGGCCAGATGGCCGTGTGCGCACGGTCGCCGATGGCGGCACTCGACTTGCTGTGTTCGGTCCCTGCTCTGCCGATGAGCGTGATCTCGCCCGTGCGCTGGTCGCTCCGGATCTATCCACGTTCGGGGGTGCATGGGCAGGGACTCACGCCATCGTGCGCACTGGTATTTCTGGCCAAGTCGAGGTGCTCGGCGACGCGGCCGGCGCCTGCCCGGTGTATACGGTGCGCCTTCCTGACGGTGGTGTGGTGTGGGGTTCGAGCTCATGGGCGCTTTCCGGCCTGACAGACGCGCAGGTCAACAAGGAATGGCTTGCCGCCTATCTCCTCGACGTGCAGGCGGATACAGGGGCGAGTAGCGCGTGGACCGGTGTCGATCTGGTGCCGGCGGGACATCAGCTCACCATGCCTGGCGGCTCCGTGGCGCGGGTGTCGTCATGGTGGACGATCCGCCGACGGCCGTACGGCGAGGCTGTCGGCCTACTGCGTGATGCCCTCGTCGAAGGGGTCCGGACCCGGGTCCAAGGTGTTCCGACCTCATCGGACGTTGCAGGGCTGGACTCCAGCACCCTCGCCGTCCTGGCCACCCATCACGGCCCGGTGATGGGCATGACCGTCCATCCTGCCGGAAACGCCGAGGGGGGTGATGTGACCTACGCCCGCGAGCTCGCCAAGGCGCTCCCACGGTTACGGCATGAGCTGTTTCCGTTAGACGAACGGCACCTTCCGTTGAGTAACGCCGAGAGGATGCTGCCGGCGACGGACGAGCCGGCACCATCGTCGAGCACCTGGTCGAGGCTCTCGGCGCAGTTAGAGGCCATCGGCCGAGCCGGGGTCTTGTGCCACCTGACCGGAGATGGCGGGGACACTCTGTTTCTGCCACCACCTACACACCTATGCGACCTCGCCCGCGCCGGCAATTGGGGCCGCCTGATCGTCGACGCGCAATCGTGGGCGTTGCTTCGCCGAGTGAGCCCGTGGGGCCTGCTGAAAGCGGCGGCCCGTCGCGATAGGTATGCCCTGGTTGGCGGCGGCGGTGCGCGGCCAGTGTGGCTCTCCGCAGCTATACCCCACCACCTGACCAGGGCGCACAAGGCGGAAGGTCTCTCGGACTCCGTATTGCTCGGCGAGGCGCACTATGTGGCGCGGTCGGCTCGAACCGAGCAACAGCTCGCTGACATCTATGGGATTGAGCTGCACAATCCCTATCTGGATGGCCGGATCGTCGACGCGGTGCTCTCGGTAGGGCCGCAGTACCGGTGTTCCACCACCCGGTACAAACCACTACTCGCCGATGCCGTCGGCCCATTGCTGCCCTACGCCGTGGGGCACCGCCAGACCAAGGGGGTGTTCGTTGGCGAGTTCCACCGCGGGATGCGGGCGAACCTGCGACGCGTAATCAGCCTCGCCGACGGCCGACTTGCCGGGCTCGGTCTCGTTGAGCCGGCACCCTTGCGGGCAGCTCTGCACGCTGCGGCACTCGGAGCCAAAACGGCATGGCCGGCGCTGCTCCCTGTGCTCAACGCGGAAATGTGGCTTGCAGCGATCGAACGATCGCCCTCGATCGAGTGGCACGGCATTGCGGAGCGTGCCAGGTGACCGACGCCCACATAGTGACTGTGCTCACCGATCATTCCTCCATAAGCATCAACTACCGGACCGGCCGTACCGAGTTGCGGCCCAGGCCACCCCATGCGCCTGTCGATGACACTGCCGTACGGCTCGCCACCACAGGCGCATCATGGGGGACTATGGAGGTGCTGGCAGTTCTGCCGGACGACGCCCCGGTGCCCGCACCATGGAAGTTCGCCGCCGTACCAGCACTGCTCATCACCTCAGCTGTTCGAGTGATTGGCCGTACCGCCGGCCGTTTTTCGCGCCTCGTTCGGCTGAGTTGCTGCGGTCGACGCCTTCCACCCGCTAGGCATGAACAAGCCGTGTATGCGGTACGCGCTGTCCGCTGGGCGTCGAGCATGGTCCCTGCGCGGTGGTCGTGCCTTGAGCAGTCAGCCGCTGCCGCGCTGCTGCTTGCGGCTACTGGACGCCGTGCGGAGTGGCGGCACGGTGTCGCCGCCGATCCGGTGCGGCTTCATGCCTGGATAGCTGACCAAGAAGGGCGGCCGGTTGAGGAGCCGGCCGAGACGTTCCTCTTCACACCGATCTATACGCCAGACGGCCCCGGTGCATCTCCCCGGGGCTCACAAGGAGGCATCCCGTGAGTGGTCCTCACATTCTTCTGCGCGGCGACCGACTCGCCCTTGGCCTGCCACGGCAGGACATGCTGCCCAACTACCACCGATGGGAGAACGATCCGCGCACAGTCCTCGGCTACGGCAACCAGATGCCGCAGACGTGGGAAGCCCGTGCCGCCGGTTGGGACGGGCAGGCACGCAACAGCATGCGCCCCGCCTTCGAGGTGGTTCGCCTGGAAGATGAGCAGCCGGTCGGCATGACCGTGCTGTACGTCGACCAAGCTGTGCGAACAGCGGAGTACATCATGCTCGTTGCCCCCGAGGAACGGGGTAAGGGCTATGCAGCCGAGGCCACTCGTCTGACGCTGGACTGGGCATTCCACCTCGGCTCGCTGCGCATGGTGTGGCTGAAGGTCCTCGAACCGAACCGGGCGGGCATCGCCGCATACGAGAAGGCCGGGTTCCGCTCGGCCGGGCGGCTCCGGCAGTCGGGCTATTGGCTTGGGAAGCCTGCCGACGAGCTGATTATGGACGCACTGCCCGAAGATTTCCCCGGGCCGTCGGCCGTATGTGCTGCTGCCGAAGCGGGCACGGGCTCGTAGTCAGCCACGCACGGCCGTAAGACAAGAGCGCCCCCGCTTCGGCACATGGCCGGAGCGGGGGCGCGGTGTGTCAGCGGATGAGTTGCCATGCGGACAGGGCGCAGCCGGCGGTGCCGACGAGTACGGCGAGGCTCGGCAGGGGCCAGCGTGCCCGTTCGAGGGCGGTAAGGCGCTGTTCGTGGTCGTCGAGGGTCTTGTCGGTCTGGTCGTCGCGTTGGGCGAGCAGGTCGAGGCGGCCGTCGATACGGGCAAACCCGGTCTCGACGGCGGTGCGCAGCCGCTCCAGTTCGAGGGCGACGTCGTGCGGGCCAGGCTCGGTCACACGGCGCCCCCGTTCGGGGCGCGGCTCGGCGCGGGGGTGCTCGGAGCGCCGGCGGCGCCGTTGCCCGGGTCGGGTACGGCGCTGCGCAGCCACCGCGGCATGAGCCGCTGCACGGCGTCGAGCTGCATAACGCGGGTGACGCCGGCCGCGACGGCGAGGGCGGTTGCGATTCCGGCGACGGTGCGGGGGATGCCGGCGGCGGAGATGATCAGGGGGAGCGCGGCGGCGAGGCCGAGCACGGTCTGCACCACAGTGCGGACCGTGCGGCGGGCTGCGTCCGTCATGGCGAGGTCTCCTCTCACTTCTTGGTCTTGGCCTGCTCGGCCTTGCCGGCCCCGTCGCCCTGGTCGTCGTGCTCGACGGGCAGAGTCGGGTCGGGCTTGCCGGTGTCGCCCTCGCGGCCGGCGGCCGGCTCGGGTGCCTCGGTGGCCCGGAACGTGTTGCGGGTGTAGGCGGACAGCAGCCGGGTCTCGATGGCCTTACGACGCTTGGCGCTGAGGTGCTCGACCTGTATGGCGACGTCGTCGAGGAACGCCGAGCCGTGCAGCGGGCGCTCGACGGTGTGCGCGGTCCACTTCCCCGCCGGCACCTCCCAGTCGTCGATTACCTCGGGCTCGCCGCCCCCGACGCGCATGCGGACGCGGACGCGCCCGCCGGCCTCGGCGTAGGTGGTGAGCTGGAGGTGGGCGACGGCGTTGTGCACGGGGGAGATGCCGACCCACGCGTGCCCCCACGCGGTGTCGGTGGTGCGCTGGTTGGCGGTCGGGTGCAGCTGGAGCGGCAACCACGGCCGGCCGAGGTGGCGCGGGCTGTGCTTGTCGTCCATGACGAGGATCCGGTCGCGCTCAGCGAGGTCACGCGACCACAGCCGGACCGTGCCGCGGTCTTCGGCCTCGCCCTCGACGGTCAGGGCAAAGCTGCCATCCATGCGGCGCGCGACCATGCCGAACGCCCCGTCGGGCCAGTGACCGACGGTGAACGTTGAGAAATCCTTGTCGGGAGGGACGACGACGAGCTGCCCGCCCTCGGAGATCTTCACGTCGCCGTTCTTGATCTGGTCGAGCGGGGGCCGGGTCTGGGAACGGCCGGCGATCTCGCGCACCTGGCGCTCAAGGTCTCGGATGCGGTCCAGCAGATCATTGCGGACTGTCGCCATAGGGGGTCTCCAAAGTGAGTTTCGCGGATTCGGACTTGCCGCGCTCGGGCGGCGTGACGGAGATGCCGACGACCCGGTGCCGGACGTCGAGCCCCTCGGGAAACCAGTCGTCTCGGATGCGGATACGGACGGTGCGGCCGAGCAGGTCGGGGCTGATCTGCTCGTCGAGGTGCACGGTGATCTCGGGAATCACCTGCGGCCGGCGAGCGAGCGCGGCCTCGGCCCGCGCATGCTCGGCGAGCACCTGCGGGTCGTCGATGCTTTGGTGGTCGTTGCTGCCGTCGAGGCGCGGCCATCCGTCGGCGAGGTCTTCCTCGGCGACGAGCAGCTCGGAAAGCAGCGGTTTCGAGGCTGCTGCCTGGTTGCGGTTGTCGCTCGCGCCCCTGCTCTGCCAGACGTTCGCCACGGTCGTACCGTCGGCCGGGAATTCATAGCTCACCATGTGCCCGGGGTGGGTGAGCACGACGTCGTCGCCGCCGCGGACCAGGCGCGGGTATCCGAGGTCGAGCAGCTTCACACGCGCCCCGCTGATGGGGTCGCGGTAGCAGCGGATGCGCCACTCAAACCCGTTCTCGGCCGCGGCGAGCTTGTCGAGCAGCTCGCGAATCTTCGGCTGATCCGACGCGCTGAACGTCCGGTCGCGCCGGACACCAGAGAGCTCGGTGTCGTAGGTGATGCCGATATCGCCGCCGGGCTGGTTCTGGGCCTGGTCGACGAGGTCGCGGGCGATATCGAGCTGATCCACCCCCTTGGCGCGGTGCGTGGTGCGCAGCTGCCGGTGATCGAGGTAGGTGTCAAAGGTGCCGGCCTGGACCTCGATGGAGATCCGGCCGCGCTCGTCACTCTTGGGGTTGACCGACCACAGGACCCCGCCCCACCAGATCTCGCGGTCGCGCTCAACCCACAGCGCCGTACGGGCCGGGATGAGGATCGGGCGCACACGGTCAGCCATGGCCCCGTTGGGTATCGGCACGGTGCCCTGCAACGTGCCTGCCTTGCCGATGTAGTCCTCGACGGTGACCTCTTGCAGGGGCAGCACGTCGAGCAGCCGGTCGGAGCGCAGATCACAGACGAGCACCCGGTAACGGGAGGTGTTCACGGTGACGCCCCCTTTCACCAGTGCGCCGAGCGCCACCGAAGAACGGCGGCGGCGCGCGGGTCGGCCGGCGTATCCGGGGCAGCCCGGAACGCCAGGCAGTTGGTACCGCCGGCGAGGGTGAACGCAGGCTCGGGCCAGCACTCGACGCTCGCGGCGGTCAGCAGGCTGGAGCCGTCCGGAAGCGTGGCGGTGCCGGCGAACGTGTCGACCGTGAGCACTTCCCCGGGGTCGAGAATCACGTCGTACTCAAGAACGGCGCCCGTCGTTGCGTTGGTCAATCGTGGGGTGTCGACGGGGCCGTGCAGTTCGACGACGGGGTGCGTCGGCGCGCTGCCCAGGTTGCATGCGAGGTGGTCGCCGGTGCTGGCCGGAATGCCGCGGGGACCGTGGCCGTAGTCGGCGTGCCAGGGCAGACAGGGCTCGGGCAGCCCGAGCTCGGCGTGCTGCACCGCCGGGGAGTACCGGCGGGGGTCGGTGGCCTCGAATTCGAGTTTGGCCTCGACGACCGTGCCGACCGCGTACCCGAGCTCTACCGGGACGCTCCGGCGCACCGCGCGGGCCCACGCCAGCAGCGGGCCCCGCTCGTCGATGTGGACGAGCAGCGGCTGCTCGTCCTCGACGAGCGCGGTACCCGCGGACAGGGTCTCAACAGCGAGGCCGAGCTGCTCGACGGGGGCGCGCACGATCATCTCGTCGAGCCCGATCGTGCGTGTCTGGGACAGCAGCCGGCCCAAGAAAGCGCCGTGCGCAGCCGGGCGCGGAACACTGCCGTTATCGACCTCGGGCAGCTCTTCCCAACCGGTCAGCTTGCGCCACTTGTAGGGGGTTCCAGCCCCGATCAGAAGGTTGCCGTAGCGGAGTTGGCCGACGACCATGCCGGCTGCGGTCGGCATGACGTCGACGGTTGTGCGGTCCATCAGGGGTCATCCCCTCGCTTTCATCTTCCAGGCGAGCGCCGCGGCGGTCTGATCCGGCGAGGCGGTGCCGGCGTGCCAGTGCTCGACGTGCAACAGCGCCCCCGAACTGGTGCGGGGGCTGGATCCGGCCGACCGGCCGTAGGGGGCGCCGACCATGCCGGGCGCGGCCATGGCGGGCGCGGCGGGTACAGGTACGAGTCGGCGCATGGCGCTTTGGACGGCGCCTTGTCCGGAGGTGATGCCGGCGACGACGCCGGCCGGGATCCAGCGCCCGACATCGCGCGCCATGACGCGGCTCGGTGAGGCGATGCCGAGGGCCTTTGCGATCGGGCCCGGGATCATCGACTTCGCCCAGCCGGCGAGCTTGGACGCAATCCAGCCGCCCATGCCTTGGATGCCGCGCCACAGGCCGGCGACCAGGTCGCGACCCTTACCGACGAGCAGCGAGCCGAGACTGCCGAGCGCGGCAGCCATGCGACCGGGCAGCCCCCGCAGCCATGCAAGGGCCTGATTCGCCTTGGCGATGATCGCGAGGTTCATGCGCTGGAAAGCGTTGCTCGCCGAGGTGAACAGCCGGCCCGCGAGCGGGGCGACCGCTGCCACGGCGCGCCCAGGAAGCGACTTGATCCAGGCGACGGCCCTACCGATGCCAGCCTGCGCCCATACGCCCAGCTTCTTGAACAGACCGAGCAGGAAGAACCCGAACCCCAAGATCAGGCCCTTTGTCTGCCGCCACGCCCCGGAAAAGTCGCCCTTGAGCAGGCTGGTGAGGATCTTGAGAACCGGGATCACCACCATGGTGATCTGCGCGGCAAAGACCTTCGCGAAGATCGTCGCGAGCCTGCCGATAAGGCCAATGATCGGCGTAAGGATCGGCATCAAGGGCCGCAGAATGCTGCTCACCAACTGCCCCAAAGCCGTTAGCAGCGGGCTTACGGCGACCAGTAGCTGAGCAAAGGTCCGCCCGAGGCTGGCCAGTGCCGGGGAAATGGCCTTGATCAGTGAGGAAAGGATCGGCAGTACGCCGGAGATCAGTCGAGTCAGGATCCCCACCAGGGGCCCCGTGATCGCGGGCAGCTGCGCCAGGATCGGCGTAAGCGCGGTCGCCAAGGTGGTGGCGAGCTGCTTGACGACGGGGGCGAGCTGCCGAAAGACCTGCCCCACGGCAGTCAAGATCGGCGTAAGAGCAGGCAGCACCGCAGCGACGAGCCGACCCACGATGGGCAGCAGCGGCGCAACGGCGCTCACCAGCGCCCCGACCGCGCCGGCAGCAGCGGAGAGCACCGTCCCCAGGGCGGCGACGACAGGCTGCAACCCGGCGCCCAGGGAGGTGATCAGGATGGTAAGCGGCGGTCCGAGCTTGGCCAGCGCCGGCCCGAGCGCGCCGGCGAGCGTGGACACCAGCGACCCGAGCGTCTTTGCGAAGGCGCCGAGTACCGGCCCGCCGGCCTGAGCCAGCGTCCCGAGCAGCTGCCCCAGCGCGGGCAGCAACTGCCCGATACCGGCGAACAGACCCGAGAACCCCTGTGCGGCGCCGGCCGCACCCTTGGCGATCCCGTTGAAGAACCCGGCCAGCCCTGCCCCGAGCTTGACCAGACCGCCCGATATCGCCTGCATCACCGGAGCGGCGGCCGAGGCTATTCGCGCGAGCGCGGGGGCGAGCTTCTCGACCATGCCGAGCACGCCCTGCCCCAGGGTACGCACCTGTGGGGCGACCGCGGCGAACGCTGTCTTCAGGCTCGGGGCGATCTTGTCGAACGTCGCCCGAGCGTCGCCGGCAATGCCGACAAGCTGCTGCTTGATCGGCCCGACCATGCCCTGCACTTGGCTGGTGACATGGTCTTTCAGGCCCGAAAATGCGCCCTTGACCTGCTGCGACGACGCTGCGGCCTTGATGCCGATCGCGGCGAACAGCGCCGGCACCGCGGCAAGAGCCCCGCCGGCTGCCAGCGCCCCGCCCGACAGCGCCACCGTGGACAGCTTGAGCGCGTTAAGGGTGGGCCCGAGCGCGCCGAGGGCGGCGCGCGCCCGCTGCGCCCCGCCCCCGACCTCGTTGCCGATCTGGTTGCCCAGTCCGGCCACGCTCGCGCGCGCCCGATCGGCCCCGTCGCCCACACCGTCAGCGAGAGCATTGCCGAGCTCGTCGCCCCCGGCGCGGGCCTGGTTCGCCCCGCTGGCGATGCCGTCGCCGACCGCTGCACCGAGCGCGGCGGAAGCGGCGACGAAACGGCCGCGCATGTCCCGCAGCCGGCCGTCGGCCGACCGCTGCAACCCCTGCATAGCTTGGTTGGCCTGCGCGATACCGCGGCGGGCGCCGGATGCGTCGAGGTCGATATACCCGACGAGTTCGCCGACCGTGAGGGCCATGGGTCACCCCCTTATTCAGTTGTCGATATGAAGTTGTGCCGTGCGGCCGACTAAGCGGGCATGCCAGTAAGCGCGGCGATTTCGCGCGGGTCAGTCACAGCGCGCGGCGTTCCCTGCCAGATGCGCGGGAATTGGGCCTCGGAAGGAAGACCCCCGATCAGCACCAAAAAACGCCGAGTGCTCATGGCGGCGAGCTGCTCGGCGGTAACTCCGTATACGCGGGCGAGGTCAGATTCGGCCGCGCCCCAATGCGCTAGGACTGTCGCCCAGAACCGTTGGCGATCGTCTTCGGGGTCGGCCGCTCTTTTCCCTCCTCGCCCTCTTCCTGCTTCGCTGCTTCCTGCTCGTCGTACAGCTCGACCGCCTCGGCGATCGAAAGGCACCCGGGCTCGCGGGCATTCGCCGCGGACCACAGCAGCACGACACCGAGCTGCCGGTCGGTCATCCCGTGATCAGCCCACTCATCCAGCGCGGCCGGCCCGAACAGCGAGGACAGCAGCCGGCGGATATCGTCCGGTTCGCTGGAGTTCTGTACGCGCTCCATCTGGAGCGTGAACAGCAGCGGCAGCGCGGTCGGCAGCACGTACTCGCGTCCGTACAGGCGCAGCGTCGCCCCGAACCGCACCTCGTTCTGCTCAGCGAAGAACGCGTCGAAGTCCGCGACCTGGTCGCGGTTGTGGGTGTGGTCAGTCATGCAGCATCACAGTCCATGCGGATCGGGATTACGGGCTCGTAGCGCGGGCGTCCGCACTGCGTGAAGGTGGCGTTCCATCCGGTCTTGTCGTTGACCTCACCCTCTTGCTTGTCGGGCGTCACCGTGGCGTCCCAGACAACCCACATGTTTTGGGAGTCGTGGCGGTACCGGATTTCGTTGCGGGAATCGATGCCGAGGCGCTGCCCCCAAAACTGGTCGACATACGCCTGACCGGCGACCTGCCGCCCGGTGCGCGGATCAAGGGCATACTGCCCTTCGAGCTCAATCTGCCCGCCGCGCTGCATGACGTCCTGCTCGAACCAGCCCTTCGAGTCGAAATTCGTCGTCTCGGCGGTCTCTTCATTTTCGCTGGCGTTGTGCGTCCACTTGGTCAGATTCTCAATCGGCAGCCACCGCTCGACAGTTGTCGACTGGTCGCGTACCTCGAAAATCCAGCCGCGGGCATCAATGGGTCGGCCCATACGGGGACTTCCTTTCTGCGGTACTACGGATTTCGGTGAAGGGTGGGAGCCTCGATATCGAGGCGCAGATTCACGACGTGCTCGTGCCGGCCGGCCTCGTCGACACCCATCGATGCGGGGGCAGCGACGGCGGCGGCGAGCACGAGCCAGATGTCGCCGGGCAGCGCCACGCCGGCGAGGCCGTGCAGCGCGCTGTAGACCGCCTCGCAGCGCCGGCGGGAAATGCGCGGGTCGGCGGTGCCGCGCACGCGTACCTGCACGCTGCGCTCGTCCCACCCGTTGCGGGCATCGGTGGCGCCGGCCCCGTACAGGGACAGGCACACGGCCTCGTCGGGCGCCGGCGGCATGGCCTCGACGAAGCAATCGCCGAACACGCCGTGCGGGTCGTAGGTCAGCAAGTCGAGCTCGTGCAGGTAGCGGGCGAGCGCGTCGAGGTAGTCGAGCGGCTCAGCCATCCAGCGCCCTGCGCACCGCGGCGGCGATGATCTCCGCGACGATGGCGGCCTGCTCATTGAGCGGGCCCTCAAGGTATTTCGCCGTGCGGCCGGCATCGTGGCGGTAACCGAGCTCTTCATGCTGCCGCACCGCGTACACGGTGTCGTAGGACACCGTGGCCGTAAGCGAGCTCTCGTCGACCGTGGCGACGCCGGACCGTTCGAGGGTGCCCTCTTCAATCGGTACGCGCTCGCGTGACTTGGCGAGCACGTGCTCGGCTGCCAGGCGTAGCCCGCGGGCGGCGCCGGTTTGGGTGCCGGCGAGGGCCTGCTCGCCGCGCCAGTGCAGGCGGGTGCGCTGTGTCACTGGCACATCACCTCCGTACAGGCGGGCACGGGCAGCCCGGGAGCCGTGTGCCGTGCGGTGCTGATGGCGGTTGCCCTGCGCCCGTCGGGCAGCGTGATGCGGGAACCGGGCGGGCACTCCAGCTCGGGGCCGGCGATGATCTGTGCGGTCGCGAGGGTTTCGCGGCCGTCCTTGTCGGCGACCTGCTTGCGCATCGCGGCGACCAGGGCCGGTGCGCACACGGGCACGCCGTAGGCCGGGCCGTACGCGCTGTCGCCCTGGTAGCACTCGACGGTGATGCGGTGCCGCAGCAGCCACCCGGGAACGCGGGTCACCATGCGTCGGTCACCTCCCCGGGCAGCAGTCCGGCCAGGTGCAGCGTGCGGTAGGCGCGCGGGGCGAGCTCGACGCCGGCCACCAGGACCGGGGGTGCGGCGGGCGCGCTGCGGCCGGACAGCGACACGGGCCCGATGCTCACGGCGTCCCACGCTTCACCGGTGGTGATGCCATCGCTTCCGGTGGCGAGCCAGTATTCGACCTGAGCGCACACGGCTTCGACCAGGGGGCCGGCGACGTCGTCGAGGGTGGGGTCGTAGACGGCAGTGATCAGCGCGGCGCCGACGTCGTCAGACGCGCGGGCGAGCAGCACCTCGACCTCGGCGGGGGCCGGCTGCCCGCACCGTGCGACGTACTGCTCGACGCTGGCGAACAGGCGCCCCATGCGGCTACTCCTCGTCGCCGCGCTTGCCCGCGGTGCGGTTGCGGCCGGCCGGCTTGGGCGGAGCATCCTTGGGGGTGACCGGCGCCTCGGGCGCCTCGGCGGTGAACCCGATCACGGTGTCGGGCTCGGGCTCGATATCCAGGCACACGAGCTCGTAGCCGTGGCGGCGGAAGTATTCGATGGCGCCGAGCGCCGGGTCGCAGCACGTCGCGACTCCCTCAGCGAAGGCCACCCCGGCAATGACACCGGTGTGTCCGTGAACCGGGGCGGTGATGCGGTACTGCATGAACGTTTCCTCTCACTTGACCTTGATGTTTCGCAGCACAGCTGCGGCACGGGTTGCCTTGAGCACGACGGCGATGGGGCCCATTTCGACCTCGCCACGCTTGACGGCGCCGGCGGTGTTGAAGTCGGGCAGCCACTGCCGCACGAGCTGCCCGCCGGCCGTCGAGACACCGTGGAACCCATCGAGTCCGAGCCGGATCGCGTAGAGGTCGGAGAGGCCGTCCACGGTGGGGCCGGACGGCGCACCTTCCGGCGCGACCATGCGGGACTCGACCGGGATCACGGGGGCAGAGCTGCCGGCCTTCGCACCGAGGTCGATGAACGGGATGCCGTTGTACGTCTCGACCGACTCGCCGAACGAGTCCTCGCTGCGGGTGTAGTAGCCGGAGCGGCGGGCCAGGGAGCGCACGCGGGCGATGGTGGCCTCGTTGCCGAGGATCGCCGACGGGCGGTCGTCCAGCTTGGCGAGGAAGGCGTCGAGCAGGTCGAGCGCGGCGTGCTTGTCGGCCGAGGTCTCCAGACCCGGCCCGGTCCAGTCGGTGACGGTCCCGAGCCCCACCTCGGTGGAGCTGCCGGCGAGGGCGAAGTCGAGACCGTCGAAACCCTCCTCATCGTTGGGGGTCTTCACGCGCATGCCGTTGATGACCTGGTCGGAGAAGAACGCACGGGCGCTCTTGATGGCCTGCTGCACCTGGAACGTGACTTCATCGGTCGCGGCCGGCCCGATGTTGGCGAGCACCCGGTCGAGGCGGAAGGAGCCGCCCAGCGGGGCGAGCTCTACGCCGAACTTGGCACGCTTGGCCTCGGCGTCCTGGTATTCGGTGTTGTACCGCCGGAAGCTGGCGGGGCGCTCGGTGATGGTGCGTAGGTAGGTGTAACTGAGCGTCGTTCCAGCACCGGCCGGGTTGACGGCGTCGTGAAACGGCATGTTGTCCAGCAACCACGACGACTTGCGGAACTCATCGATCACGAGGTGATCGAGGTCCTCAAGCGCGTTGAGGTGTGCGTCGGCGAGTGTGATCACGTGGGGTGTCTCCTATCGGTCAGCCGGCAAGGCGGGCGGCGACGGCGTCGTGCAGCGACTTCGGCCGCTGGTCGGCAGAAGGGGGTCCGTTGAACTCCGCGCCGCCGCGGGGCGGGCCGCCCGGCGCGGCGCGGTAGAGGTCGGGGTCGGCATCGACGGCGCCCTTGATGGCGGCGCCGAGCTGCTGCTCGAACTTCGGCCCGCTGGGGTCGAGGGCGGCGACCGAGTCGAGGAACGCACGGGAGTTGAGCAACCGATCGGCGCGTGCCCCGTGTTCGGCGGCGGCGCGGTGGGCGGCGAGCTCAACCTGAGCCGTACGCAGCTGCGCTCCGATGTCGGCGAGCTGCTTGTCGCGGTCGGCGACCTGGGCAGCGAGCTGCGCGGGGTCCTGCCCACCCTCGCCACCGTCGGGGTTGAGTGCCTGGTGCACGGCGTCGAGCGCGGCCTGTAGCTGCTCGGCCCGCTCGCTCTGTTCGGTCGCGCGCTGCTCAGCCACGGCGAGCTGCCGCTCTTCGACTGGATCCGGCGTAGTGCCGGGCGTCGTCGTCGCGGTTCGCGCACTGTCGATGCTGGATGGCTCGCCTTGATCGCTGCAGTCTGTTGCGGCGGGGGTGTTGGCGGTCTCGGATGGCATACCGGATCGTTCCTCCATGGCTCATACAGGGATGAGAAAGGCCCGCCAAGAGGGGGGCTGCGGCGGCAGGTTGGGGTGTCTGAGGCGTTTGCAGTGCGGTCCGGCGCTGCTTGGATGGCGCCATGCTTCTTGCGGAAGAGTGGTACGCCTCTGACGTCTTCTGGGCCGCTGTCGGTGGCGTCGCGACGCTCGCGACGGGGTTCGCCGCAGCCGTGATCACGCATCGGGTGGGAACACCGAAGCGGCGCTTGTGGTACGGGATCTACAGGACGACCCGACTACTGGCCGAAGAGACCGGGAGAGTCCCCGAGCTGGAGGTTCGGCAAAGAGGCGCTGTTCTGGAAGACCCATATATCGTCGAGTTCCGCATGGTGAGCCGTGGACGACACGACATCCCCAGCAGCAGCTATGACGCCGGGCAGCCAATCACCTTCGACATGGGCGTGCCGGTCTTGGGCGTCCTCGAAACGGAGAATCAGCCCGTCACAAGTCCTGCGCCCCGAATGGCGCTGGACGGTACGACACTGAAGATTGGCCCCAGCTTGCTCAAGAAGCGGCACATGGTCACGTACACGCTACTCGTCGACGGACAGCCGAACTTGACCAGTGTGGCTGCCCTGGAAGGGGTAGACCTTCGGCTGCTCCGTCCCGGACGGGAGATCGACGTGGCGTTGGAATTCGCTGAAGGTCTCGGCTCATTCTCACCAATGGGGGCGTTGGCGCCAGCATCGGTTCGCGCATTCAGGGCTTGGCAGCGGAATCGGCAAAGCCCACGAGCCTAGCTCGCGGCTCGACGGCCGGCGGCATACCCGCGTACCCAAGCTGAGCGGCGCAGATCGCCGGCGGGGTAGGGGCATGCGGTCACGGGCTGCCGGTCGATGCCAGCCTGCTGACCTTCGGTAATCGCGCGTACCAACTGCGCTCGCGCTTCCACGTGCCCCCTCCTCTACTGGCGGTGTTCCTGGTCGCCTCGGGACTGCCGCGCGCGCTCGGCCTCGTCGCTGCGCTGCCCGCTGATCTGCTCCGTAAATTCTGCCAGAGTCAGCCGCGGCTCGACCTCGGCCCAATAGCGTTTGAGCTCTTCCGAGGCGCGTGCGTAGGCGACGTGCGCGGGGCCGGAGAACAGCGACTCGGGGTCGATGCCCTCGTGCTGCGCGCGCCTGCTGAGCAGGTAGCCGCGGCACCAGTCCTCGGCGGCGAGCCACTGCCGGTAGACGTACTCCCGGTACATCTCGCGGATCTGCGCGCGAGTGTAGGCGCCGCGGGCGGCCTGCTGTTCGGCCTCGCGTTCGGCGATCCATCGCTCGGTGTCGCTCATGCCGGCGAACCGGTCGGGTTCGTCGAGTGCGAGCCATCCCCACGCGGCCGGCGAGGGGAGCGGGGCGAGCGTCTGGTCGATCGCCGCGGCGTCGTCGAGCTGCCCCGCGGTTCCGCGGTCGGTGGCGGCCGGCGGAAGCTGCACGGGGTGTCGGCGGTCGACCTCGGCGGCGAGGCGTTCGGCTTCGTCCGCGCGGGCGTAGAGCACGGCCCACCCGAGCACCTCGTCGGGGAATCCAGAGAGTTCGCCGGCGAGCTGCCCGCCGGGGAACAACGCGGCGAGCAGCTGCCGGCGGTCGGCTTCGGCCGCGAGAGCGGCGAACTCCTCGGCGTCAGTGGCGATCCGTGTGCGGTGCGCGAGGTCGGCCTCGGAGAGCCCCACCAGGTCCGCGCGCACCTTGGGCAGGTGGGCGGCGGTGTCGCGCCTGTCCATCTCGGCGGCGACGCGCAGCACCTGGTCGTCGTCGAGGTGGCGCAGTACTCGGCCGAGCTCGGCGTCGCTGTAGGGGGTGAGATCGTCGACGAGTTGCCCGCCGGGGCGGATGCGGTCGAGCAGGGCCTGCTCGTCGCGCCGGTCGAGCTCGGCCGCGGCACGGTCGAGGTCGCGCTCGTCGTTCAGGCCCGATCCGATCGCGTCGGCGAGCTGCTGCTCGTCCATCTCGCGCGGGGTGTCCGCGTCGCCGGCACGCAGCCGCGCGGCCTCGACCGCGGCCTGCGGCGCCTCGGTGCGGGCAGAGGGAAGGTTGCCGGCGCCGAGCTGCTCGCGCGTGCGGTTGCGGCGCAGCTGCGGGTGTTCGGCGAGGTGCTCGCGCATGGTGCCCTGCCACGTGCGCACCTTGGCCTCGGCAGCCTTCTTGGCCTCGGGCGTGACGGCGGCGGCTGCCCGCTTCTTGTGCTTGCGGATGTTGCGCTCAATGGCGCGCTGCCGCTGCCCTGCCTCGTAACTCTTGCCGTCCGAGCGCATCGGCGGAATGAGCGACGAGACACCGGGGATGTACGCCGAGACCGAGTGCCGGCAGTTCGGATGCTGGAAACCGGCGCGACGCGCCTCGTCGAGGGTGCCTTGCACGACCACGCGCAGCATGCGTCCGTCCTCGACGGCGTGCTCGACCTCGACCGTGCGGCGTCCGTCGGGCCCGTCGATCGCGAGCAACTTGCCTTCCCAGGGACGGCACAGCGGGCACTCGCGCGGCGCATCCGAGACGATCACCAGGTCGAGGCCGGCCTCGGTCAGAGTGCGGGTGTGCGCCTCGACCGCGGCGCGCGCCGCCGACGTCCGCACCGCCATCTCGGCATAGCTCGTCAGCTGCCAGCGTCGGCCGGCCCGATCGGTGAAACCGGAGATGCCACGGTCGGCGAAATCCCGCATGGCGTCCTGCGTGGCCTGCCGACGCGTCCCCGTACCGAGCAGGGGCGTTGAGGTCACGCGGGCGACGACGTCGCGGAACGCGTCGACGATCGCCCGGAGAATGCCGCGGTGCGTCGCGGTAACCACCTCAACGGCCTCGTGCGCCAACCTGTCCACAGCCTGTGCATTCGGGGTGATCTCGTCGACCAGTCGGCGGGCGGCATCTGGCAGCGCGCCGAGCTCGTCAACCGCGGCACGGTGCCCGCGGTTGTAGCTCTCGGCCACCACATCGAACACCTCAAGCGTCACGGCGCGGCCGAGCTCGTCGACAACAGCCTGCGCCGCACGGCGAAGCGGCTGGATCGCGGCGAGCTTGCGCTGCGCCCACCCGGGCGCCTCGTAACCGCCGGCGAGCTGGCGAGCGACGATGCCCAGCAGTCGCTCCTCTGCCTCGGCATACAGGTCGCGGGTGCGCTCCGCCAAGGGTTCGACCATGCCCGGATGGATGGCCAAGATGCTTCTCTCCCAACTCCGTTTATGAGTGAACCGCTTGAGCTCGTAGAAGCAGGTTGAGAAGCTGTTCCTTCACGCGATCTAGCGTGTGAAAACAACCTATTAGGAGGCAGAAATGAGTAAATCACCACCATCCGGTGATCGGTGCCCGCAGCGGCTACTGAGGTTCGTTGGTGACGCGTTCCGAGGGTGCCGCGGCGGGGCCAGCGCAACCCCTGGCACTCGCCGATGGTTCGCAGCCGCCATGCTCGCCTTCAAGCTCGTGGTCGTGGGCCATTACGTGATCGACACTGTCAACACGGTCGATCAAACGTGTGTATCGAAGAAGCATTCGATCGAAGTGGTTGAGACGGTGTGCCAGCGTCTCACTGAGTAACTGTGTAGGTAGCAGGTCGAGTCACTCGACGGTTTTCTAGCGCTAGTCGTCGTCTGACTCTTTCTCGCTGGTGGATGCATGCTCCGCCAGTAGTTACCAGGCGGGCGGTTGGAAGTGGCCCGTCAACCCGTCACCAGAGAGCGGGTCGCCTTGTGGGCGGCCCGCTCCTCTTACATCGGAAACGCACCCATGGGGCTGGGCACGGCCGTGCCAGCCTCCTCGCGGATACGGTCGACCTCGGCCTGCACCTGCTCGTCGGACCAATCCGGATGCAGGATGCGCACCTTGGTGTCGGTGCTCGCGGCCTCGGCTTGCGCCAGTAGCGCGAGCGTTTGCGCGGTCGTCTGTGGGTCCTCCGACACCGCGTCGCCGAACTGGATGTGCGGTCGCTCGTCGACGGCCACCGCCGAGAATCCGAGGGCCCGGTCAAGACGCAGCATCACGTGCAGCATGTCGGCGAGGGCCGGCGCCCAGTAGCGGCCCTTCACGTCACGCGTGATCATGCTGCGTCGCTCTCGGGCGACAACCTCGGTTGCGGTAACCGCGGTGGCGTCGCCGAGTCCGAAGGACTGAGCGGAGTAGCCGGCGCTGTGTACGGTCTGCCGCACGATGGCTTCGGCGGTCTGTTGGTGCTCGGCCACCCTGATAGCGAACTGCGACAGGGTGATTCCCGCCGCGCCGGTCTCGGTCGGCGGAATGTTCAGTGTCTGCCAGATCTCGCGGTCGGCGTCGAACGACGCGCCACTGCCGGCGCCGTTGGATCGCAGGTACCCGTCGGGCACGATCAGCCGGGCGCGGGCGAGGCGAATGTCGCGCATCCAACTGGTCCAAGTGGTGTCGAGGGCGTCGAACTGGTCGTGCGCGCCCCCTTGGAAGTCGGACCGGCCGAGCGGGCTGCCGCGGTGCGCTCGGTTCGGCCGCATGTTGGGCACGTAGGCGGCGGTGATCGCGTCTGGCAGTCCGGTCTCGATGGTGTCGCCGGCCTCGCCGAGGGAGTCGACCAGACCGGCGACGGTGGGGTGCTCGACCAGGGGCACGCGCACGCCGAGGCGGTCGGCGTCGCCCTGGTAGAGGCCGTGCAGGATGCGGCCGGGCTCGTGCCGCTCAAGGTGGCGCCATACGGTCACCGAGTCGCTCGGCAACTCGTGCCAGAACGTCACGGCCGACAGGATGCCGAACCGGAACTCGGGCAGTGCGCTGTCGGCATGCACCACGGTGAGCAGCGGGCGGGCGGCGAGGCTGGCATCCCACGTGACGCGCAGGAAGACCCCGCCGAGCGCTGCGGCGACCTCGGCGGCCTCAAGCAGCGTGTTTGCCACACCGCCGGCCTCGGCGAGCTTGTCGAGCCTGGTCTGCGTGGCGGTGTCCTCGACGGTGAACGTCGGGGGTTCGGAGAACAGCAGCGAGGCCGAGGTGTTCGCGATGTCGGCGGGGAGCGGGATGTGCAGCCGTGTATCGGCCTGTCCCGGTGCTGGCGGGCGCCGGCCCCACAGACGGCGGCGACCGTCGGGGCGCAGCTGGTCGCGGGCGTAGACCTCGGACAGTCGCTTGCGGTCGCCGGCGTACCACGCGTCGTCGACCCGCATCTCGGCGTACTCGGCGGCGAACTGCGTCGGCGGCCACGGGGCCCCGTTCTCTGGCAACGGCACGTCAGCTCACCCCCTGGGCAGTTGGGACGGGTAGCAAGTGACGCCACTCATGGGCGGCGGAGTGCACGGCGTAGCGCAGCGCGTCGACGCTGTGATCGTCGCGCTTGATCGGCTTGTCCTCGCCGCGCTCGGAGGCGGCCGGATCCCACGCGTACGCGGGCAGTTCATCCAGCAGCCCGGAGCAGGAACGGTGAATGAGCAGCAGCCCGGAGTCGAGCGCGGTCGCCGTCGAGCGGATCCCGTCAAGCACGTCGTTATTGGCACGCGCGATGCCGGGGTGTCCGTCGTTCCACATCTGCACCGTGAACGACGCGGCGCTCGGGTCGATGAACGTCCACTCGGGCACGACGTCCTGCTCGTCGAGCCAGGCCCGTATGCGGGCGCTGTACTGCATGTCGGTGAGCTGCCGGTGCGCGGTGCGTGAGTCCCAACGCCACTCGGCGCAGGCGTACAGCCGGTCGTCGGTGCCGAGGCCGAGCAGTACGGCGCTGGTGGCGTTGGTGGTGCCGTAGTCGATGCCGAGCCAGTGCCGGCGCATCGGGGGCAGGGTGTCGACGACTTGCTGCTGCTCGTCGTACATGTCGAATACGGCGCCCTCGGCGACGACCCATGCACCGTCGATCATGCGGCGTTTCCACAGACCGACGTACTCGGCGGCCAGGGCGGCGACGTAGGCGGCGGAAAGACTGGGGTTGTCGTCGAGGCGGAAGTGCCACGCGCACAGGTCGAGCTCGTGTGCGCGGTCGAGGTAGCCGACCTTCGCCCAGTGCCGGGGACTGTCGGGGTTCGTGGTCGCCAGCACCCGGGCCCCGGGGACGCTCAGCCGCGCGAGTAGCTGCACGAAGAACGCTTCCGGCAGCAAGGTCAGCTCGTCGACGTAGGCGAGCGAGGCCGTCAAGCCGCGCAGCCGGCCCTCGGCGCGCGCGTCGGCCGCGCCGATCAGGTGGACCGTACGGCCGAGCACGGTCGCGGTCGTCGCGCCGCGGGTGTGGCGTACCTGCTTGGCGACGGGCCCGAAGAGCGAGGGGTCTTGCAGCGGCTCGAACACGTTGCGCTCGATCGTCTGGAGCGATCGGCCCACAACGATGATGAGACCGGACGGCGGGGCCTCGGCGACTGCGAGCAGCCACGCGAGCAGGCTCGCGATCGTCTTGCCGGACCGCACGGCGCCATGCCAGATGTTGATGCGGGCGGTTGCTTGCACGACGCTGCGCAACTGCTTGCGGGACAGGGGAAGGGTGTCGAGCACGCGCTCACCCCCTGCCGGTGTCCTCCTCGGCCTCGTCGTCGCCGAACGCTTCGCGCAGTCCGCGGGCCAGGTCGCCGAGCATGGAACGCACCTCGCCGGCGGAGTTGCCGGCGTCGATCTCTGCCAGCCGCGCCGCGGAAGTGAGGTACGAGCCGATCGCTTGGGAGTGGTGGCGCTCGTCCTGGGCCGGCGGGTCGTCAGTCGTGATCCGACGGGTACGGCCGTCGGGCAGCAGCTCAACGCGCACGTACCCCTCGGGGGCCTCGACGCGGTCGAGGTTCGCGGCAGCGCGCGCGTACAGGCGGGCGACGAGCTGCCGGCGCTGCTCGGCGAGGTCGAGCTGCCGCGCGGCGGTGGCCGGAGCTACCCGGGCGCCGCCCTCGAACCGCAGCCCCTCGTCGCTCGCGATACGCGAGACGGTCGAGGCGGAACGGCGCAGAGCACGGGCGATCTCGTTGCGGGTCTCGCCGGCGGCGTGGCGGCGGCACACCTCGTCGCGCTCGGCCTCGGTGACCGGGCGGCGCTGCATGGGCGGTCACCTCCCGGCGGGCAGAGACGAGCGCCCCGCCACGTCGGGGGGCGTGGCGGGGCGCTCGGGCATGTGGAGTTGTCGGGGTGTTTCCGGGCACGCCGGAAGCGGCTCCAACTCTAGGTCACGGAACGGTAACGATGCAAGGTTGTTCGCTGGGGAGTTTGCCGAGGTCGTAGACCCTCGTGGCGTGGTGCTGGGGCTGCTACCCGGGGCGTGGGGGTCCAGCTACCCGGTCGGATGAAACTCAGCCAGGCGCCTAGTTACTAAACTGATCCGCATGCCCAATCACGCAGCCGCCCCGTCCTGGATGGACGTTGCGTGCGCGGAGTTGGCGCTGATGGCCCCGCGCAACGATCGCTTCGATGGCCCCGATTACGTCATCGTCGATGGCGACAGGCACTTGGCGATCGAACTTAAATGGTCGGGCCACGCCGGGGCCGGCAAGACAGCCTCGGTGGTGAGCTTCTGGTTGGAAGCAGCGCTGTGGGCAAAGCGCACCAAGAGCGCTCTGGATGAAGTCCTAGCCCACCGGTCCGCCGTTGAGCTCGGGCTGCGTCTCCTGGCGACCTCCGAAGAGGCCACAGGCATTCCGTCGATCACGGCCGTGGCGACCTCTCCCAACCTGGCCGCAGTCTGGGGCAACCGTCTCCTTCCGTCGCTGGAGCAGCTGACACGGGCCTCTGGCGAAGTTGAGCGGCTCTGGCATGTCGCGGTGGCCCTTCTCGCTGAACTTCTCGGCGTTCGAACCCACGGCCACGATTCTCACGCGGTGCCTCATGAGTCGTCCCCCTGCGGGGTGCTCAGACTCGCGTCACCTCTTGTTCCGCGTGCGCCTGGAGGGCCGGCGTGCTTGCCGGTCCCTTCAAATTCTTGCGCGCTTGCCGCCTGACGCCTGCCGAGGCGGGCGGCTGCCGCCCGCATTTCGAGAGGTGCATAAGTGGACGGCCCCACCCTGTGGGTACTGGCCCTGTTCGGGCTCATCAGCTTGGTACTGGTCATGGGAACGAAGCTGGCTAACGATGTCGAGCAGTTCTGTACGGCGTGGATCAGCGTTCTTCAGCGAATCCGTGATCGTCTGCGTCGCCGCAGCCAATCGACGAACGAGGAGGACGACGGGCCGACTCACCCTGTGACGACAGAGCGACGACCCGAGGGCCGAAGGCGCAGCCCCGAAATCGGTCATCACGGCGACCGAGGCGACCGCCAGCCCTCAACGCACGGGCGCCCAGACGGTCGGACATGAGGCGATAGGGTGATGAACAGCCATTGCGGGGGTTGCTCCCGCGGTGGTTAGGGCCCGTCGAGCTTGTGAGGAGCGAGACGGGCCTGCTCTTATGTGGGCGGCTATGCGGCCGGGTCGCGCTCGAAGACGTAGCGGGCCGTGTCGACGTCGACCGAGTCGCCAGGGTCGCCGAGGCGCCACACGCTCACGCGCACCCGGGCGTCGCCCGCTGCGAGCTCGCGCGCGACGTCGACGGCAACCTGCTCGGCGGAGTCCTTGAGCACCTCGCGCGTGCCGGAATCGACGGTGACCCACGAGCCATCTTGGAACTGGTCGAGGCGGTAGGACGCTTCCCAAGGGTGCTTGCGTAGGTAGGAGTAGACACGCGAGTCGTTCGCGAACCCGAGCTCGCGAGAGATCTCCGAGGCGCTCTGTCCGTTGATCCTGGCGTCGAGGATGATCTCAGGCAACGCGCCCTCGATTGCCTTTGCCGCGCGCCGCACCGTGCCGGCCTCGGACAGGGGCATTTTCGCACCTAGCACCTCGACGACCTCGGCGCGCTCTTCCCGGTTCGCTGCGTCCGCGTGCGCACGCGCAAGCGCGAATAGCGCGGGCGCGCCTTCCTCGTCTCCAGCGGACACAGCCACGGGGCGGGCCTCGGGCCTGTTGCTCTCGTACTCCCGCACCGCGCGGTCGAGGTGCGTGACGAGGTCGGCGAGGTAGGGCCGCTCGGCGAGCAGCCGCACTGCGGCGTCGTACTGCGACTGGTCCCTGCTGGTCATCTGGTGAGGGTCCTAACGGGTTGGGCCCGCCCCGCGGTGCGGGGCGGGCGATGGGTCAGGAGAACAGGTTGCCCTGTTGTCCGTTGGGGCGTGTGCCGTCGAGCGTGAGCTGCTGCCCGTCCTCGTCGGCGAGCCATGCCTCGTGCCACGTCGTCTCGGTCGACTCGTCGAGCTCGGCCTCGACGCCCTGCTGCTCGATGGCCAACGGGGCGCCGAGGTCCCGTGCGATCTGCTCGGCGAGGTCGACCGATGCGGCATACCGACCGTCGTCGATGGTGCGGGGGCCGGCGGTGAAGGTGTGCAGCTCGCCGTGCGCCGCGGTGATGGCGCCCGGCCATGCGCTACGCAGGAACCCGACGACCTGCTCGCGCTCGATCACGAGCACATCGCCGTCGAGGATGTCGTCTCGGCACTGCGTCACGTTGTACGCCTCTCCGGTGCTGCCGAAGTGGTGCACGGCCGGCGCCTGCTCAGTGCGCTCCGCACCGCCCTGCTCGACGTCCTCGGCGGATTGAGCGGGCGCGGCCGTGATGACGCGGACGCCGTAACGGGCGGCGCGCTCAACGCACTTCGTGCACGTCGCCTCGCCCTCGACCTCGCCGCGCTCCAGCTCGTAGAAGTCGATGGCGGGGCGGCACAGCGCGTCGCCGGCCTCGCGACGCAGACGGCCATCGAGGGGGACGTCGAGCACGATGTGCCGGGCGAGCTCGGCCTGCTCGGTGCTCTGGTGCGGGTGGTAGGACTGGCGCACGCGGGCGGTGATCTCCATGGGGGTTGCTCCCTTGGGGTGTGGTGCCGGGTGAGGACCGGCCGAACACCTCCACTGTAGCGAGAACTGTTGCGACAACACAACAAGGGTTTAGAGGTTCTTCTCGGCCTCAACTCGCATCTCAGAAAGGCAAGTTGCTGCGCCGCGGCAGCGAGGCGCACCTCACTGCCGCAGCGCAGCGTGATCTCACTCGAAGAGCGCGCCCTGCTCTCCCTCGCCCTGGTCAAGGCCGAACAGCTCGTCGCCGACCGGCGGGGGAGTGGAAGCGATCCAGCCGCCGCGCCACGTCCCCCCGGCCGTGGGCTGCTCGACGGCCTCGGCCTCGTCGACGGCCTGCTCGGGCTGCTGCTCACCTGTCCAGTGGCACCAGTGGCAGCCCCTGCCCGCGCACTCCTTGCACCGATCCTCGGCCGGCACGGCGTTGCACTCCTCGCAGGTGTCGAGCATCTGCTCTTCGTGCTCGGTGCACATCAGCGCCCACTCGAACTCGGGGTCGCCGGCCGACGCTTCCGCCTCGATGTTGTACTGCGCGCAGTCGTTCGCAGCCTCGACGCAGCAATCAACGGCGAGCACGCACCCCTCGTCGCTCCATACCCCGGCGCTCTGGGTGGACTGCTTGCGGGCGCACCAGGTAATCGGGTCGCCACTCACGTCCGGCCGCGAGCGCTTCCCGTGCAGGCACGTATCGTCGACGTTGGTGGCGGCGGGCAGCTCGGCGGGCACGGCCGGCTGCGCCTCGGCCGGCGGGGCGTCCTCGACCGGGCGGTGCGCGAACACGCATTGCGAGCTACGCAGCATCTTCTCGACGGCCCACCCCCGGCGCGTCATTCGGTCGGCGAGGCAGTCGAGCGACGGGCCGTTCCACGAGTCATCACGCCGGATGATGCGGCCTCCCTCAAGCCAGTACAGGGCGACGCGGCGGCCCTCGCGGGGGTCGATCATGTACCCGCGTACGTCGCGCTCTGCCTCGGTCGGCTCGGTCACGTCGTGGTGATCGGTCAGGGGGGCGGCGACCAGACCGGCGAGGGCCTCGCGGGCGGCAACGACGTTGGGGTGTGTGGCGTTGCTCGGGGTGCTGCCCTCGGCGGTTCCGGCGTGCTCGACGACGACACCCTCGACGAGGCGCTGCTCGGCCTCGATCTGCTCGGCGTCCGTGGCATCCTCGGCGGGCGTGCACACGGCGTCGACCTCGGCACCCCATGCGGTGACATCGGCGGCGACCTCGTCGACCTCGGCAGCAAGCTGGCGAATCTCGGCGAGGTGGGCGTCGACCTCGGCGTGCTGCTGCGCAACGCTGGCAGCGAGAGCGTCGAGGCGCTCGTCGCGCTCGGCTTCAGCGGCGAGGCGAGCCTCGGCGCGCTTCTCGGCGGCAGTACCGCAGGTGGTGCACCAGTCGTAACCCTTCTTGTCGAGCAGCTCGACGACGTGCTCGACGTTGAGGTACTCGGCGATGAACTTGCCGCACAGCGTCTCGTCGTTGCTGGGCGAGTAGTGGATGCGCCTACCGCGGCGGCCGGCGGTGGCGTATCGGACGTTGGCGCGCTCGGCGAGGCTCTTGTCTTCCATGGGGGTTGCTCCCTTGTGTGATGGGTGCCGGGTGAGGACCGGCGGGGTAGGGCCGGGGCCCGCGTGGTGCGGGCCCCGGTAGTGCTCTCAGTGCAGGCGGGCGGCGGGGACGATCACCGCGTGCCCCTTGGCCGGCCAGACGTCGCAGACGTCGAACGGGTAGCCGTCGGTAAGGACGACTCGACCGGGTGCGTAGCCGGACCAGCGGCAGACACCGCACCCGCACGTCGGGTCGTACATCGACGGGTCCGCGTAGTACGGGGTGTCGAAGTACTCGGCCTGTTCGAGCTCGACGGTGGTGCCGAGTGCGGCGCACTGGCCGAGCACCAAGTCGCCCTTACGGACGTCAGCGGCTCGTGCGATACGCACGGCTGCGGGGTCGAAGAGGGGCGGGGTGACTCCGGCCGGGTGGCCGGTGACGAGCACCGGGAAAAAGGACACGTCATGCATGGGGGTTGCTCCCTTGCTTGATTGCTGCCGGGTGAGGACCGGCTGAACACCTCCACTGTAGCGAGAACTGTTGTCACAACACAAGCTGGATCTTGAATAACTCAGGCTATTTGCAAGGAAGTTGAGGGCGGGGTCATGCAGCCCGAGCGCGCTCGGTCGGCTGCTGCGCCGCGTCGAGCGCAATCACCAGGGCCGGCAAGGCGTGCCACTCCCACACGCGCCGGCCGAGCTCGTCATAGGGCACGGGGGCCGTGCAACTCGGTCCGGTCGAGCAGGTGACCCGAGGCGCTTCGTCGGGGTCGGTGTGCAGCGTGAGCTCGCCTTTGCACCAGGGGCACGGACGCTCGGGTACGGGCACTGTGCGGGCGTCGAGGCCGAGGGCGCGCAGCACCCGGCCCTCGACGGCGCGGGCGACGCGGTGCGCCTCATGCAGCAGGTGCTCGGGGAGTGGCAGGAAGGGAGCCGCGGTGAGCGTGCCGTCGAGCTGCTGCTCGGGCTCGGTGTCCTCGTCGAGCAGCCGGCCCTCGACCCACACGGCAGCCCAATGCAGCCCGTGGGCGCGGCTACCGGGGTCGCTCAGGCTACGAAACGTCCACCGTCGCGGGTCGTCGAGCGGTGCGCGCTGTACGGCGGCGGCGAGGGTGTCGGCGAGGTCGAACAGGGCCCGTTCGGCATGCAGACCGGCGTCGAGGGCGTCGAGGTTCGCCGGCGCGGGGTGTTCGCGCAACACCAGCGGGGCGCGCTCGACGAGCGGCTCGTCGCCGGCCGCGGGGCGCAGCAGGTGTGAGAGCTGCCGCGGTGGCCATGGCTCGGCCGGCGGGGTCTCGATGGCGAGCAGCAACTCGCCCCACTGCGCCCGTACGGTGCGCAGCGCGGCGGCGCCCTCATGGCGGGCGGTCTGCGGGCTGGTCATGGTGTGGCTCCCGTCAGTGGGCGAGGCTGTCGAGGGTCTGCTGCGGCGTCAGTTCGCCGACGCACAGGGCGCGCAGTGCCTTAGCGAGGCTCCATGCCTCCCCGGGGAAGTCCGCGCACAGAACGGCGGCGAGACCGGCCGCGGTCTTGAGCCTCTCGGTGTGCTCGTCGCGCTCGGCCTCGATCTCTCGTATCGCCTGCTCGGCGGCGACGAGGCGCTGCTGCGCTCGGCACACCGCGGCCTGCTGCCCGCCGGCGGCGCGCCGGGCCTGGTCGCCCGCGGCAAGCTCGGCCTCGACGGCGGTGCGCAGCAGTGCGGCCTCGGGGCGTGAGAGCACGCCACGCTCGGCACGGGAGAGCAGCACGAGCAGGGTGTCGCGGCGGGTGGTGCGGGCCCGCTCGCGCTCGGCGGCGCGGCCATTCCGGCTGTTGCGGGTGCGGGTCATCGCAGGGTCACCACCTTGGCGAGCTCGGCGAGCTCGGGGTCGACCGGGTAGGAGATGACGAGCTCGCCCTCGTCTTGGCGCACGGTCGCGTCGGTCAGCTGCCGGCCGGTGTCGTGCAGCTTCGACCGCGCGGCGGCGAGCAGCTCGGCGACGTCGAGCAGGGATGCGGGCAGAGGCAGGAAGTGCTCGGCTCGGGTCTCGTGGACGTGGCGGAAACGGGGGGCAGTCATGGCATCACTCCGAAGGGAAGACGGACGCGCCTCGCGCGCGCATGGGGGCCGCATCGACCGGTCGCTCGGTGCTGATCAGAACGGCGGCTCGTCGGTGCGCTGGGGCTGCTGTGGGGTGCTCTGCCATGTGTTGGCGGCCGGCTGTTGTGCGGTGCCGTTCTTGGTGACGGTGGCGCTCGCGTTCTTGAGGCTCGGGCCGACCTCGTCGACGTCGAGTTCGTAGGCGGTGCGCTTGATGCCCTCGCGGTCCTCGTAACTGCGCTGCCTAAGTCGTCCGGTGACGACTACGCGGGTGCCGCGGGTGAGGGATTCGGCGACGTTCTCGGCCTGAGCGCGCCATGCGGAGCAGGTCAGAAACAGGGATTCGCCGTCGCGCCATTCGTTCGTCTGCTTGTCGAAGGTGCGCGGGGTTGAGGCGAGCCGGAAGCGGGCGAGGGCAGCGCCGGCGGTGGTGAATTTCAGCTCGGGGTCGTCGGTGAGATTTCCAGTGACGGTGATGACGGTCTCTCCGGCCATGGGACGTCCTTTCGTGCTCATGGGTACGAAATTCGTTCTAGCAAGAACGTTAGCGGGTATGGGTGTGTGCTGGCGTGTGGGTTGTGGGGTCCACCGTGATGCTCATGCCCTGGTCGGCGAGGGCGGCGAGCAGCAGTTCGGCATCGCGGGCGGCGGCGGGGGCGAAGGGGTGTTGCAGGCCGTCGTACGCGTACGGGCGCAGCTCATGCAGTAGGCCAGCGAGCATGGCCACCAATGCGGGGGCTGGCGCTTCCGCGGCGCTCATGCGGCGACCCTTCGCGCTGCGGCCTCTTGGCGCGAGGGATGGGGGGAACGGTGGCTGTTGGACGTAGCAGCGCCGTTCGGTGAGATGCGGCGCGAGCGGCACGGCTGCTCGGGCTGTGCACCGCACCATTCGCACGGCACGCTGAGCGGATCCGGGCGGCCGGCGGCGACGGTCGCCTCGCGCTGCGCCCGTGTGGGTCGGTGGGCGGCGAGCTGCTGCCGTACGGCCGGCGGTATCGGCGAGCCGAGCGCGGCCAGACGCGCGGCGACGTCGGGGTGCGGATCGCCGGCGGTCAGTTCTCGGTGTGTGCTCGGTGTGGTCTGTCCCGTGGCGACCGCGGTGCGCGTGGCGAGCAGCTCGGCTCGCCACGCGGCGGGGTTGTCGGGGTCCGCGTCGGGTGTGGGGTCGGTGTGGCGGTGCATGAGTTCGGCGCGGTGCGTAGCCCAGGCGGCGAGCAGATTGTGCGGCTCGATCGCGTAGAACTGCGCGGACCGGTCCCCGCCACGCTGTTCGTAAAACGCGCGGACGACGCGCGTTGCATCCCACGTGCCGTCCGCGGTGGTGGCGGGCACGTCGGGTAGCGCGTTGGCCCATCGGTCGATGGCGTATGCGGCGCGCTGCTGGTCGGCGACCACGCGGCCGAGGCGCCCGTCGAGGGCAGCGGCGTAGTTCAGCAGCGCGGCAGCTTGGCGGCGGTCCATTAGGCGTTTTCCTTTCCTTCGAGAAGGGCTAGGCCGGCGAGCAGGTTGTCGGTGTGACTGGGCGGGGTTCCGCGGCGGAGCGGAACGACGTTCCCGCCCGTTGCGGTGGGGGCTGACGGGCCGGCAGGGGAGCAGTCGAGGTCCTGCCAGACCTTGAGCCAGTAGCGGGCGCTCTTGGGTGCGTCGCCAGGGGTGGTGCGATGTGCGGCGAGCTCGACGAGGCGCTCGACGCCGTGTCGTTCGACGAGCTGCCAGACGTCGCGCTGCTCGCCGAGGCCGAGCGACCAGCGAACCGGGACGCTGGCGGCGTCGAGCGCGTCGGCGAGGGGGCGCAGCTGGTCGACGACCGCCGAGCGGCTCGTGCGCGCGGGCGCGTGCGGCTGCTGCTCTTCTAGTAGTAGAGAGCTGCTGTTGTTATGGGGGCCGTTTACCGCTCCCCCCGGGGCCGGATACCGGCCCTCCCCCGGGCCGGTCACCGGCCCCCCACCGGGCCGGTTACCGGTCCCGCCAGGGCCGGATACCGGTCCCCCGGGGGCCGGATACCGGCCCGGGTCGGAATCCGGACCGGGCCGGTTACCGGCACTGTCAAAGGCGGGCATGTCGGGCTGCTCGCGCACGTGGCCGACGGCATGCGGCAGGCAATAGACGGTCTCGCGGTTCGGCCCCAGGGCGCCGGCGACCTCTTCCAGCTCACCCGAGGCGAGCAGCTTGTCGACCGCGGCCCGTACCGACGAGCGGGCGGCACGGGTGCGCTGCATGAGCATCGCGGTACCGGCGTACGCGGTGCAGCTCGCATCGGGGCACTTGTCGGCGATGGCGAGCAGGATCGTGCGGGCCAGTCCGCACGACTCGGAGCGGGTCCACACCCAATCCGAAGCATCCAAGCTCACGGGCGTTGTCCTATCGACTTGATACGGAAGAGCTGGAACGCAAAGAGAGAGACTCGCGGCCGGCTCAGCGGTACGTGATCAACTCTCCTGGGGCTGTCGGACAGCGAGGTAAAGAGCGAGCCAGGCAACTACGCTGCGGCGGCCATCTGGTCGCGTTCGGGCTCCCCGGTGCTCCCCTCGGCTTCTGTGGCTTCGTCGTCCTGGTCGACGAGCTCGCCCTCGACGTAGTCGGGTACGACGTCGAGGCCGGCCTCGGACACATCGCGTCGCACGGTTCCGTCGTGCGCGACGGCGTGCGCAAGCTCGGGGCTCTTCGGCAGCAGCTTGAACAGCTGCCGAATGGTGGTCTTGCATGCCATGGCGTCGTAATCGGTGCGCCACGGACCCGAGCTCTTCGCCTTGGAACGCTGCCGGATACGTTCGACATCTCCGGGGGAGAGCACGACGAACGCCGAGCCACCGTTCTTGAGCCGCGCGACGGCGTAGTACGCAACTGGCTTTCCGCGGTCTGCGGTCATGGAGGGGACGTGCCGCAGTACCGGGTCGAGCCCGTAGGCGTAATCGAACTCGTCGCCCTCGTAAACGACTTGGGCGTCAAGGCCAGCGGCGAGCGGGTGCTGCCAAAACAGCTTGATCATGCCCTGATACCCGATGATCAGCTGCACCTCGTAGGCGCGAGCTTCCTTGTTGTAGAAGGGGATCAGGTACGCCTCGCCGATGGCGCCGCCGGGTTCGAGGCCGAGCTGCGCGCACGTCATCAGCGCACCGCCGAAAGAGGCTTGGGTGCACTCCGACAGGTGCCGCACGCGCCGCAGCTCGGTAAGCGCGATGCGTGCGACGCGCTCGGGGCTGATGTGCTCGGGCAGCGCGCGGGCGAGCTCGCCGCGCATGTCTTCTATGAACTGCGCGAGCGGCTGCTGTGCGGCGGCCAGCTGCTTGGCGACCTGCTTGCCGGCGGCTGCCTTCTTTGCGATGCGCTGCGTAAGGTCCGTGGTCACTGGTTCCCCTTCCGGGCGGGCACGACGAGGCGGCGCGCACGATGCGCGCGGTAGGTAGCGGGGTGGTCGGCGGCGAGGCGACCGGTATCGAGCGTGGGCACGTGGTGCACATACGTTTCTGCGAGCTCGGGGTGCGCCGCGGCGAACCGCTTCACGGACAAGGGGCCGTTTTGCTTCCACGTGAACGCGACCTCGTCGCGGCACCGGACGACTTCGGCGGTGCCAGCAATGGCCTTGAGCTGGTTCTCGATGGTGCGGCGCTCGTCGGCGAGCTGCTGCTGACGCTGCTTTACCTCGGCGAGCTGGTCGAGCAGCGGCAGCACCTCGTCGGGGTCCGCGAGGGTGACGGCGTCCGGTTTGACCTCGTAGAGGTGGGCGAGCAGCTCGGCAGTGGCTGCGGAACCGTCGACCGCCGGCGGTGTGCGGTCCTGTACGTGTTGCCAGAAGTCGGCGACCAGGGCGACGAGGTGCTCGACGAGCTGCTCGTCGCGCTCGACGCGGTGCACGATGAGGCGGTTACCTCCGAGCAGCGCGGCGACGTGCGCGTGCGAATATCCGGTGACCGCGAGGTACCAATGCACCTGGAGTGCCGGCCCGTCCGGCACCCCCTCGCGCCAGTCGTCGAGCTGAAACGCGCTGCGGGTCTTGATCTCCAACAGGCTGGACGGCGCCCGCTCGCCGGCCTCGATCACGACGCGGTCGAGATTGGCCAGCATCCATGGACGGTCGACGTGCGCGAGCGTGCCGGGCCCGTCGGTGACGCGCATGCCGGTGCGCTGCGCGAAGATGTCGGCGACAACGGGTTCGAGGACGTTGCCCCAGAACGCGGCCTCGTCGAGTTCGGGCGAGCGCGGCAGGTCGGGCAGCTCGCCGACCTTGTCGAGGTAGACCTCAAGCGGTCCGCGGTGGCGGTCCATGCCGAGCACCGCGGCGACGTCCGAGCCACCTACGCCCATGCGGCGCACGTCGAGCCACTGTTCGCGCTCAAGTGCCGCCGGGGCGATCACCACGCCGGTAGGGGTGGCAAGTCGCTCAGGTGCGACGGGCACAGGTGGCTCCCTTCTGCGGGGGGTCGAGAATGGCGAGCAGTTCGTCGCGGGCTGCGTCCGCCGCGGCGGCGGCGCATTGGCGGCCGTAGTCCGTGGCGAGGGGGTTGACGCTCATGTAGGCGGCGCGGCCGGCAGCGTCGGCAAGGTCGATCAGCAAGGGCTCGACCGTTGCCGGGTCGTCTGCGTAGGCGATGGCGACGACATCGAGCAATTCGCCCTCGCCATAGGCGCCTTGGTTCATCAGCCGGTCTCCGCAGTGGGCAGCAGCTCAGCTGCGGTGATCCCGTATGCGCGCTCGATGCGGGCAAGGGTCGCCGAACTGGGGCGAGACACGCCCTTGCGCAGGCGCCATGCGGTCGCCGGGTTGATGCCGAGGCGGCGAGCGACTGCTGCGTCGGTGGTGTCGCCCGCCGCGGTCCAGGCTGCAAGTAGACGAGCGTGCGCGTAGTCCATGGCTTCACTCCTTTCGTTCTTGCTCGTACGTACGAGCAAGAACGTAAGCCCGTTCGGTCGTGCGAGCAAGTACGTTAATGACATATGCCAACGCGCCGCCGCGCGTTCCGAGTAAACGTTCGAGGCGGGGTGTAAGGTGCAGGTCACTTACGGTGAAAAAGAGGTGGTCGGAGTGCTGTGCGGCGCGTATGCTGCGGCCCCTTGCGCCTACATCGACGGGTGCGGGGGTATCTTGCGTGCATGCGAAGGATCGAACGAGCACGAACGAAAAGCCCCGAGAATCGACAAAGGTTCGCGGCCTGGCTCCGCACGCGCCTCGTCGAACTGGGCTATGACCTCTCTACGCCCCGCGCCGGCGGGCAAGCGGAATTCGCTCGCCATGCGGGCATCTCTCACCCTGTCGTCTCACGGACGCTGCGCGGGACGAACAGCCCTACCCCCGACGTGCTCGAAGCCATGGCGCCCGTACTTAAGGTGCCGTTGCGTGAGTTGCTCGTGCAGGCTGGCATCCTCGCCGAGGATGAACTGCCCAACGGCTCGTGGGCCTCCAATGGAGAGCGACCCACACCGGAGCAACTGGCAGCCATGGCGGGAATTTACGACGCCGGCCTCGTCCAGCAGTTCGTAACATTCGTCGCCGGGCTACGAGCGCAGCAGGCACAGAAGGAACTCGAACAGGGCACTACGCATAGGTCGTGACGAGTGTGGACGACACACCCAACAGTGTGTCGGCTCTGGCGGGGTGGGGGATTGGTACTCTCTCGCACTGCCGTTCCGCTCCGCGGCTACTGCGCACCCCCAGGTGCAGTGCCCTGTGTCGCTATCGGCAGCGCCCCATAAAGATGAGGGCAGGAACACAGCGCAAGGGGGAGCAGTGCGTAACGGCACTGGAGTAGTAGCAGCGGCGGTCACAGCAAGCTGTGCCTTGGCAGCGGTCATGGGCGCGGCGGCTATGGGCAATGGCCGGGCGCGGCACCTCGCCAGGGTGGGGCTCGTGGTGAGCATCGTTCTGCCGCCAGTGGTGTCCTACAGGGACCGGCGGCGGCGAGCCCAACGGGCCACTGTCAATGGGTACCAACTCGCGTGCGATCACGCCCGGGAAGGGTTGATCTAGCGATGCCCGCCACTGTGTCCAAGTCATCATCTTCGCCTGTGCGCCGCCGCGGGGGTCGCGCAGAGGCATCGTTAAGGGGCGCCCGCAGCGAGCGCGGTGCGGGCGCGGACGCCTCCGGATGGGTCATCATGAGCTGACCGCCGACGTGATGCCGCCCGGCGCTGACCTGCATAAACAGCGTCCGGGCGGCACGGATTAGAACCCGTTGTCAGGGACGATCTATTGCTCGTAATGCGTAGGTCTCGGGTTCGAATCCCGAAGGCGGCTCCCAGGTGAAACCCCAGGTCAGGTATCTGACCTGGGGTTTTGTCGTTCCATGGACCATGGAAAGCGGGGCCTAGTACTCCTGATGACCTACGTACTCGAATACGTACGTCGGGAGTTTCACGCTGCGAGGTGGATCCTCCTCCATGGGTGAGGAAACAAGCTCTGAGCTGCGGTTTCTACGAACGCTTCAAGGTGACGCATCAGGCGCCGCTCAGGTCAGGGGAGCGCGAGGGGAGCGCATCGGTGCAGCGATGGTGCAGAAGGCGTGGTCAGAAGTGCTGTCGCGCACGCCTCCTGCACCCTCCAGCGCATCACCCGGTTTCCCAAAGAGACGGCGCCAGCCTGAGCCCCTACCAAGTCGCCGGCTAACTGGAGTTACTCCTCGCGGTCTGGACCGGCGCCTGCCTCACCTGTCACCGCACCACACCAGACCTCCTATCAACCTGGTCAAGCACTACTAGGGCAGCGCGCCGGGTAGTGCGGGCTGGGCGGGCGTCGGGCAGGATGCCCGACCGGTTGTCAGCCGGGCCTTCGAGCTTCGCAGCCGACCTCGGGTGGAGTTCACCTCGTGTGGCGTGCGCCGGATGGGTAACTCGCCGTCTGCACGTCCAGGACGGTCACGTCGACCGCCGAACCGGCCCAACTTGCAGCGCCATGCGCGGAGGCACTGACTCCGCACGCAGAAGAACATGCCTTAACAGAAAACGGCAGTGTGCTGCCGATACCTTAGGCCCGTCTATCAACTAAATAGCAGGTCAAAGCCAGTTTTGCAGCGGGCTCTCGTTACGGCTGGCTGTCTACGTTGCCTCCATCGGGTCGACGCGCAGAGCACTGCGCATTTGTTTCACCATCCGCCCTGCGCCTACCGTGACGGCCATGAACACCACTGATCCACTACTTACCGGTGCTGACGTCGCGCGGCTGGCAGGAGTGAAAAGACCGGCCATTAACAACTGGCAGAGGCGCCATCCGGACTTCCCTCCGGCCATCCACTCGGGCGGCATGGAATGCTTCCCACTCAGCCAGGTCATCGCGTTTCTCGACCGCCGGGTGATCCCGCCCAGGTTCCTGGCCGAGCGTGAGCCACGGGGCACTAGCTACGGGGACAGGGCGCGTCGTCGTCTGGACGCCACCGGTTTACGGCGACACCAAGACGCCGCGCCTGCCGTCCACAGCCGGAATGCCCAGGAATCCGAGCGGCTCGTCGCTGAACTGATGGGGCCTCTGGCGGAAAGGGTCCGGGGTGCCGGCGTCAAGACCGACTACGTAAACCTTCTTGCCTCCCTTGCTTTCCTGCGGGCATGCGCACCGGCCGCATGGGCGGGCCTGCTGCGCGCCGCACCGCCCCGTCAAAGCCCGGAGGAGGCCCGACGGCTTCTCCGGCGCGTCGGTGACGCTGCTGATGACGCTCTGCGCAGCCTGGGAATCCTGCCGGGCCTCGGGCGCTCCCTTGATCGCCTCAGGCCCGGCTCGTATGCGGACCTCCAGCACGTCATCCGCCTCTCCAATGACCTGGGGCCCGAGGCCTTCCGGCTCCTGCTCGAGCAGTACGAGGAGCACGCTGGTCTGACGAGCAGTGAGTTCTTCACTCCCCGTGCTGTGACGCGGATGATGGCAGAGCTGCTGGTACGTGAAGAGGACGAGCAGCTCACCATTTGTGACCCGTATCTGCGCGGCGGCGAGTTGCTCACATCAGCCGTCGAGGCGGTGCGCGATGCCGGGCGTCCTGCTGCTCCACTGACCGTGTGCGGCACTGGGTCGCATGAGGACACGCTTCGACTCGCCGGTATGCATCTTATGTTGCACGGTGTACGGGCACGGCTCCACATCGGCAGCGGGGCGCCGTGGAACGAGCCGGGCCGGCCGTCAGTGACCGCAGACCGGATCCTTCTCAATCCTCCATTCAACGCGCGCGGATCCGCTCCGCACACCAAGGCGTCGGAGCAGTGGCCCTACGGTCCGCCACCTCCTGGGAGCGACCACTTCGCTTGGCTTCAAGACGTCCTCGGCAAGCTCAACCCCGGTGGCCGCGCGGCCGTGCTCATGCCCAACAACGCTCTCTCGTCGGACAGCCGGCAGGAGCGTGGCATCCGCCGGAACCTGGTGGAGCGCGGAGCACTGGAGTGCATCATCACGCTGCCCGCGAAGCTGTTCCGCGATACGGCCATCCCCGTATCCGTGTGGCTCCTCAGGCATGCACCGGGCCGGAGCCGGCAGATCTTGTTCGTCGACGCTCGGCAGATGGGGGTGATGGAGTCGCGCACCCGACGGCTGCTCACCGAGGACGACACATCGGCAGTCGTGCGGGCCGTCGAGTCATGGCAGCTCGATCGGGAACGCTCGGTTGCGCATGCTGGAACCACTGGCCTTAGCGCGACGGCCGAGTTGGACGACGTCCGCGACCGGGACTATTCACTCAACCCGGCCGATTACGTGGCGCAAACAGTGTCTGCGGGGCGCGATGCCGACGAATTGCAAACGGAGCTTGAGGACAGCGCGGATAAGCTCCGCAGCGCACGGCAGGTCATGCTCGTGGCAGACCGGCAGATGACGAAGGTGCAGCGCGAGCTGGACTTTGTGCACGGTCTGACCGGTGTCCGCGAACTCACCCACTGGGAGGAGCGGCCGCTGGGCGCACTCTGCGAGGTGCAGGCAGGCCCCTCCCCCTCCCTCATCAAGCGCACCCGTTCGACCGACGGCAATGTGCCTGTGGTGCAGCCGACTCATCTGCGGGACCGCCGAATCGTGGTGCCGGACCAGGTGATGGTGCGGCACGAGCACGCCGAGGGGACGCTGAGAAAGTACCGCGTGACGGCGGGCGACATCCTGTGTGTGCGGACGGGAACAACCGGCCCTTCAGCGCTGGTGGAAGCCCCACAAGAGGGCTGGATCCTCGGCAGCAATCTGCTCCGTATTCGTCCGTTGGACGATCCGGCGAGGGAGGTCTTGCCGGACTACCTGCTGGCTTTTCTTTCCCTGCCGGCCATCGAGGAATGGATCCGGACCCGCTCAACGGCCACCACGGCAATCGGGTCCATCAGTGTCGCGTCGCTTCGCCAGCTCCCGGTACCTCTTCCGACGTGGGACGAGCAGCGCCGCATCGGAGATCAGCTCAGGTCCTACGACCAGCAGATCGTCGCGCACCGCGACTTTGCCCAAGCTGTCGAGCGTTCGCGGACGGCACTCGCTGAGTGCGTCATGCGGCAGGCGGCGTCTGTGGTGCGGCCCAAGACAACGAGGAAGGGACAGGGAAGTTGAGTACGGAACCCACACCGGATCCCTCCAAAGCCCAGTCCCCTTGGCTGTTGGTGGCTCTGTTCTGTTCCCTCACCATCGCCCTGGCAACGGGCATCGTGATGAGTTGGGGAGGAGACAGGCCCGTCGACGCTGCCAAGGTAGGAGGCGGGGCGTTCGTCGCCTCCATGACCATTTGGCTGACTGTCTTGAAGGAGCGTGGACAGTTGTAGGGCGATGGCGCTCCTTGCGGTCTCGACTGCTGCCCGGCTGAGCCACGTTCTCCCCGAACCTCACCTTCACCCCGAGCTGAGGTCCCCGAGCAATTGGTCCAGCAGATGCTCCTCCTCGACTCGTATGCCCTGCTCGGCGATGGCCTCGCCGAGTGCCGGGTCCCAGGGGGTGGGGGCCGGGACGCCGGAGGTAAGGGGTGTGCCGAGGCCGCGTCCGACGGCGGTCAGGTAGGCGGGGGCGTTGTAGCGCCAGGGTGTGGCGCCGGGTAGGCGCAGGACGCCTGCGGCGATGCGGACGCCGCCCCAGTCGAAGTCGCCGTGGTAGGCGATAGGGGCGCCGGAGTGGGCGAGTTGGGTGAGCAGGGCACGTGCGGCGAGGGACAGGTTGCCCTCGACGCAGACGAGCGGTGGGCAGCAGCCGGGGCCCAGCTCGTCAGCGGCGGCGGCGAGTACGGCGGGGTTCTCGCAGACCCGGATGGTGCGTCCCGCCGCTCCGAGGTCGGATGATTCCCTAGTGAGCTGACGTAGTGTCAGCAGGCAGGGTTCGCCGCCTTCGTGCGCGGCGGCGAGCATGCGGCCGGTGATACTGCGGGGAGAGCCGGGCAGGCCGAGGACGAGTACGCGCGAGGAGAGTTCGTCCAAGGCCACCCCTACGGCTGCCCAGGCTGCCCGGCGGCCTTCGGCATCGGACGCCGCCCCCGCGGGCAGAGCGGCAAGCGCACGGACAGCGGAGAAGACGAGCGCGGCCAGCGGGCGGCCCTCGTCCAGTGCGTGAGCGTCGCCAAGGGCGCGGGCGGCGAGGACGGGGAGGCTGATGCTGTTGCTTGCCGGGAGCTGGGAGAGTACGCGTACCGCCTCGGCGGCCAGTGTGCGGGCTGCCGAAGGATCGCTCCCGGAGAGGCGTTTGAGGAGACCGGTCGTCTCCAGCTCGGTTCGCCAGGAGGCCAGGTCGGCTTGCCTGGTGATCGCCGGTACGTCGAACTCGGCCAGTGCCTGCTGCCAGGCGGCGGCCTCGGCGGCGTGTTGAGCGCGTCGGTCGGTCACGGGGCCGGTCAGCGTCACCACCGCTGCCGCGAGGCCGTCCGGGCAGGTCAGCGATGTGCGCAGCGTGCGGTCGACCTCGGCGAGCGGCACCGTGAGCGAAGCGCCCGAGCGCAGACGGCGGCCGAGCAGCAGCTCGAGCGCGCGGCGCTGTTCGGCTGTGGCGGCCTTCAGTGTGACGGCGGTGTCCAGTGCGCGTCCGGTGGCCATCCGGTCCCGGACGCGTTCCAGGAGCCAGGCGGTTGCGGGTGTGCCGAGCAGGCGGCGCAGCCGTGGCAGGTCGGTCTCCGGCACGGGTTACTCGCCCTCCAGGAGAGACGGCTGCGCGGGTTCGTCGGCGGCCGTGGCCGTCTGGGCGGGGATGGGGATGTAGGGGGCGGGGCGCTGGTGGCGGGTGCGGGAGCTGCCGTCCCAGCGCCAGGGGGTGACCAGGACGGCGTCGATCCCCTCGCGCCGGCTCAGCTGGGCGATGCCGATGCCGGGTACGGTCGGGTAGCAGGCCCACTCGCGTTCGCTGGTCATCACCACGTCGAGGTCGAACGAGGCGAGCAGCCCCAGGCACTTGGCGCGGGAGTCGTCGTCCACACCGGCGAACGCCTCGTCCAGTGCGATCAGCCGTGGGGCGTGCGGGCTGCCGGAGGAGTAGTGCGAGGAGGCCGCGGCGAACAGCGGGATCGAGGCGGCGAGCACTCGCTCGCCGCCGGAAGCGGGGCCGGTGGCCGGCTTCCACTGGCCGTCCTGCCGCCGCTGAATGGTGAAAGCGTGCCAGGTGCGGTAGTCCAGAGCGCGGGTGAGCTGGTCGACCCAGGAGTCCCCGGGGTGGTCATCGCGGTCCTGGGCGATTCTGGCCTGCAGGAACTCTCCCACCTGGGCACGGTCGGCCGGCGACCAGGCGTCGGAAGACTGCCGCAGCAGCCTGGCCCGTACGGCCTCCAGACCCTCGGGGGCTTCCTTGGCGGGTTGCCACTGCAGACGCAAGGTCATACCGGTCGACGTGGGACGGGCGGCCAGGTCCTGGTTCATCGCAGCCACCTGCTCCTCGGCTGCGGCGATCAGTTCCTGCAAGGCTCCGGCGACCTCGCCGACCAGGTGGTTCTCCAGCAGCTCGCGCTCTTTGGCGGACAGCAGCCGGTCGCGCTGGTCGACCTCCTCGCGCAGGGAGTCGGCGAGGGCGGGAACGTCGTGGGTGCGCCCCTGGAATACCACGTCGACGATCATGATGCCGTCGTGCAGGGTCATGCCCACGGAGTGGCCGTGGCGGCCGAGGGCATCGGTGAGCACCTTGTGTTCGGTGGAGATCCGTTGCTGGATCAGCTCCCAGCGGCGGTCGGAGTCGTCCGTTTCGGCGAGTTCGGTGTTGATGGTGCGGGCCAGCGCGACGGTGGGTGTCGGGGCCCATGGTTCATCCAGCGGTGGGACGGCGATGGTGGGCACCGCGGCGGCGAGCAGGCCGGTGGCCGCGAAGGAGCGCAGGGCGGCCACCGTGCGGTCGCGTTCGCCGGTCGCTTCCTCGATCCGGGCACGGATCTCGCTGCGGCGGCCCTCGGCCCGGGCCCGGTCGGTCAAGGCGGCATCGCGAGCACGCTGGGTCGCCTTCTCCTCGGCGTCCCGTGCGGCGATCGCAGTGTCGGTCTCGGCCAGCCGGCGGTGGAGCTCCGCCACGCTCGCCCCGACAGTGTCGCCCAGCACTCGGTGGCGCTCGGCGGCGGCTTCGGCACTTCGGCGGGCGACGGTGGCGGCCTCGTCGGCCTCGGCCTGTGCACCTGCTGCCGTCTCCGCCTCCGCGGCAGCTTCGGCAGCGAAAGCGGCGGAACGCGCCCGGGCGGCCGCGGACGGAAAGAGCGCGGCAAGGGCGGCTGCGTAGCCGGAGATCGCGTCGCGGATCTGGTCCAGTGCCTCGCGGGTGGCGGTCAGCCCGGTGTCCGAGGCGTACTCCTCGGCCTCCTGGCGTGCCTTCTCGGCTTCTTCCCGGCGCGTGGCCGCGTCCTGCTCAGCCGCCGCCCGTCGCTCCGCCAGGCGGCGGGCGGACTCGGCCTCATGGCCGACGCGGGCATGCGCCTCGCGCAGCGCCTGGTCGGACGGCTGGGCGCGGTGTTCTGCGGTGAGGGTGGTGGCCCGTTCCCGCAGGGCGCGGCGCCGCTGGTCCAACTGGTCGATCAGTGCGCCGAGCAAAGTGCACCTGGCGGCCAGTTCGGCGAGGCGGGCGCGCCGGGCCGCTTCCCGGGCGCCCTCACCGATGAAGCGGGCGGCCGACTTGGCCCAGCGGCCGGTGAGGGTGCCGATCCGATAGCTCCCGTCAGCAGCGACCCAGGTGTGGTGCTCCGGGTTTTCGCCGAGGCCGATTCCGGCCAGGAGGGCAAGCACGGCGGCGTCGTTCAGGGCGCCGGCCTGCGGGTCTGCCCGGTCCACGGCTGGGCGCAGTACGGCAGCCAAGGCGGGGCCGGGGGCGGCAACGGAGCCCGGCAGCAGCAGTGCGTCATGGGTGCGGGCGTCGAGCAGCGTGCCGTCAGGTGCGATCCAGGCATCGAGCAGTCCGGCGGCCTCCAATGCCGCCTCGATCCCGGCCCGATCGGCCTCCGGTACGGCATCGTGGAAGTCGACGGCCCTCCACAGCGGCGCGCCGGGACGATCGATGCGGGCACTCGGATCGCGGGTGTAGGGCAGGGGCGGGGTGTCATGGCCGCCAGACTCCAGGCGGGTGACCTCCTCGGCAACCTCGGCGAGTTCATGCCGTGCGGCGTCGAGCTCGGTGTCGAGCTCCGTTTCCTGCCGGGTGAGTGTGCTGACCGCCGCGCGGTATGACTCGGCGGCGGCCTCGGCGGCCGGGTTGGGGCCGTCCAGGGTGTCCGTCCACGCCTCCAGGGCGGCGGTGGCTCGGTCGGGGTCGGTCAGGCGCAGTTCGACCGCTGCCGCGGCCCATGCGCGCCACGCTGCGAAGAGGCAGGCTGCCTCTTCGCTGACCGTCTGCCCGGCTTCGGCAACACGCTCCTGCGCGGCTTCCGCATCCGCGGCCGCGCGGGCGGCTTCCGTCTGCGCCGTACGAGCCCGCTCGTCGGCTCGTTCGGCTTCGGTGAGCAGCCGGGTCAGACCGGTTACGGCCTGACGGCGCCGCTCAAGGGCGCGCTCACCTGTCCTCCGGGACTCAGGAAACGGGGCGTCCTCGCCGTCCAACGACGTGGCCACCGGGAGGTGATCGATTCCGGCGGCCTCGGCGGCTTGTCGGGCCGCTTCGTCGGCTTCGGCGAACGTCGACCGGTCGGCATCCCGGCGAGCCTGCGCGTCGGCAGCCCGGCGCCGCCAGTTGTCGGCGAGCCGCTGGGCGGTCCGGGCGGCAGAGGCGCGGTCATCGGCGACCGCGCGCAGCGCCTCGGCTGTCTTGCCGGCTTGTTCCAGCTCGCGGGCGGCGTCCATCTCGGGGCTGCGGTTCAGCGCGTCCCGGGTGGCGGTCAGCGCCGCTCGGGCGTCCTCCAGCTCTTCCAGCCGGGCTTCCGCCGTCACCAACCGCTCTTCCGCCCCCGCGTGTTCGGTCTCGGCCTCGGCGAGATCGCGGCCAAGGTGTTCGTACCGGCTGTGGGCGACGCGCAGGACGGCGGCCTGCCGCTTGGCGGCGACCTGGGCGTAACGGCGGTAGTGGGTGAGGAAGGCGGCGGCGGCCGTGGATGCCTCGGTGAGCGCGGTCAGCGCGTGTCGCTCGTCGTCCAGACCGCGGAACGCCTCGGCGACCTCCCCGATCAACGCCGGATCAAGCGGTGGCAGTGACTCGGTGAGCGCCTTGGACAGCAGCTTCTCGTCGGGCCGCTTCGACAGTTGCGGCTGACGGAGCTGGATGAGCAGACTGACCAGAGCCTCGTAGCGCTCCTGGCCGAGTCCGAAGAGCTGTTCGTCCACGGCCCTGCGGTACTCGGCGGCGGTGTCGTGGACGAGTCCCTGGCCCTGGAGTGCCTCAAGCAGCCGTTCCCGGGTGAAGGGGACCCGGGAGGCGGACATCAACGGTAGGTCGGGACCCATCCGCAGGGTGGTGGTGAAGAACCAGTGCTTGGCGATGCCTCGCCCCTTGACCGCCTTCAGCCCGCAGCCGATGGTTCGGTACTGAGCCCGGCCGTCCTCGCCGATCCGCCCGAATTCCAGCCAGGTGTAACCGGTGCGTTCGTCGTGTGGGTGTTTGCCGCCCAGCAGCAGGTTCCACTCCATCCGCTTGGCGCGGTCGCCGTCCGGCTCGACGCGGTGGGCGGCGAGTTCGCCGTCGAGGAGGAACGGCAGCGTGAGCGCGAGGACCTTGGACTTGCCCGTGCCGTTGTTGCCGCGCAACAGCAGCCGCCCGTCGTGGAACCGGAACTCCTCGGCGTCGTAGTAGAAGATGTCGGTCAGCCCCGCGCGCAGCGGCTGCCAGCGACCACGGGCGGGCTCGGGCAGGGGGGCGGAAGCAGTCGGCGGCGCGGTGGTCATGCGCGGGAGCGGGCCTTTCGGATGGTCGGTGCGGCCAGGGCGTAGCGGACCAGGGCGGGCTTGGCTGTTACGGTCTCGCCGTTCCGGCTGACGAGGCCGAGAGCGGCGAGCCGGTCCAGGGCCTGGGCCGCCAGCTCGGCGGCGGCCGCGGGATCGGCGGCGGACTTACGCCAGTAGGAACGGTGCTGTATGGCCAACTCTTTTATGAGCGCAGCGAGTTGCGCTTCGTCACTCGGGCCCTCGGACTCGGCCAGGTGGGTGGCGATCAGCAGCGTGACATGCCCGTCGGTGCCCTGTTCGGGCATGCGGAGGTCGGTGAGCTCGTCGTCCGGGTCCACCATTGCGACGCCCTCCGCCCGCGCCTCCGGCACTAGACCCGTGAGTTCGGTGATCCTGCGCGTGATCGCGTAGCGCTGGGAAACCAGATAGGCCCGCTCGTCCTCGGGCAGCTCGGCGTAGTACACGACAGGGTCGTCCAACAGTCTGCGAGTGAGCCGGTGGCGCAGCGCTCGCAGCCGCAACTCCTCCGTGTCGGGGGCGACTTCCGAGGTGAGTGCGCTGAGCCGCTGGTCCGGATCCAGATCCGTTGCTTCGACGGTGGACGGGCCGCGGGTGGCAGCCGGCAGCGCAGCCAGGACACGCCGGCGCACGTCGTAGAGCACATCGTTGGACGCCTCTGACAGATACGCCTCCTCATCGCCGGAGACCCGGTGCAGCACTCCCCACTCCAGCAGCAGCCGGACGACGGCCACCAGGTCGGAGCGCTCTTCCCGGCGCTCCATGCGGAAAACAATCCCCGCCTCCGCGACCACAGGGTCGGCGGTCCCGGTCAGCACCCCCTCGGCGAGCCGGCCCAGAGTGGTCTGTCCATCGGCCCGCTCCAGCGTCGCCAGCGCCAGGCACAGCAGAATGTAGCGGCGCCGGGTGAACGGCACCTTGGTGCGCGGCGCGCGGGCCGGTCTGGTCGCGTCGTCCAACCGGGCAGGGGTCTTGTACAGCCGGGCGGTCTCGGCATCGACCACCAGCCGCCAGCCGGTCTCGTGGGTGAACCAGGACGCCAGCTCGCCCCCGTGCTTACGGACCAGCCGGAACTCCTCGCTGCCGCTGGTCAGCAGCGGTGAGTCCAACAGCGCGCGGGCCGCCCGACGGCGCTCCTCCTGCGCGTCGGCGACGGGAGCAGTGCTCATCGGCTCGTCCCTTCCGCGGTGTCAGCCGTGATCGGAGGCGTCATCGCACGTACTGAGGACGGCTGGCTCCCGCCGGCGCTGCTCTCGGGCAGGAGGTCGATGATCTCGATGACATGCTCAGGGCCGGAGAGCACACCGTCCGCCGTCGGGATCCGGACCACCGTGTCGGGGTCCACCAGCTTCAGGCGAACCTCCATGGTGCCGTCGCCAGTGATGGCCGAGGACTCATGCTCACCCGGCACCCCTGCGGACAGTGCGTCTCCGAGCACCGCGAGGAACAGCCGGAACGCATCCGGGTCGAGCCCGTCGCGGCTGGCCAGCTCGGACAGCAGGACAGGGCCGCCCGTAGCGAGTCGGGCACGGGCCGCGGCGGTCTGGGCGGCCTCGCGCTCGACCTGCTCGGCCAGCACCTGCCGCGCCGCGGACCGGTCGGCAATCCGGGTGGGGCGCCCGCGCCGCTCGTACGAACCCGTCTCGCGCAGTCTGGGGCTGATCTCCAGGGACGGAGCCTGTGCCCATGGCGTGGTGCCCGGCAGCTCCGCGTCGTGCCATGCGGCCTCGGTTTCGGCGTCCACCGTCAGATGGCGGGCCGGCGTGAGGGCGAAGGCCGCCCGCCACAACCGGTGCGCTGCGTCGTCATCCGGGGCTTGCGCGAAGAATCGGGCAAGCGCCCGGAAGTCGGCCGATCGATCGGAGCGGCCGCCGCGCCGTTCGTTGAGTGTGGTCACCGTGTTGACCAGGCTGGTGATCGCGCTGACCGCCGCACCGCGCAGCAGCTTCGCCTGCGACGGTTGCCGGCTGGACCGGCTGAGGAACCAGTCGGTCAGGCCGCGCCAGCGGTTCTCCCACGCAGCTAGCGCGGCCTGTGACGCAGCCAGCCGGGCTCGTTCCGCTTCCTGCCCGTCCGCTCCCGCGTCCGGCACGGCGTCGCCGGCCTCCCGCTGCGCGGCGGCCAGCAGCAAGCGGTCCACCCCTGCCGCGTTCAGCTGGGTGAGCAAGTCGGCGATCTGTGCACCGCGGTTGGCCAGGTCGGCGATGAAGCGCTCGATGTACTCCACCAGCCGGTCCTTGTACGCGATGAACGCCCCCTCGTCACCGTCCTGGAAGTCGATGGTGCGGCGCAGTGAGGCCATGAACGCCTGGGCGTTGTCGGCGAGACTCCCGAACCGGTCGGCGAGGGCCAGCAGCGTGAGATGTGCCTTGGCCGGGTCAGGGTCCTTTTCCTGGGCCAGTACGAGCAGCGCGGCCAACTGCTCGGCGATGTCCGCCAGGGCCACCGACTGCAGCTGGCCGCGCTGGCCCAGCGCCTCGTCGTAGACCGCGACCGCTTGCAGCGCGGCCTGGCCGTGACGGGTGAGCTGGTACAGGAAGCGTGCCCGGTGAAAGTCCTCGACCGAGGTCACCCGGCCGGTGTCGGGGTCCGTACGGAGATTGCCCCAGTCGACCAGCTGGTCCAGCGCGCCGCCGACTGCCTCGACCGGCACCGGCGTCCCCTCCACCTCGGACCGCAGCTCCGCGGCGACGTCCTCGGGCCGCAGGTGAACGATGAACCGCTCCCTGGCTTCTGCGAACACGTTCAGGATTCGTCCGTACAGGGCTGCGTTCGGCGCTTGCAGGTAGGCGAAAGGCTGAGGCGGGGAAGCGCTGGACTTCCCGCCGAATTTCGGACTGGACTTCACAGACACGCGTCCCAGGCTCTCAGACCGGTCTGACAATGCGGGGGCGAACCGGAAACCGGCCGCTGGGAACGGTGGGCGACCCCCTCCCGTGAAGTTCCTACCGCTGGTAGGATAGGGTTCATGGCTGGTAGTAAGAAGTACTCGATCAGTCTCCCCGAAGACCTCGCGGAGACCGTACGTGCTCATGTCGGCCCGGGCGGCTTCTCCGCTTATGTGGCCGAAGCCCTGGAGCACAGGGTGGCCATGGACAAGCTCCGCGAGATCGTCGCCGACTTCGAGACCGACAATGACCCGCTCTCCCGGGACGAGGTCGAAGCGGCCCGCGCCCTGCTGCGGCATGACCACCGCGGCGTGGGCGGAGCCGCGGCCTGATGCCTGGCACACTGCTTCTGGACAGCGAGGGCCTGTCGAAGCTCTACCTCAAAGACCGCGTCGTCGTGACCCTCGTACAGGCGGCCCTGGAGGAGGGCATACGGGTGGCCACGACCGCGATGACCACCCTGGAGGCTGATTACGAGCGCGTGCATCCGGCCCGCATCCGGTGGGTGCTGTCCCGTATTGACGTCCATGACGTCACGAAGAGCGTGGCGGACCAGGCCGCTGCGCTGCTGCGCAGCCACCACCTCCACGGCCACAAGTACGCGATCGACGCCGTCTTCGCCGCCATCGCACGGGCGGCGCCGGCCCCCGTCACCGTCCTCACTTCCGATCCTGACGACATCACCTTGCTGTGCGGGCCTGCTGTCGTGGTCACCAAGGTCTGAGCATGGCGTGCAGACCGTGGGTACGGTGAAGGCGCGATGGGAGGGCGCCATGCTCCTGCTGTCGGATATCAACAAGGCGGCTCCGAGTAGTTGGTGGGTTCGCAGGGCAAGCCTGGAGTGTCACTGGAGACGACTAGGGGGAGCGCAAGGGGAGCGCGGACGCCTTTGGACGGTGCAACACCGGACATGAACGGCGGGTCCGTGGCGTGTGCTCTGATCTGGGAAAACAGGATCTGCCATCACGTCGCAGCACAGCTCACCCTGATCCCTGGTGGCCTCGTAATGCGTAGGTCTCGGGTTCGAATCCCGAAGGCGGCTCCGTGGAAAAGCCCAGGTCACGACATGTGACCTGGGCTTTTTGCTGTGCGGGTGGGGCCGGCTGTGGGCTCAGTCGCGAGGTGTGCGACGGAGGGTGGTGGTGGTGAAGGCGGTGGCCAGTAGTGCGGCGGTGGCTGTGAGGGTCAGCAGGGGCTGGGTGGGGGGCGGTTCGGTGTGGGGGGCGTGGAGCGCGCCCATGTAGTCGAAGACGGGGAGCCCGTTGGCGACGGTGTACCAGAGGGGCAGGTAGACCGCCTGGAAGAGGCGGTGGGTGCGGCTGAGGGTGCCCAGGGCGAGGGCCAGGGACGGGATGAAGAGGGCGCCGGCGAGCCAGGCGATGATGCCGGACCGGTCGGCCGCGGCGAGGAGCCGGATGAGCGGGCCGAGGCCGGTGGCCGTGGTGAGGGTCAGGCCGGCGGCCCATTCGGCGAGGAGCCGGCGGCGTGCGGCCGGGTAGGCGCCGAGCATGCCGTGGACGCCGCTTTCGTGCTGCTGGGTGCCCAGCCGGGACCAGATCAGGACCGGCCAGATCCAGGCGAGCGGCAGCATGACGCGGGTGGCGCCGTGGACCGTCGAGGAGCAGAGCGCGCCGGCCAGGAGGAGTGCGGCGCCCAGCCACCACCACCAGCGCACGCCCTGAAGGAGGATGCGGAGCTCTCCGGACCAGAGGGGGAAGGGCAGGGAGGGTGTGGCGCGGGTTCGGCGGAGGGTCTCCGGGCGGAGGCCGGTGGGTTCTTGGGTGGGCTTGGGGGCGGGGGGCCGGGCGGGGCTGTGGCGGGGGAGCCAGAGGGCCGGGAGGACGGCGAGGGCGCAGGCGAGGAGGAGCAGGAGCGCGCGCCCGAGGAGGTAGCCGGCGGTCGGGGTGAAGCCGTGCCAGGTGAAGAGGCGGAGCGGCTGGTCGAGGTAGGTCAGACCGAGGCTGAACTCGCCGTTGACCGGCAGGCGTTGGGCGACCATCTCCGCGTGCATCGAGCGGGCGACGCGGTGCACGCCGATGCCGTCGAAAGGCAGTCCGGGCCCCTGGCCGGCCGTCGCGAGGACCAGCCAGACGCAGAACCACACCACATTGCCCAGTCCGGTGCGCAGCAGCGGCAGCGTTTCGAAGAGCAGGGCGAGGGCGGCGGTCAGGGCCAGCAGGGGAAGGGCGATGAGGACGAAGGGCTGCCAGAGCGCGAGGAGATCGAGGGTGCCGGACTCACCGCGGGTCAGCTGCATGATCAGTGCCGTGGGGGCGAGCATGGCGAGCAGGGAGGACAGCACCATGAGGTTGCTGAGGAACTTGCCGGCCAGGTACCTGGACGTACGCAGCGGGGTGGCGGCGAGCAACTGGCCGACGCGGGTGGTGCGGTCGCGGTCGAGGGCGTTGCGCACGAGGAAGAAGCCGCCGAGGCTCAGCCAGAGGCCGGCGGCCAGAGCCGTCGCCATGCCGACGTAGGCGCTGTTGTAGAGGCCGCGGTGGTCACCGATCTGCATGATCACCCAGCGGGCGTCCGGGCCCGGTACGGCCAGGTAGCCCAGGGCCACGGCCGCGGCCAGGACGACGGCGTACGCGGGCCGGCGGACCCGGTCGCGGAAGTCGGCGGCGGAGAGGGAGAGGAGGGTGGGGAGTGGGAGGGGGAGGCGGCCGGGGGCTGTGCGGAGAAGGGAAGGGCGGACAGGGGAGGGGCGGGTCGGGGTGGGCATGGGTCAGCCTCGGTGGGTGGGGGCCGGACTCTGGGGCGGCCGGGGCCGGAGTGCGGGGCGGCCGAGCAGGGACAGGTAGGCGTCCTCCAGTTCGGGCGCCAGCGGTACGGCGCCCTCGTACGGCAGCTCGGGCGACAGCAGACGGATCCGGACGCCCTCGGTCGTGCGGACCATCCGGCTGACGGTGTAGCGCTCGCGTACCGCGGGCACGGTGGCGGGGTCGACCAGGACCTCCCATACCTGGCCGGCGACCGAACGCAGCAACTCCTCGGGCGTGGCGCGGCATTGGAGCCGGCCACCGGCGAGGACCGCGATGTCGGAGGCGACCGATTCGACGTCGGAGACGATGTGGGTGGAGAGCAGCACCGCCCGGTCCACGGCCAGATCGCTCAGCAGATTGCGGAACCGGACCCGCTCCTCGGGGTCGAGCCCCGCGGTCGGTTCGTCCACGATGATCACTTGGGGGTCGGCGAGCAGCACCTGCGCGATGCCGATCCGGCGCAGCATGCCGCCGGAGTACGCGCCCAGCGGGCGCCGGACCGCCTCGGTGAGGTTGACGAGTTCCAGGAGTTCCTCGATCCGGGGCTTGGCGGCCCTGGCGGAAATGCCTTTGGCGGCGGCGAGATAGCGGAGGAACTCCCGGGACGTGAGGTTCGGGTAGACGCCGAAGTCCTGCGGGAGGTAACCGAGCGCGCGGCGCAGGGCGTCGGGCGCGGCCACCGCGTCGGCGCCGTGGAAGAGGACTTTCCCGCTGGTGGGCCGGGTGACCGTGGCGGCGATCCGCATCAGGGACGATTTGCCGGCACCGTTGGGGCCCAGGAGGCCGAGCAGGCCGGGGCGCAGACGCAACGTCAGGTCGTCCAGGACCGGCTTGCCGCCGCGACGGTAGTGCTTGGTGAGGTGGAGGAGGTCGAGCATGGGGGCGGTCAGCGCTTCTTGTGGGCGGCCGGGGCGGTGCTGCTCGGGCTGGCGGCCGGGTGGGCCCGGAGGACGCGGTGGCCGTTCTTGGTGACCGAGATGCCCTTGGGGACCTCGACCATGAACCTGGCGTCGCAGAGGGCGAGTCCGCTGCAACCGGCCTCGATGTCGAGGGTGTCGCCCTTGAGCGTCCACTTCAGGTGCACGGTGCCCGCGGCGGTGTCGAACCAGCGGGTGACCTTGATGTCCTTGCGGTCCGTCGCCACCAGTTTGGTCGCGACCTCGTGGGTCAGCAGCTTCAGGGACCTGCCGGCGTACGCGAAGCGCTTCGATTCGGGTTTCGCGGTCTTGGCGTCCAGGGAACAGCCGGTGAGGCCGAGGGCGGCGGCGAGGGTGGTGGTGAGGATGGCGGTGAGGGGGGCGGTGAGGGCACGGCCACGGGCACGGGCACGGGTTGTGACGGCTGTGAGGGGTGTGTCTGAGGGCATCGGGACCTCCGGGGTGGGTGCTCGTTCGGCAGGGGAGCGGGGGCGGGAGCGGTAGCTCCGAGGAGAGGATCCCGGGGGGCGGCGGCAGGCACATCTGCCGATCGGCAGATATCGCGGAGGGAGATATGAGGGAGGGACTGGGAGATATGGGGGCGGCGGGGGAGGGCGAACTCCTCAGTGGGAGGGCGATGCCGTCGGCATGAGGCAGCGCACGTGCCAGCCCTTCGCGTCCTTTCCGTTTCCGTACGGGCCGGCTTCGAGCGTGCCGCCGAGGGCGCTGACGCGTTCGGCGAGGCCGGCGAGGCCGGTGCCGCCGCCCTGGCGGGTGCCGGGGAGGGATGTGGCCCGACCTAGGGACGTGGTCCGACCTGCGGTGTTGGTGACCGAGATCTCCAGGGAGCGGTCGGCCGTCCGGCTGATGGACACCTCGACCCGGTCGGCCCGCGGCGCATGGCGTCGTACGTTGGTCAGCGCCTCCAGCACCACTCGGTACGCGGTGTCTTCGGCCTCTTGGGTGAGGCTGTCGGTGCCGGTGCCGGTGCCGGTGCCGGTGCCGGTGGCGGTGTGGGTGCCGGTGTCGGTGTGGGTGTCGGTGCCGGTGGCGGTGTCGGTGTGGGCGTTGGTGTTGGTGTTGGTGAGGTCGAGGGTGACCTCGGCGGGTGTCATGGACGAGAAGCGGGCGACGAGTTCCGGCAGGTCGGCCAGGCCGTGGAGGCGGGTGGGGGGAGGTTCGCTGTGGTGGATGCCGTCGTTACTGCCGTTGCTGTCGTTGTCGTAGTTATCGCCGTTGCCCTTGTTCCCCTTGTTCCCCTCGCGCCCCTTGTTCCCCTCGCGGTCTTCCGTGGTGCGTAGCGCCGCCACCGTACGGTCCATGGATTCCAGGGCCCGCAGCCCGGCCTGCTCGATGCGTTCGAGCAGTGCGCGGTGTTGTTCCTGCTGCTGTTGTGGTGCGTTGGTCTGGTTGGGCTCGTCGGTGGGGGCCGATGTCGGGGGCTCGGCGGTGAATTGGGCCGCCTGTACTTCCAGGACGATGCCGGTCACCTCGTGGGCGACGAAATCATGGAGGTCGCGGGCGACTTGGAGGCGTTGTTCGCGGCGGGCCAGCGCCACCGCGTGCGCCCGGCGGGTGTCCAGCGACCGCAGGTAGAGGCCGACGCCGGTCGCGCAGGCTGCCGGGAAGAAGGCCAGGGCGGCGACGAAGATCGATTCCTTGAGCCCGGTGTGCGGCGCGTGCAAGGTGAAGCGCAGGGGCAGCAGCACCGCCGCCGCGCCGGTCAGGGTGCCGACCAGGCCCACGCGGGAGCCGGGCACCTGGCGTACCGCCCGCGCCAGGAGGACGAGCAGCGCCACCGTCTCGAAGGGGAGCCAGAGGACGACGAGACCGGGCGGCCCGAAGTACGCGACGTCGGTGGCGAGGGAGAGCAGTGCGGCGCCGGCCGCCACATGGGCGAGGCCGAGCCGGCGTATCGGCCGGGAGAGCAGCGACCAGGACAGCATCGGCCGAGACAACAGCGACCGGGGCGGCTGCGGCCGGGAGCACAGCGGCCGGGAAAGCAGCGGCCAGGAGAGCAGCGAGACGACGGTGGTCAGTGCGGCCAGGAGGGCGAGCGGGGCGGCGCTGGGTGGGCAGAGGAGGGCCGGGGCGAGCAGCAGTGCCGCGGCGGTGGTCGCCCATGCTCGGCGGAAGCGGCCATTCCGTCGGTCTGGCTGGGGCCGCCCTTGATGGGGTGCTCTCTGTGGACCTCCCGCTGCGTCCCGGGGGTGCCGGGGCGGAGTCGTCGGCGGAGTCGTGGACGGGGGCATGGGCGGGGGCATGGACGGGGGCATGGGCGGGTCCATGGACGGGGTCATTGCGACGGGCCTGGAGTGCGGCCGGTGGCGTAACCCAGTTCCCAGGCCCGTACGGCGATTCCCACCCGATTGCGAACCTGCAACTTCCGCTGAATGCTGGCGATATGGGTCTTGACCGTGCCGGCGGAGATGAACAACTCGCCGGCGATATCGGCATTGGTCTTTCCCTCGGCGACCTTCCCGGCGATTTCCCGCTCCCGCTCGGTCAGCACGGAATCCCGGTGCCGGGTGCGACGGCCCGACGCGTTTCCCGTGACGTGCTGCAACAGCCGTACGGTGATCGACGGGCTGATCAGGCTGTCTCCGGCCATCGCCGCCCGCACCGCCTCGATCAGCATGGCCGGCCCGGACCGTTTGAGCAGAAAGCCCGAGGCGCCGAAACGCAGCGCGGGATAGACATATTCGTCGAGATCGAAGGTGGTGACGACCACGACGCGTACCGGGTGCGCCGAGGAGGGATCGGCCAGCCGGCGGGTCACTTCCAGGCCGTCGAGGCGTGGCATACGGATATCCACCAACGCCACATCCGGCGTGAGGCTTCGGCCCAACTCGACGGCGGCTACTCCGTGAGCCGCTTCCCCGACCACTTCCATGTCGGGCTGGCTCTCCACGATGCGGCGTATTCCCCGGCGGACCATCTCCTGGTCGTCGGCGATCAGCAAACGAATGGTCACGGGCAGGAATTCTGCCCGTTGGGGAGAGCGGACGGGGCTGAATCGGCGGGCTGGGGTGCTGAGGAGGGTTCCGGGGTGCGGAGTGTTCCGGGGTACGGAGGCTTCCGGGGTACGGAGGGTTCCCGGTGCGGAGGTTCCTGGGTGGTCCGCTGGGCGCCTTGGCCCTGAGGTGGGCTTGGTGGCTGCGGCGGGCAGCCCTACGGCGGCCGCTATGGCCGTGGCGACCACGACGGGGTGGCCCCTGGGGCGTCAGTTGTGTGACGCGTTCTTGAGGCCGCTGTGCATCACGCCCCGGAAGGCGGCGCCGACAACCTGACCGCCGAGATCGGCCACCCGTAGTCCCTCGGGGTCGAAATTCAGCGCCGTACCGCCCGCACCCTCGGCACGCCGCAGGACCCGGCACTCAGCGAGGTGACCGGGCGCGGCCACACGGATACGGCTGCCGTCACCGCAATGGACGTGAGCCCGCAGGCCGTTCCATGGCCTCACCGCTCACCTCATTCACGCCTCCCCGCGCTGCGCTGACCTGCGGAAAGTCCCCGAGGCGGGGCTGCGGCGCGACCGGCCGCACACGGCCGTCGCCGGGCCGTTCGTGTGGCCGGCCCGCCGGACCGCAGGCACGTTGAAAAGAAAGACCCACCCACCCGGCGTGAACGGCCCCGCCAGCATGAACGGCCCCGCCGACATGAGCGGACGCGACCCACGTGACGCCGGCCGACGCCGCCCACGTGATGCGGGCCGACGCCGCCACGTAATCGGGCCGACGCCGGCCTGCGCGGAACGATGCCGGTCTGCGCGGGCCGATGCCGGTCTGCGCGGGCCGATGCCGGTCTGCGCGGGCCGCCGCCGGCCTGAGCCGACCGACCTGGAGGCTGCCGCATGCTTCGGAGATCGTTGCGGATCCCGGCCGCCGGAGTCGCGTACCTGCTGACGGCGGCGATGTCGTCGTCGGCCATGGCGTCCGGGCCGGAGGAGTACGCGGACGTCGCCGTGAGCAGTGGGGCGCGGGCCGGGCCCGGCACTCCCGCCGCCATGGTCATCGCCCACCGCGGCGCCTCCCGTTACGCGCCGGAGAACACGCTGGCCGCCGTGGACGCGGCCCATCGTCGCGGCCTCATATGGGTGGAGAACGATGTGCAGCGCACCAAGGACGGCCGGCTGGTGGTGATACACGACACCACGCTCAAGCGGACCACCGACGCCGCGAAGGTGTTTCCCGGACGGGCGCCCTGGCGGGTGGGGGACTTCACGGCCGCCGAGATCGCGCGGCTGGACGCCGGGAGCTGGTTCGGCAAGCGGTTCGCGGGGGAGCGGGTGCCGACGCTCGCCAGCTATCTGCGGCGTCTTGACCGTAATGGGCAGCGCCTTTTGCTGGAGATCAAGTCCCCTAGGGACTATCCCGGAATCGAGGCCCAGGTCGTCCGGGAACTGCGGTCCCACGGGTGGCTGGATCGCGACCATGTACGGAGCCGACTCGTGGTGCAGAGCTTCAACGTGGCCACTGTGAAGACCGTGCACCAACTGGTGCCACAGGTGCGTACGGGCATCCTGGGGGCGCCCGATATGCGCAAACTGGCGGCCTACGCCCGCTTCGCCGATCAGATCAACCCCCGTATGTCCGCGCTGAGTTCGCGATGGCTGGCGGCGGTCCACCGGCTGCGCGGCCCGCACGGGCGCCCCTTGCAGGTGTACGCCTGGGACGTGGCGAAGAACACGAACGCGCGGTCGGTACGTGCCCGGGGAATCGAAGGTGTTATTGAATAGCGGTAGCGTCAGCGATGGCGCCGGCCGGCTCCTACCCCTGACGGTCTCGTGCCACTGACGATCTCCGACCCCATGGTCTCCGACCCCACGGTCTCGGACTCCAGGGTCTCCGACTCCACGGTCTCGGACTCCAGGGTCCCCGACACCTGACGGTGCGTGAAGGCGCTGTGGAGGGCGGATGGTTGCCGGGTGGCCGCGGCAGGCGGGGATTTACGTGATTCCCGCGGCAGGGCTAAGGTGCCTGAGATGTTCGACGCCGCCACCCTTCCCGTAAAAGAACTAAGACGCAGGATTTGGCTTTTGGGTTCCGATTTGCGGCCCGGTGCGGGCCAGCGTCCGGCTCCTCCCGTGGGCTCCTTCCGGGAGGCTTCTTGAACAACGATTTTCCGGTTTACGACCAACGGCGGGTTCCGCTCCCCCCGCCGCGGCAGACACCGAACGGCACCCACGACGGTTCCAGTACTGGTTCCGGTCCCGGTTCCGGTGCCTCGTACTCCGCTTCGCGCTCCTCCTCGTATTCCCCGTCGTACTCCTCGTCCTCGTCCGCGTCCTCGTATGCGCCCTCCTACGCGACCCCGGCAGCAGCCACGGCCGCGACGGCAACTACGGCGACGGCCGCGACGACGATGGCGCCGGCCGCCACGGACTCGTCCGTGTCCGAACGCTCCATGGGCGAACGGGCCACGGCCGAGCGCTCTGTGGCCGAACGGGCCCTGAGCGACCGGTCCGTGGCGGAACAGGGGGAACGTGTCGCGGCAGCAGCTCCGGCCGGCGGCCGGGCCCCCGGCGCGGCCTCGCACACCAAGCCCCGGGGCCACGCCCGCGGCCGTACCAGGGGACGAGGACGGGGCCGCGCCACGAACGACGGCACCGTCGACACCAAGGCCGGTGCCGGGGCCGATGCTGCCGGCGGCGCCAAGGCGAAGCCACGCGATGCGTTCTTCGACAACGCCAAGTACCTGGCCATCGTGCTCGTCGCGATGGGGCACTCATGGGAGCCGCTCCGCGACGGCAGCCGGTCCGCGGCGGCGCTGTATATCACCGTCTACGCGTTCCATATGCCGGCCTTCATCATCATCTCCGGCTATTTCTCGCGCAGTTTCGATATGCGCAAGGACCGTTTGCAGCGGCTGATTACCGGCGTCGCGGTGCCGTACATCCTCTTCGAAGTCGCCTATACCTTCTTCAAGAGGTGGGCGGATGACGACCCGCATTACCCGATAAGCCTTACGGACCCGTGGTATCTGACCTGGTTCCTGCTGGCCCTGTTCATCTGGCGGCTGACCACCCCGCTGTGGAAGATCGTGCGCTGGCCCGTACCGCTGGCGCTCACCATCGCCGTCCTCGCGTCCATCTCCCCGGACATCGGCGATGATCTGGACCTCCAGCGGGTGCTGCAGTTCCTTCCGTTCTTCGTGATCGGACTGTCGCTGCGGCCCGAACACTTCAAACTGGTCCGCCGCAAGAAGGCCCGCATCGCGGCCGTCCCCGTCTTTGCGGGCGCGCTGGTCTTCGCGTACTGGGCGGCGCCGCGCATGAACGCCGCCTGGTTCTACCACCGGGACGCGGCGCAGGAACTGGCCGCACCGTGGTGGAGCGGTGCGGTGATGACGCTGGCGATGTTCGGCTGCTCGCTGGTACTGGTGGCGTGCTTCTTCGCCTGGGTACCGGGCCGCACGATGTGGTGCACGGTGCTGGGCGCGGGCACCCTGTACGGCTATCTGCTCCACGGTTTCCTGGCCAAGGGATCGCGCTTCTGGAACTGGTACGACGTGCACTGGGTCCACACCCCGTGGGGCGCGGTGCTGCTCACCCTCGCCGCCGGCACCGTCGTCACGCTGCTCTGCACCCCACCGGTCCAGCGCATGTTCCGCTGGGCCATGGAGCCCAAGATGACCTGGGCCTTCAAGAAGGACCCGGTGGACATGGCCCGCGGACGCACCTGACGCCCGCCGAAGGGAAAATCAGCGACAAGCGCCAGCAATCGGCCGCAGTCAGCGGCAATTGGCGCCAAGCAGAGGCGATCAGCGGCGATCAGCGGCGAGGACAACATCAGCACCAGGGGCGCCTGCGCCGCCGGGAAACCGGCGAGCGGGCGCCCCTGGCGCGTATGGCTGCCGGGCGCGTAGGGGGCCGGGCGTTGTACGGGGCGTTGTCCAGGCGCGGCGGGCAGACGGGTAGGCGGGCAGCCCCGGTCGACCGCTCCTTCCCTCCCCGCCCCTCCCCCCCCCCGCACCGCCCCCACCAACAACAAGCCACCACCTATCAGCCGCAAGCCACCGACTACCGGAGGCCAGCTAGAGCCACCAAGCACCAGCTACGAGGCCCGCACCAGCTACGAGCCGCCGTACCACCCACAGCCCGCCCCCACCAGCTACGAGCCCCCACGCACCAGCTACGAGGCACCCCCAACCGGCTACGAGCCGCCACGTATTAGCTAGAGGCCCCTCACCGGCCACGGGGCGACCTCCACCGGCTACGAGCCACCGCCTACCAGCTACCAGCGACCCCCACCTCCCCCCGTCGGCCGTCAGCTACCGCACCACGGCGATCCCTTCGATCTCCACCAGCGCCTCCTCGTCCCAGAGACGGGTCGCGCCGATCACGGCCATCGCCGGGTAATCGCTGCCGACCAGACGCTTCCACACCCGGCCGATCTCCCGAGCGTGCCGGCGGTAGTCCGCGACATCGACGGCGAAGACGGTGAGCTTGGCGAGGTCCGACGGGGCGGCCCCGGAAGCGGTTGCGACGTCCAGGAGGTTCGTCAGCGCACGCTCGAACTGCTCGACGATGCCGTTCCCCACGATCCGGCCCGTACGGTCCAGTGCGGTCTGACCGGCGAGAAAGACCAGCGTTCCCGGCGCGGCCCGGACGGCGTGGCTGAACCCGGTGGGCGGGGCAAGGTGCGGCGGATTGATCCGCTCCATCTCCCCGCCGCCCAGGTCCCCCCGCTCACCCTCTGAACTACCTGCATCTGCCGCCGCCACCCATGCATCCCCGGCCGCCGCATTACGTGGACCCCCGGCCGCCAAACCTGAAGCATCGGCCGCCGAGTTACGTGCAACGGGCGAGCCAGGGGCATCACCAGCGCCGTTCGTTCCCTGCTCGGGATCACCGCTCATCTCAGTCTCCGCACTCATCCTCGCCAGCTCCCTTCCGCCGCCAACTCGTACCGCAGTCTGCACTCGCAGTCGCGCTCGCACTCGCACTGGCAGTTGCGGTCGCAGTTGCCGTCGCACTCGCAGTTGCGGTCGTACTCGCACTCGCGCTCCAGGGATTGAAGCCCGTCCTGACCCTCACGGGAAGCTGCCCACGGGGGCGGGCAGATCGGTGTCGGCCAGCGAGGTGGCTTCATAGCGCGCCCGACGTCCGAACGTGCAGTGGATCACCAACCAGCCCGCTGCCCTCCTCCGCCGCGGCCCTCAGAGCACGCTTGGCCAGCGCGTCTATCTATGTCTGGTGTTGGCAGCAGCGGCAGTTGCAGTACCAGCCGTTGCGGTACCAGCCGTCGGCGTACCAGTTGTCGCCAGTGGGTCCCGGCCGTCCAAAGTGCCTTGGGCGGCATAGGGGAGGCAGCGTATGAATCCGGCCTCGTGGTGGAACGGTGCTGTCTGGTGTGCCTGGATCGCGGCCTTGTGATCGGGCTGGGCGGAGCCGTATGCGTAACGGCGCATGGCGTCCACGCTCTGCCATATGGAGAACGTGCTGACGAAGCGGGGCGGTCTGGCCAGGGCGAGGGACGCGAGCAGTGCGGGATCGGCTGCCGCTCGCCCCGCGGCCCGGGAGTTGGCGCGGAGGAAGGGCAGGGCGCGACGCAGGCGGAGTTGCCCGAGCGTGAGAACGGCAACTGGAGTGGCGTCTGGAGGGGCGAGTGGAAGGGTGACTGGCGTGGTGGCCGCGCTGGCGGCCGGGTTGGCCGCCATGCCGATCTGCCGCTCGCCGCGCTCCTGCCCGCGGCTCGGCCCGGACGCCGCTCCCTGCTCGCGATGTACCTGATCGTCGTATGCCCGCTTGCCGCCTTCCCGCTTGCCGCCGTCCCCCTTACCGCCTTCCCGCTCGCCGCATTCCTGGTCGCTGTGCTCCAAGGCGTCGTCGTCAGTCGCCGCTGTGTCGGCATCGATCTCCACCGGCATGGCGCTCCACGAGCCGGACATGCGGATCGGGCGTAGTCGTACGTGCCAGCCGCCTGCCAGCCGTTCCGCCAGCGCGTTCCTCTCCAGGAAGCCGTCGAGCGCGGCGTCGTCCTCCCAGGAAGCGAGCAGTGCGACCCGGCCGGGGTGCAGTCTGGGTGGGCCGGCCGCGATGGCCCCTGTGAGAGTCGTCTGGGCGGAGCGCAGCCCCGGAACGTCGCGCGGATGCAGACGCTCGCGGAGGAGGGTGGCTACGGCGCGCGCCCCGACGTCGGCGACATGCAAGGAAATGATCACAGCGAACCCCGTATCCGGGCGTCTCACGGTGAGCCGGCCCGTAAGTTACTGATGCGTGTACTGAGTGGTACACGATCTAGTATCCTTCATCACAGCGAAGATTGCGAGAGGAATCGAGCAGTCGAAATCAGCCAACCGGAGGGGTGGCGGGGAACCGTATGAGGGAGATCGATCGGGGGCGCGCGGCGCGTGCCGAGGCCAGGACGCGCATCGAGGAAACCGCCGCCCGGCTGTTCGCCGAGCGGGGCTACGCGGGCACGACCATCGGGGAGATCGCCGCCGAGGCCGGCCTGAGCAAACCGATGCTCTATCGCCACTTCGACTCGAAGCAGGAGCTGCACCTGGCCCTTCTGGAGCGGCACCGCGATGAGCTGGCGGCCGCCCCGATCCACCAACTCCTGCACGGGGAGGGGGACCTGGACAGTCGTATGAGGGCGATGTACGACGCCTGGTTCGGATATGTGCAGAGCCATCCGTACATCTGGCGGATGATGTTCCGTGACACCACCGGGGACGCGGAGGTGCAGGACTTCCACCGTGAAGTGCAGCGCAGACAGCGGGAGACGGACATGGCGCTGCTCCGGGAGTTCGCCCCCGGTCTGCCCGAGGGCGAACTTGAGCCGCTGGCCGAGGCGATCCGCAGTTCGCTCTACGGACTCGCCCTGTGGTGGCTGGACCGGCCCGACCAGCCCCGTGAACTACTGGTTTCGGCGATGACCCGGATCACCCGTGGCCTGATTTCCACCGTGGGGTAGTCGCGGGGCGGGGACGGGGCAGGGGAGGCGGCTCAGCCCCGGGCAGGCGAGCAGGAAGCGGGCCGCTCTCCACAGCCCGCAGCCCCCAGCCCACGACCGCCAACCCCCACCCCGCAGCCCGCGCCCCCCAGCCCCCACCCCGCGACCGGCGCCCCGCACCCCGCTCAGGCCACCTCCGTCCCTTCCGCCAGCTCCGGATACAGCGCCGACCGCAACTGGCCCTTCCAGTGCGCCTTCATCTCCCTCGCGAGGCGGGTGTCCGGGGCGTGCAGCTCGAAGCCGTGCCATGCGCCGGGGACGTTGTGAACCGTCACCGGCACGCCCGCGTCCATCAGGCGCCGGGCGTACGCCAGGCCGGTGTCCCGCAGCGGATCGAGATCGCAGACCAGGACGTACGCGGGCGGCAGGCCGGAGAGATCGGTGGCGCGGGCCGGCGAGGCGTAGGCATCCGGCACCGTCGTTCCCTCGGGGAGGTAGTGCTGCCAGGCCAGGCGCACCGTCCGAAGGCTGTTCACCCAGGGATTCGGCGGGGCAGCGGCCCCGGCTCCGGCGGGGACACCCGCCTCCTCCGGGAGGGCCGGAATGGGCTGCTCGGCGACGCGGTCGTCCACGTCCGGTACGCACAGCGACTGATAGACCAGTGGCGGGCCGCCGCGGTCGCGGGCCATCAGGGCAACGGCCGCGCTCAGCCCACCACCCGCCGAATTCCCGGTGACGGCGATCCGGGCCGGGTCGACCCCCAGATCGCTCGCCTGCTTGGCCGTCCACTCCAGGGCGAGATAGCAGTCCTCCACGCCGGCGGGGTAGCGGTGTTCCGGAGCGAGGCGGTATTCAACGGTGACGACAACGGCGGGCAGTTCACGGCAGAGCGCGATCGCCGACCGGTCCTGACCGGGCAATGAGCGGCCGATGGCGTACCCACCACCATGGAAATGCATAACGGCAGGCAGGAGCCCCTCCCCAGGCTCCAGCCCCTCCTCAGGCTCCCGGCCCGCCCCAGCCTCTCGGCCCGCCCCGGTCTCCCTGCCCGCCCCGGCCTCCGCACGCTCCGGCCGATAGACCTCGACCGTGAGGGTGCTGCCGTCCGGCCGCGTGAGGCCGTACCGCTTGCTGCTCACCCCGGTCCGATCGGCCGGACGCAGCGCCAGCAGCTCGCGGAAGCTCTCCCGGGTGGCCTCGATGTCCTCGTACGGATCGGAGAACGGTCGCAACATCCCCAGATACGGGACCAGTTCGGGGTGGACGGCCAACCCCGGCAGGACAGTCAAATGCAGCTTCTTCTCAGTCATATGCGTTCTCCTATCAGCCTCGGTGTGCGGATGCGGCGATATGCGGATGCGGCGACATGACGAAGCCGAAGAGGCGAGAACAGAGAACGAGAACAGAGAGCGAGAGCAGGAAACGAGAGCAGGAAACGAGAGCCGACAACGAGAACAGAGAAGAGGAACCACGCCCTCACCTCAGAGAAGAGGAACCACGCCCTCACCGCACCTCACTTCGCGTCCGCGTAACACTCCACCACCGCCGTCGTGAAGGGAAAACGGACGGGGGTCTCGCCGAACGCCGTCCGGCCCGCCGTCGTGGCCGCCGCCGTGATGGCCTCGGACACTGCGGCCGCCTCCTGTGCCGGGCAGTGCACGATCACCTCGTCGTGCTGGAAGAACACCAGCTCGGCGCGGAAACCGCCCGCCCACAGCGCCCGGCGCAACGCGGCCAGCAGCAGCAACGCCCAGTCGGCGGCGCTGCCCTGCACGACGAAGTTACGGGTGAACCGGCCGCGGGCGCGGGCGGCCGCCGAACTGCCGCCGTACCCGGTGGACGGCTCCTCCTCCTGGGGCAGACCCGCCTCGTCGGGCGGCGCCATGGAGGCGGGCGGGCAGGTGCGGCCCAGCCATGTGCGCACCAGGCGCCCCTCCTCGCCCGCGCGGGCCGCCTCGTCCACGTACGCCACCGCCGCCGGATAACGGCGGCGCAGATCGGCCATGTGCTTGAGGGCGTCGCCCGACGTCTGGCCGTAAATCGCCCCCAGGAGCCCGAGCTTGGCCCGGTCCCGGTCGCCGCCGAACGCCCGGGCGGCCAGGTCCGCATAGAGGTCCTCGCCGCTGCCGGCCACCTCCATCAGGCCCCGGTCGCGGGAGACGGCGGCCAGCACCCGCGGCTCCATCTGGTCCGCGTCGGCGACCACCAAACACCACCCCGGATCGGCGAGCACCGCCCGACGGATCACTTTCGGGATCTGCAGCGCGCCCCCGCCGTTGGTCGTCCAGCGGCCGGAGACCGTGCCACCGGGCAGATACTCGGGACGGAACCGTCCGTCGTGCACCCACTGCTGCAGCCACGACCACCCATGGGCGGTGTGCAGACGGTAGAGCTTCTTGTACTCCAGCAGCGGCGGCACCGCGGGATGATCGACCTGCTGCAGCTCCCACTTACGGGTCGAGGTCAAGGAGATCCCGGCCCGACCGAACGCCTTGATGATGTCGTTCGGCAGATCGGGACGCACCCGCGCGCCGGGCCCGAACGCCCGGGAGACCTCGTCCGCGAGCTCCGCCATCCGCCGGGGCTCCAGCCCGCCCGGAAATCGCTCGCCCAGCAGTGCGTCGAGCAGCGCACGATGCACGTCCGCACGCCACGGCACGCCCGTACGCCCCATCTCCGCGGCGACCAGCATGCCCGCGGACTCGGCGGCGACCAGCAGCCGCATCCGCTCCGGATGCTCGGCCCGCGCCGTACGCGCCACCTGCGCGGCATAGACCTCCGTCAGCGCCGTCAACTCGTCCGTACCGGGCGGCAACGGCACCGGGCCCGGGTCGAAGAGCGACGGCTGGGTCTCCGCCGTACGCGGGGGAGCGTCCGGCGGTACGGGCAGGGAACGCAGCCGCGCCCATGCCGCGGCCAGCGAACGCGGCTGCCCCGACTGGCCCTCCTCGTGGCCGATCAGCAGCGCCTCCGCGGCCTCCACGTCGTAGCACCGCTCGACGCGCACCCCGGCGGCCAGCAGCCGCCGGTAGATCTCGGCGGTGGACCGCCACACCCACCGCTCGACCTCGGGCCGAGACCGCACGGCCTCGGCGAGCGACGGCTCGCTCACCACCGGTCCCGCCGCCCGGCCGTCCGGAGTGAGCGGGCAGAGACGAGCACCCCCGTCGCCCGTCTCCACCACCGCCCATCTCATGACCCGAGTCTTGCACCAGGGTCTGACAATCGCCCTGACCTGCACCTTCGCCGCCGACAGCAACCCAATGCCCCACGGCGTCCACGCCCACGCTCACGACCATGCCCCCGCCCATGCTCACGGCCACGGCCACGATCCTGCTCACGCCCACGACCCCGCCCACGACCCGCTCACGACCACAGCCACGCCCACGCCCACGCCCCCGACCCCGGCCTACCCCACCCGCACCACGAGCCGCCGGTCCCGGCCCGTGCAGCGGGCGAGGTGGGCGGCCTCCGCCTCCAGGCCCGCGACCGGTACCGCCCCGTGCTCCGCGAACAGCGTCACCTCCACCGTCTCCTCGGTGAACTCCCATACGCCCGCCACCCGGCCCTGGTGCACCACCACGGGCGAGATCCAGCCCCCGCTGCGACTGACCGCCGCACGCCGCGCGGCCGCTATCAGCCGGGTGTCGGCCGTGCCGGGCCCGAGGACGTACTGGTCGAAACCGGCCAGCAGTCGCACCTCCTGCGAGGGTTTGACGCGGGCCAGCGCCGCCACGTCCGCACTCCGCACATACGCCGCGCCCCCACCCCCACCCCCGGCCCTGCCCGTCCTGCCGCTCCCGCTGGCGCCCTCGCCCTCGATCTCGACCCGCGTCAGCCGGTCGCCGAGCGACTCGAACCATCCGCGCAGCACGGCCTTACGGGTCGCGCCGCGCAGCAACCAGGCGTCGAACGTGGCCGGTGTGGCCGGACCATGAGCCGCCAGGTACACCGAGATCACCTCCGGTGCGGCCTCGTCCGGCTCCGGCACCCCTCGCCACCCGGGCACCCAGGAGCGCGGCGAGGTGAAGGTGACGTTCTGCCCCTTAGGCGGGCCCTGGCACAACCGGCCCGTCCAGGCCAGCGGTTTGAGCACGGTGCCCCAGCCGGACGCCAGCTGCTCACCCAGACCTTCGAGGCCGGGCCGCGCCAGCACCGCGTCGATGAGCTCCTGCCGGGTCAGTACCTGCCCGTCAAGGATCTCGTCGACGGCCTCGCCCAGCGCCGCCATCTGCTGCGCGCCCACCCCGAACGCCCGCTGCCAGGACGGCTTCTCCCACGTACGCGCGGCCCCCAGCAGTGCGAGATACGCTGCCATGCCGTCGGCCGGCAGCAGATGCAGCGTGCCCCGCATCGCCCAGGTCCTGACCAGGGAACGGGCCGCGAGCGCCTCCTGGACAGCACCACGGCGAGGGCTCTTCTGCCGTATGGCCAGGGCGAGTTCGGCCGCGGAGGCAACCTGCGCCTGCACGCCGGCCAGTTGACCGACGAGCTGCTCCACCGAGGCGGTCGTCCGCGGTACCAGGCTCTGCTGCCGCAGCCGCCACGCCAACACCTGCGCAGAGGTCACCTTCATACCGCCATTGGACACGACACCACTGACAACCCGCCTCGACCAGCGGCCGGTTGCCGGCACCGACGGCCGCAACGCGTGCCAGGATGACGACGAGACCTCCGGCAGGCCGGGCCGCCAACCCCACCGCGGCCAGCCCCTCGGACACTCCCGCCCAAAATGTACGAGACGTCCTTTTCACCCGTTCAGGCCGCTACTTTTGCCCCAGTTGATGCGTTGAGCTGCTTGTCGCTCCAGGCGGCGCGCACCAATCTGAATGCTGCTCAGTGAAGAGGTTCCCCCGTGAAGTCTGTCTCGAAGGCCGTCGTCCTGTCCGCTGCCGCGGGCATCGCTGTGCTGGGGTCGGCCGGTATGGCCAGTGCCACCGATGGTGCCGCCGCAGCGGGTGGCGCAATCAACTCCCCCGGTGTCCTCTCCGGTAACGTCGTGCAGGTTCCGATCTCCATTCCGATCAATGTGTGCGGCAACACCATCAACGTCTTCGGACTCCTGAACCCGGCGTTCGGCAACGTCTGTCTCAACCGCTGAGCGCTGTACGGAGTTTGAGGTTTTGGGCCGCTGACGCGGGCGGTCCGTCACAAAGGCCGGTACGCATTGCCGTACCGGCCTTTGTGCCGTCGACGACGCACCCGCGGCCGAAAAGGCCGCCCAGATGCAGTGATATGTGTTTATGGTTCCGCGGCATTCGGGTGAATCGGCGAAACCGCACCCACCGAAGCGAGTTGACCAGGACGCTCCGGATACGGGCACTCCGCTTCGAGAAGGGTAAATCGTGATCAAGAAGGTCCTGGCCACGACGGCTGTAGCCGCGTCCGTCGTCGGCATCTCGGCGACGGTCGCACCCCAGGCGATGGCGATCGGCAATCACCACGGCACGTCGACGGTCAATGGCAACGGAGCCAAGACCGCGTTCGGCAACTCCGTCACGCACGGCAAGATGAGCCCGCAGCTGGAGCTCGTCCAGGGCTCGCTGAACGACATCTGCCTCGCTGTGGGCAAGGTGGACATCCAAGGCGTCCTCGGTACGCTGCCGATCGCGGCGCAGGACATCAACGTGCTGTCCAACCCGCAGAACCAGCAGTGCGCTGAGAACTCGACGCAGGCCAAGGGCGACGAGCCGCTGTCGCACATCATCGACGACATCCCGATCCTGTCCGGGAACGGCGTCGGCAACCACTGAGCCGGCCAACGGCCGCAGGTCCGGACCGCCGGCTCTCCCTTTCAGGGGGGTCCGGCCCTGTGGCATCCCTTGCGAACCGTAGGGACAGTAATTCTCGATCCCCCTTTCGGTAGGAATTCGTATGCGGAGGGTACCTCGTTCGTTCGAAATCCGGTGTTTTTTCCGCGTTGTATGTGCGGTGGCAATCTTCCGAAACGGTCTTGCAACCTTCGGGCGATTCCTCCGAAAACCTCCGGGCAAGAGTTTCGCGCACGAGGAGAAATCGTTACCAGTATCGACAGCGGCGTTACGGGCGAGCAGATCAGCGCCCGTGCGACACGAGGGTCGTGTTCGCTACGGACCCGCTGCAGGAAGGGCTGAAAGTGAAGTACGCAAAGGTCGCAGCAGTCACTGCCGGCACGCTCATGGCAGTGGGCACGGCTGCGCCGGCGTTCGCCGACGCGGGTGCCGCGGGCGGCACCAAGAACTCCCCCGGTGTCCTCTCCGGCAACGCCATCCAGGTTCCGATCCACATTCCGATCAATCTGTGTGGCAACACCATTAACATCGTCGCACTGCTGAACCCGGCGTTCGGCAACAACTGCCTGAACCACTGACTCGAAGGAATTCGAGCGATGTTCATGTGAACCGACCCCGGTGCGCGGTTCCGGCGCATCGGGGTCGGTCGGCATTCACTCGGCCCAGCCGCGCGGGATGCGCGCGCCGCACTTTTCGGGTGGCAGTTGGCGGGAAGCCGAAAATTCAGAGTTTCTCCGGGCGGCAGCACTCGTTAGTGAAGTGGAAAGCGGTGAACGGAGCAGCGAAGTGAATGCTCACGCGACGTCGGCGTCGCGGGCCCGTCAAGCACCGCCGGAGAAGGGACAGTTGAAAGTGAAGTACGCAAAGTCTGCGGCGGTCGTGGCCGGTTCCGTCATGGCGCTCGGTGCCGTCGTGCCCGCCTTCGCCGCCCAGCCCGGAGCTCCGAAGATGAGCCTCAACGGCGGGATGACGGATGCGGTGAACTCGCTGCACAACAAGCTGGACGGGCACCAGGTCCGGCCGGTGATCAAGAAGGTCAAGACCGCAGGGGAAAAGGTCAGGGCGGCCAACGCGAATCAGCTGATCCGTGGTGTCACCGGGGCGGCCAAGAGCATTCCGATGCTCGGCGGTCTGCCGCTCAAGTCGTAACCGGAGCGCACGGCACCGACCGCCAACTGCTGATCGTCGACCGCCGCCGACCGCGACGGGAATCGGCGCGGGTCAGCCGTAATCGAGGGGATATCGGCGAGTGGGAGAAAGCCGCTGTCCGGCTCTGTGTGCCGCGTACGAGAAGGTGCGAAAAATCGCCGCCATCGCCCGGGATATTTTCCCGCCGTGAATCCGATCGGCAAGACGGATCAGGGCGCCAGCTCATTTGAGTGAATGAGCACAACCCACCTCGCCCTTGTGAGTTGGTCAGACTGCCCGGCCCAAGGGCATCCCGAAACACGAAGGATCAAGAATGATCAAGAAGGCTCTGGCGACCGCAGCCGCGGCCGCGTCGATTGTCGGCGTTGCCGCAGCCGCCGCCCCCGAGGCGATGGCGATCGGTAACCAGCACGGCACGTCCAGCGTCAACGGTAACGGCGCGGCGCAGTACTACGGCAATTCGACCACGTACGGCTACATGAGTCCGCAGATCGGTTTGATCCAGGGCTCGCTGAACAAGCCCTGCATCGCTGTCGGTAAGGTGCCGGCCCAGCTCCTCGCGGGGGCAGCCCCGATCGCGGTGCAGGACATCAATGTCCTGTCGTCGCCGCAGAACCAGCAGTGCACCGAGAACTCCACCCAGGCCAAGGGTGACGAGGCGCTGTCGCACATCCTGGACAACATCCCGATCCTCTCGGGCAACGGCGTGCACAACCACTGACCGCCTCGGTAGCACCCGGGCCGCCCGGCCCTCCTTCTTCCGGGCGGCCCGGGTTTTTGCTGCCCACCCCGGGCCGGGGAATTGTTATTCGCTCGTGACTGAAATCCGGTGCACCTAGTCGTTAGGAAGAGTGTGTGGAGGGAAGCATGCCAATGCCCCTGCGAAATTGATGGGGTTGCCGGGGCATTGGCATGCCGGCTGGAAACGAGAACAGGGCCCGTGCAGCCGTTCGGCGGTGGTGCGGGCCCTGTGCCGTGAAAAGTGGGAGCGATGCGGTGGAATTTCGGGCGAATTTATCGCATCGTCTTTTCGGGGATGTGTGAGTGGCCTCTTTTTCGGAGGTCCGGGCCAGCTATTCGGGTGACGCTGCGCAACTCGCGGCCGCGTGGCGGGTTGTTCCAATAGGGCTCCCGAGCCGGGAGTTCCGTCTCCTGAAGGGTTTGCGTGAATGAAGAAGATTATTGCGGGCGCGGCCGTGGCGGCGTCGCTGGTCGGTATCTCCGCTGCGGCCGCTCCGCAGGCCATGGCGATCGGTGACCAGAAGGGCACCAGCACGGTCAACGGCAACGGAGCCAAGACCGCGTTCGGCAACTCCGCCACGCACGGAAAGCTGAGCACCCAGCTCGGGCTCGTCCAGGGCTCGCTGAACAAGCCTTGCCTCGCTCTGGGCAAGCTGGACATCCAAGGCATCCTCGGCGCGGCGCCGATCGCGGTGCAGGACATCAACGTGCTGTCCAACCCGCAGAACCAGCAGTGCACCCTGAACTCGACCCAGGCGAAGGGCGACGAGCCGCTGTCGCACATCATCGACGACATCCCGATCCTGTCCGGGAACGGTGTCGGCAACCACTGAGGACGGCCGACGGCTCCGGCCGTTGCACCGCTTACGTCTCCGGGCGGCCGGCGCCGCGTATGCGCTGCCGGCCGCCCGGCCGTATGCGCACCACGGGGGGCGCGGGCCCCGGGCCCGTCACGCAACGACTGCACAGACGAGGGATGAGAGATGCGACAGAGCCTGAGGACCTGCGTGCTCATGGCCGCGGCGTCGGGCGTGCTCGGCGCGAGCGGCGGGACGGCGTACGCGGACGCCGGCGCCGGGGGGAGCGCCGCGGACTCTCCGGGGGTGCTGTCCGGCAACAGCGTCCAGGTGAGCGTGGACACCCCGGTCAACGCATGTGGCAATTCGGTCGACGGGGCGGCGGCGCTCAACCCCGCCATGGGCAATTCCTGCGGGAACGGTGCCGCGCCCGCACCGGCCGTACCGCCTCCCCCGGTGGCACAGCGCCCCGGGGCTCCGGAGAAGGCGGCGGAGCCGGTGCGGCGCCCGGAGAAGGCGCCGGCGCGGCACGCGGCCCCGGTGCCGGCGCAGCCGACGCCCGAGAAGGAACGTCCGGCCGGCCACCGGCCCGCGCATGAGCCCGTGCACCGGTCCGCGCCGCGGTCCGTACCGGATCAGCGGATGGGCGCGGTGGCGCGGGCCGGGGCGTCCGCGGGCTCGGCGCTGCTGGCCTCCACGGGCACCGGCGAGCTGGGCACGGCGGCCGGTACGGGCGGGGGACTGCTGCTGGGCGGGGCGCTGCTGCTGCGCAGGGCCCGTACGCGACGTCGTTGAGCGGCGCGGCGGACGCGGATCGCGGGGTGGGGGAGGGGGCGGGTCGCGCCGACGGTGCGAGGTGCTACCGGGGTGTCGGGGTGCGAGGCGGCCGGCCGAGCGGGTCCGGCGGGCCGCTCGGCCTGGGCCGCCCGGTCGAGCCGGCCGTCGGCATCACCGGACGGTTCGACCGCGGGCCGTCGTATCGCTCCCGGCGGGCGGGGCTGCGGCTGGAAGCCGCCCTTCCGGTGGCACGACGGATCGTGCGGATCAACGCGTGAGAATCCGCTCCGGCACGGGAAGGATCGTTCTTTCGCTCATTGGTGGGACCTGCCTCGCCGGGCGTTTGAAGTGCACGGAAGCGGGAGTTCCACGGGGTGGTGCCGGCCGGTTCGGCCTCTGGCAAAATGACGAGAAAGCCGCAAAAGTGATGAGTCGATGAGGTGGGGACATGCTCATTGCGCTGGCGCAGACCGATTGCGTGCTGGGCGAGGTGGCGGACAACCTGAAGACCGCCCATGAGCAGATCGAGCAGGCCGCGGCCCAGGGCGCCGATCTCGTCGTCTTCCCCGAACTGAGCCTGCACGGCTACCACTTGGGCGCGCTCAAGCGCGACGAGTCCATCGAGGCGAACGACCCGCGGCTGCTGGAGCTGAGCACCCTGGGCCCCGACGTCCTCGTCGGCTTCCACGAGCACACCAGCCTGCGCGCGTACAACACCGCGGCCCACTACGCGTCCGGCGCGCTGCTGCACGCCCACCGCAAGCTCTACCTGCCCAACTACCTCGCCTGGGAGGAGCGCAAGCACGTCAGCCCCGGGCAGTCACTGCGCGCCTACGAGCTGAAGCGGTCCCGGAGCGGCGGCCGGGGCGCGACGCTGGTGTGCAACGACGCGTGGCAGCCGGTGCTGCCGTGGCTGGCGGTGCAGGACGGGGCCGAGGTGCTGTTCGTGCCGACGAACAGCGCGGCAACCCTGGACCCCGAGGCGATGGACACCGGCCTGTACTGGGACACCCTGCTGTCCTATACGGCGAAGATGCTGCAGTGCTGGGTGGTCTTCGTCAACCGGGTCGGGAACGAGCACGGTGCGACGTTCTGGGGCGGCTCGCGGGTGGTGGACCCGCGCGGCATGGTGGTGGCGCAGGCCCCGAAGTGGGAGCCGGCGCTGGTCACCGTCGAGATCGACCTCGCCGAGGCGCGCCGCCAGCGCCGGGCGGTGCCACTGGTCGCCGAGGCCAGGCTGGGCCTGATCGACCGCGAGGTGCGGCGGCTGATCGACGAGGGCGGCGACCACTGACCACGGCCGGACGGCCGGCCGGGATCAGCGGCCGGCAGCGGACTCCGCACGGGCCTCTGCACGGGGCGCCTCGGCGGCCCGGTCGTCCTTGAGGGCCTTGGCCTCGGACTTCAGGATCCGCATCGACCGGCCCAGCCCGCGCGCCATGTCGGGCAGCTTCTTCGAGCCGAAGAGCAGCACCAGGACCGCGATGATCAGGATCAGGTGCCAGGGTTCGAAGGCGTTACGGAGCATGGGCGCACTCGCTTCCGTCGGGGTGTCGCCAGGGGGCGGCGGGCGTTCTGTCCAGTATTACCCGGCCGCGCCGGGCGGGGCGGTCCGGGGGGCGCAGCCGGTCCCGGACGGCTGGGCGGGGCACCGGCGGGCCGTACGGACCCGGGCGGCGGTACGCCTCTCCGCCGGTGTGCGGCAACTACGGATGACGGCCTGGAGGACGGCCCGGCGCACCGCGTAGCAAGCGACGGCCGCCCGGCGCCGTGCCTTCCCCGCGGCCCTGCCCTGCCGTGGCATGCCCTGCTGCGGCATCGAACGGAACGAAGTCGTCGAGGTCGTCGAGGCCGTCGAAGGCGTCGGATGGAACGCAGGCATCGGAAGTGCTCCTTGCGGTAGAGGCCCAGGTCAGCGGCTATTGAAAATGGAAACCATTTCCGTATACTAGCCGTCATGGCCCGCAACGAACTACGCCCGGTCGTCAAGCTCCGGTCCACCGCCGGCACCGGATACACCTACGTGACCCGCAAGAACCGCCGTAACGACCCCGACCGCCTGGAACTGCGCAAGTACGACCCGGTGGCCGGCCGGCACGTCACCTTCCGAGAGGAGCGCTGAGCCCCATGAAGCACGGAATCCACCCCGCCTACGGGCCGGTCGTCTTCCGCGACCGGGCCGCCGACCACGCCTTCCTCACCCGGTCCACCGCCACCAGCGGCAAGACCATCGAGTGGGAGGACGGCCACACCTACCCCGTCATCGACGTCGAGACCTCCTCGGCGAGCCACCCCTTCTACACGGGCACCGCCCGGGTGCTGGACACCGCCGGCCGCGTCGAGCGGTTCGAGCGGCGTTACGGCAAGCGGGCCCGCTGATGGACCGGCTGAACGTCGCGCTGGTGGGCGGACTGCACGCGGACGCCCGGCGGGCCACCGTCGAGCGGCTGTTGCACTCCGTCCCCGGCAGCATCGCCCTCCACCACGACCTCGCGTCGGCCACCGACGGCACCGTCCGCCGCACCGTCCGCGACGCCGGCGGCACCCTCGTCACCGGCGAAGCACCGCTGGTCAACGACTGCGCCTGCTGCGCCCTGCGCGAGGACCTGGTGCCCGCACTGGAACGACTGGCCGCCGGCCGCACCTGCCGGCTGGCGGTCGTCGAACTCTGGGACTCCGTCGAACCCAAGGCGATGGCCGAGGTCATCACCTCCTGCGGCAGCGAGAACCTCACGCTGACGCAGGTGATCACCGCCGTCGACCCCGCACTGCTGCTGCCCTACCTCGGCTGCGGCGACGACCTCACCGAGGCCGGACTCGCCGCCGCGGCGACCGACCGGCGCACGGTCGCCGACACCTGGGCCCGACAGCTGGAATACGCACCCGTGCTGGCACTCGCCACCGGCGACGAGCCCGCCGAGCCCGCCGACCTGGCACTCCTCGCCCAACTGCACCCCACCGCCCACCAAGTACCCGTGGCATCCGACCAGTTGGCGGCCGCCGCCACGGCCGGCTTCGACATCGAGGCGGCCGCCGCCCGCCAGCACCCGGCCTGCGCGCTGCTCCCCCAGGAGGCCGACGCGGACGGCGTCAGCACCCTCGTATGGCGGCACACCCGGCCCTTCCACCCCGAGCGGCTCCACACCGCGCTGGAGGACCTGACCTGTGCGGCCGCGCGCAGCCGGGGCCGCTTCTGGTTGGCCGACCGGCCCGACACCCTGCTCTCCTGGGACGCGGCCGGCGGAGCGCTCTGCGTCGAGAACGCCGGGCCCTGGCTGGCCGCACTCCCGGACGCCGCCTGGGAGATGGTGCCGCCGATGCGCCGCGCGGCCGCCGCACTCGACTGGCACCCCGAGCACGGGGACCGCGCCCAGCACCTGGTCTTCACCTCCCCGGGACTCGACCGCGAGCGGCTCACGTCCCTCCTGGACTCCTGCCTGCTCACCGACGCCGAGTACGCGGGCGGCCCACCGGCTTGGAAGAGCCTGCCGACCGCCTTCGACGAGCTCCTCGACCCGGTGTCGTAGCGCTACGTGGTGCCGATGCGTAGCCAGTGGGGGCGCAGCGGTGGCCCGCTGTACGTCACGCCGTCCGGGCTGGCGCCGCTCCCTTACCCGAGGTGAGCGTCCAGTGGCTGAGGCCCCGGCGATTTTCGGCTGGCCGTAGGGCATCGCTACCAGGGCATGGCTACCGGCCGTAGGCATCGCTACGAGCCTGCCGCGGGGTCGACGGCCCTGGAACCCGAAGGGCGTGGCGCACGTCTCTTCCTCGTCCATGAGGGCTTCGGCCCGGACGATCCGTACCAGGTACCGGCGCACCGCATCACGGGCGGCGGCCGGCGATCGATGGTGGGGGAGCGGTTGGGACAGGTGCTCGACAAGCTGTGACGGGAACGGCACCCGTTGTCGTGCACGTGCATCTGCGCATGCATCGGCATGTGAACGCAGCTATGATCCCGGGCAGTTGACACCATTTCTCACCGGGAGAGCCCTGTGCTCCACGCATACAACGGCATGGCCGCAACGGATCTCCATGGCGTGACCTGGCAGAAGAGCCGGCACAGCAACTCCCAGGGCTCCTGCGTGGAGTTCGCCAAACTTCCCGGCGGTGAGATCGCGGTCCGTAACTCCCGCTTCCCGGACGGCCCGGCGCTCGTCTACACCCCGGCCGAGGTACGGGCCATGCTGCTCGGCGTCAAGGACGGGGAGTTCGACCACCTCGTCCGGGACTGAGCGGCCGCCGCACTGGGGGCCGAGCGGCTGCGGGATCGCGGGCCGAGGGACTGCGGGCCAAGGGGGTGCGGGGCTGGGCGGCGCTTGGGCGGCATCGGCACGTGCATATGCCTGGTCGGCAACTGCATATGCACAGAGGGCCCGTCGGAAGTGCACGGAGCGCCCGCCGGAAGGACGGGCGCTCCTCGTTGTACGAAGGGTGGCGGGCACGGCCGGCTACGGCAGCCGGAACAGCGCCCACACGATCTTGCCGTGGGTGACGCCGGAGAGCGGGTGCCAGCCCCAACTGTCGCTGAACGAGTCCACCAGATAGAGCCCGCGCCCCGATTCGGACGCCGAGTCCGCGGCGGAATCCGCCTCGCCGGCCACCGGTGAGTCGTCGCTGGGGTCCCGTACCGCACAGACCAGCCGCTGTGACCAGCGCATCAGATGGAGCCGGGCGGGCGGAGTGGCGTCGGCGTGCTCGGGGGCGGCGAGGATCGCATGCCTCAGGGCGTTGGTGACGAGTTCGGACACCACCAGCGCGACCGAGTCGAAAAGCTCGTCGAGCTCCCAGCCCTGCAGCGTGTCACGGGTGAACTTCCGTGCGGAGCGCACCGATTCGTACCGCGGGGGGAGGGTGCACGACGCGGATCCGGAGACGGCCAGCGGGTCGACGGGAGGAAAGCCCTGCCATAACGGCTCGAGCATGGTCAAAACCTTGGTCCCCATGCGAGGCACTCCTGGCGTTCGCGGACGTCATGACCCTGGCCGGTTCGGCCGGATCTGGCGGATCTTTCACGAGCGTGCATGCGTGCGCCGCCTATCGTTCCCAATGTGCGAGACAGATGCAAGGGCAGATGCACGTGCACGTGCCGCGATTGGGCGGGACCGACACGGTTTGGTGGCAATTATCGCCACCGGTTCTTGTGGAGGGGTTGCGGAAGCGGCTCATATCAGTAACCGGATGAGCACTCAACGAAGCCTGAACGTGGCAGACTGCGGCCCACCATTGGACGGGGTGGGTCACAGGAGGGTCAGAGAGGTGTCCGCAAGTGAGTCGAGCGGGTCGGTGGTGCGGCGGATCCTGCTCGGGTCGCAGCTTCGCCGCCTGCGTGAATCCCGTGGAATAACCCGCGAGGCAGCCGGCTACTCGATCCGTGCGTCCGAATCCAAGATCAGCCGGATGGAGTTGGGCCGGGTCAGCTTCAAGGCACGCGACGTCGAGGACCTGCTCGTGCTGTACGGAGTCAGCGATCCGCAGGAGCGCGAGGCGCTGCTCTCCCTCGCCCGCGAGGCCAACGTCGCGGGCTGGTGGCACAGTTACACCGATGTGCTACCCAGCTGGTTCCAGACGTACGTCGGCCTGGAAGGAGCCACTTCGCTCATCCGCGTCTACGAAGTCCAGTTCGTCCACGGGCTGTTGCAGACCGAGAGCTACGCCCAGGCCGTCATCCGGCGCGGTATGCCGGGCGCCTCGCCCGCCGACATAGAGCGCCGGGTCGCGCTGCGCATGGAACGCCAGAAACTGCTCGTCGCCGAGCGGCCCGCGCAATTCCACTGCGTACTCGACGAGGCCGCGCTGCGCCGTCCGTACGGCGAACGCGAGGTCATGCGCGAGCAGGTGCGGCATCTGATCGAGGTTTCCGAGCGTCCCAATGTGCGCCTCCAGGTCATGCCGTTCAGCCTGGGCGGGCACGCGGGCGAATTCGGCGCCTTCACCATGCTCGGATTCCAGGAATCGGGACTCCCGGACGTCGTCTTCCTGGAACAGCTCACCAGTGCACTGTATGTGGACAAGCCCGAAGAAGTGGCCCAATACGCACGGGTGATGGACCGGCTCCAGGAAGAGGGGCCCGGTCCGGCTGAGACCAGAGACCTTTTGCGTGGTCTGCTCCAACTTATGTGACGTCTATCCCAAGTCATGTGACGCGTCGGTAGGATGCGCCCCATCAGGAGTCAGCACCCCCCAACTAGGCGTCGTACGCGCCCTGTTCTCCAGATCGGGATGGCATGTCCTACTTCGACGAGTTGGCCCATCAGTTCATCGACGGTGAGTGGCGCTCCGGAAGCGGCTCGTGGGACATCGTCGATTTCAATCCCTACAACGGCGAGAAGCTGGCCTCCATACCCTGCGCCACGGTCGAGGAAATCGACCAGGCCTACCGTGCCGCGGAGCGCGCGCAACGGGAATGGGGCGCGGTCAACCCGTACACCCGGCGGCTGGTCTTCGAACGCGCCCTGCGGATCATCGACGACCGCGAGGAGGAATTGTCCGAGGCGATCGCCGCCGAGGTCGGCGGCACGCGCACCAAGGTGGGCTTCGAGCTGCACCTGGCTCGGGAATTCCTGCGCGAGGCGATCCAGCTGGCGCTGCGCGCCGAGGGCCGCATCCTGCCGTCGCCCATCGACGGCAAGGAAAACCGCCTCTACCGGCTGCCGGTCGGCGTCGTCGGCGTGATCAGCCCCTTCAACTTCCCCTTCCTCCTCTCGATCAAGTCCGTCGCGCCGGCCATCGCGCTGGGCAATGCGGTGGTCCTCAAACCGCACCAGAACACCCCGATCTGTGGCGGCGGGCTGGTCGCCAAGCTCTTCGAGGAGGCCGGGCTGCCGGCCGGCGTGCTCAACGTCGTCGTCACCGACATCGCCGAGATCGGCGACGCGCTCATCGACCACCCGGTGCCCAAGACCATCTCCTTCACCGGCTCGGAGAAGGTCGGCCGCCATGTCGCCACGGTCGCCGCCGCCCACTTCAAGCACTCGATCCTGGAACTCGGCGGCAACAGCGCGCTGGTCGTCCTCGACGACGCCGATGTCGACTACGCGGTGGACGCCGCCGTCTTCAGCCGCTTCGTGCACCAGGGCCAGGTCTGCATGGCCGCCAACCGCATCCTGGTCGACCGCGCCGTCGAGCGCGAGTTCACCGAGAAGTTCGTCGCCAAGGTGGCGTCCCTCAAGGTCGGCGACCCCACCGACCCGGGGACCCATATCGGCCCGCTGATCAACGAGGGCCAGGCCGAGGCGGTGGCCTCCCTCGTGGACCGCGCGGTCGCCGAGGGCGCCTCGGCGCTGCTGCACGGTGAGACCCGGGGCACGCTCGTCGCCCCGAGCGTCCTGAGCGGCCTGCCCGACGACTCCCCGCTCCTCACCCAGGAGATCTTCGGCCCGGTCGCGCTGATCGTCCCGTTCGACGGCGAGGAGGAAGCCGTACGGATCACCAACTCCACGCCGTACGGGCTCAGCGGGGCGGTGCACACCGGCGACATCGAGCGCGGGGTGCGGTTCGCCAAGCGCATCGACACCGGGATGTTCCACGTCAACGACGCCACGGTCCACGACGAGCCGATCGTCCCCTTCGGCGGGGAGAAGAGCTCGGGGGTCGGCCGGCTGAACGGGGACGCGATGGTGGAGGCCTTCACGACCACCAAGTGGATCTCCATCCAGCATGGGCGGTCGGCGTTTCCGTTCTGAGGGTTCTGTTCTCAGCGTTCCGTTCCCGGGGTCTCCGTTCTCGGGGTTGCTGTTCTTAGCGTTCCGTTCCTCGGGTCTCCGTTCCCGGGGCTCCTGCTCTTGGGGTTTCGGTTCTTGGGGGCGGGAGGGCGGGAGGGCGGGTGCGGGCGGGGTGGGGCGCCGGGGGCTGGGCTGCGGCCGGGTGGGGCTCGGTGCGGCGTGGCAGGGGTGCGGCGGGGCTGTGGGGGCGGTCGGGGCGGGTTGGCGGCTGGGTGTGGTGTTGGGGCGGGTGCAGGGGCTGGGCGTCGGGCTAGTTGGGCGTCGGGGTGGTGCGGGGCTGCGTTGGTTTAGGGGCGGTTGGCGGGGTGGGTCGGGGTCGGGGGCGTGGGGTTGGTGCGCGGGTGCCTTCGGGCCGGGCTGCCTCCTTCTTTTCCGGCAACGATTACGGAGCGTGGTTTTGTTCCCGTGAGCGTAGCAGAGAGTAGTTGAAGTGTGTGGGGGAGTGTGGGGGAGTGGGGGGCGGTGCGGGCTTCGAGGGTGGGCGAAGCGGGCGGGGCGAGGCGTGTCGTGAGGGGCCGCGGAAGGCGCTCCGGGAGGCGCCGCGGAGGAGGGTTTTAAAGAGGACACGTCCTGTCCGCTATGGGGGCTAGCTTTGGGGGTGTTGGAGGGCGGCGGCTCGGTTTGGGTCGGGTGTCCTTGGGTGTGTGGTGTGGAAGGTGGATGGCATGCCTACTCATGTTCTGGCTGAGGCTCATGGGGACGAGACCGGGGCGCTGCTGGCCTTTTTGGAGGCGCAGCGGGGCGGGCTGCGGAGGGCCGTTCTGGGGCTGACCGACGAGCAGGCGAACCAGCGGCCGAGTGCGAGTGAGCTGTCGCTGGCCGGGCTGGTCAAGCACGTTGCGGAGACCGAGCAGGGCTGGGTGGAGACGGCGCAGGGGCGGCCGTTCTCCGTCGAGCGGTCGCAGGACACCTGGCACCTGTCGTTCCAGCTGGTGGACGGCGAGACGGTGGCCGGGGTGCTGAAGTTCTGGGATGACGTCGCCCGGCGGACCGAGGAGTTCGTGCGGTCCGTGCCGAGCCTGAACGACACGTTCCCGCTGCCCGAGGCGCCGTGGTTCCCGAAGGACGCCCGGCAGTCGATGCGCTGGCTGCTGCTGCACCTGATCGAGGAGACGGCCCGGCACGCCGGCCATGCGGACATCATTCGGGAGTCGCTGGACGGTAAGACCGCCTTCGGGCTGGTGGACGAGGAGCGGCGGCAGGCCGGGACGGAAGGGTAGAGGGGAGGGGAGGAGAGGGGGGAGCTGCGGCGTCCGTGGTGTCCGTGGCGTCTGTTCCCCTGCGTTCCGGGGTGCCGATGGGCGTTCTAGGGTGTCCGGTGGGCGTTCTAGGGTGGTCGTGAGGGGTCGGGCGTCGTCCGGGCGTCGTCTGGTGACGGCCCGGCCGGCCGCGATGCCGAGGCGATGTGTCGTCGAGGCGACATGCCGTCGGGCGACGTGGCGCCGAGGTGACAGGGACGCGAGGGGTGCGATGTCGGCGATCCGGCTGCTGGTACTGGGCGCCGTGCGGCAGCACGGGCGGGCGCACGGCTATCAGGTGCGCAACGACCTGGAGTACTGGGGCGCCCATGAGTGGTCGAACGCCAAGCCCGGCTCGATCTACCACGCCCTCAAGCAGATGGCCAAGCAAGGGCTGCTGCTTGCGCACGACATCGCGCCCAGCACCGCCGGCGGTCCGCCGCGTACCGAGTACGAGCTGACCCAGGCGGGCGAGGCGGAGTATTTCTCGCTGTTGCGGGAGGCGCTCTCCCGGGCGGACCAGAAGGTCGATGTGCTGAGCGCCGGCGTCGGTTTCGTCGTGGACCTGCCGCGGGACGAGGCGGTGGCGCTGCTCAAGCAGAGGGTGCGGGCGCTGGAGGAGTGGCGGTCCACGGTCACCGAGTACTACACGCCGGAGGAGGGGCCGGGCCAGCTCGGCCACATCGGCGAGATCATGAACCTGTGGGTCCACTCGGCGGACAGCGGTGCGGCGTGGACCCGCGGGCTGATCGAACGGATCGAGGGCGGGGCGTACGTTTTCGCCGGCGAGGGGGAGCCGTTCGTCGGGGTGCTCGCCGAGGGCGAGGAGAACCCGTACGCGACGGGGGAGCCTCATCCCGGGGATCGGCGTTAGTCGACCTTTCCCCGACCGACCTTTCCCCGACCGACCTCTCCCCGACCGACCTCTTTCTGACCGACCCCCTTCTGTCCGATCCCCTTTCCGTCCGACCCCCTTCTGTGCGGGGCGGTGCTTCCTGAACGCCTAGTGGTGGAATGCCGTGGCCAGGCGTTCCGGGCGGTCCAGGGGGGCGGACTGTTGGCGGAGTTCCGGGAGGAGTTGCGTCAGGTCGGTGAGGAAGAGGTCGGCCAGGTCGTGGGAGAAGCCGTTGCGGCAGACGATCCGTAGGACGGAGAGGTCCTCGCGGTTCGGGGGGAAGGTGTAGGCGGGGAGCAGCCAGCCGCGTTCCTTCATGCGGCGGGAGACGTCGAAGACGTCGTACGAGGTGACGTGGTCGGCCGTGGTGAAGGCGAAGACGGGCAGTTGGTCGCCGCGGGTGAGGAGGGTGAAGTCGCCCAGTGCCTCGATGCGTTCGGCCATGGAGCGGGCCACGTCGCGGGTCGCCTGCTGGACGGCGCGGTAGCCGTCCCGGCCGAGGCGGAGGAAGGTGTAGTACTGGGCGGCGACCTGGGCGCCGGGCCGGGAGAAGTTGAGGGCGAAGGTCGGCATGTCGCCGCCGAGGTAGTTCACCCGGAAGACCAGTTCCTCCGGGAGGGCGTCCATGTCGCGCCAGAGCGCCCAGCCGACGCCCGGGTAGACCAGGCCGTATTTGTGGCCCGAGGTGTTGATGGAGGCGACCCGGGGGAGCCGGAAGTCCCAGACGAGTTCCGGATCGAGGAACGGCGCGATCATCGCCCCGGACGCGCCGTCCACGTGGACCGGGATGTCGAGGCCGGTCCGTTCCTGCACCTCGTCGAGGGCGGCGCAGATGTCGGCCACCGGCTCGTAGGAGCCGTCGAAGGTGGAGCCGAGGACGGCGACGACGCCGATGGTGTTCTCGTCGCAGAGTGCGGCCGCGGAGGCCGCGTCCATGTGGAAGCGCTCGCCCTCCATGGGCACCAGGCGGGCCTCCACCTCCCAGAAGTTGCAGAACTTGTCCCAGCAGACCTGCACGTTGGCGCCCATGACGAGGTTGGGGCGGGCGTTGGCCGGGTAGCGGTCGGCGTTGCGGCGCATCCAGCGCCGCTTGAGCGCCATCCCGGCGAGCATGCCGGCCTCGCTCGACCCGGTGGTGGAGCAGCCGACGGCGGACGACGGGTCGGGTGCGTGCCAGAGGTCGGCGAGCATCGCCACGCAGCGCCGTTCGAGTTCGGCGGTGCGCGGGTACTCGTCCTTGTCGATCATGTTCTTGTCCCGGCACTCCGCCATCAGGACCCCGGCCTGCGGCTCCATCCAGGTCGTGACGAACGTGGCGAGGTTGAGCCGGGCGTTGCCGTCCAGCATCAGCTCGTCGTGGACGAACTGGTAGGCGGTGTGCGGGGCGACCGGCCCGTCGGGCAGGGTCGTGCGGGGTGGCGAGGTCTCCATGCCGGAGATCGGGTCGGCCTCGCCGTAGAAGGGGTTGACCGGGCCGGCGGTGCGCTTCTCGTCGGACTTCGATGCGCCTTTGTGCAGAGTCAACTGTCGCCCCTTCGCGTCATGTTGCCGGCGCCAGGCCGTGCTTGATGGCTTTGGTGAACTTCACGACGCGCTCCGCCTGGATACGGGCGGCGGTGCGCGCGTCCTCGTCGGGCGGGGTGTCCGGGCCGCCGACGTGGGAGGTGCCGTACGGGTTGCCGTCCCGGTACTTGGCCGGGTCGGTGTAGCCGGGAGTGACGAGGATGCCGCCGAAGTGGTGGACGGTCTGGTAGAGCGCCAGCAGGGTGGACTCCTGCCCGCCGTGCCGGGTGGCGCTCGCGGTGAACCCGCTGTAGACCTTGTCGGCCAGTCTGCCCTGGTGCCAGAGGCCGCCGAGGGTGTCGAGGTACTCCTTGAGCTGGGCGCTGACGTTCCCGAACCGGGTCGGTGTCCCGAAGATCACCGCGTCGGCCCAGAGCATGTCCTCGGGGGTGGCTTCCAGGATGTCCGCGGTGGCCTCGGCGTTGGCCGCCCACGCCGGGTTGGCGTCGATGGCCGTCTGCGGCGCGAGTTCGGCGGTCCGCCGCAGCCGTACGTCCGCGCCCGCGTGCTCGGCGGCGTCCGCGATCCACTGGGCGAGCGTGGCGATGGTGCCGGTCGACGAGTAGTAGATGACGGCGACGTGCACGTCGTGCGCGGGCAGGTGCATACGGCATACCTCCTCATGCCCGACGATACGGGCATACGGGCATGAGGAGGGGGTAGCCAGTACCGTCGGCCGGTCGGCCCGCCCTGATGGCTCAGGCGTCGGCGAGTGTTCCGTTCTTGACGGCGTCGACGAAGGCGGACCAGTACGGGGCGCCGAAGGTGAGCACCGGGCCGTGCGGGTCCTTGCTGTCCCGGACGGGGACGAGGCCGGGGAGGTCGTCGCGGACTTCGAGGCAGTCGGCGCCGTCGGGGTTACTGTGGCTGGACTTGCGCCAGACCGCAGAACGCAGGTCAGGCTTGTTGCTGGGCTTCATCTCTGTATCCCCTTGCCGCTTCCTCGTCGGGGTCCTTGCGAGGAGGCATGGTTCACCACCTGTTTCGTCGGGTCGCCTGGCGCAACCCAATTGCCTTCCGCGCTACGCACGTTGGCGGCACGCTGTGAGGGATTCGTCACACAGCGCACGGAAGGGTGCCCAGCCCATGCTCAGCCATTTCCACCATGACCACGACGTCCACGACTGCACCGAGGCGCTGCGGACCGCCCTCCGTGCCCACGACATCACGTTGCCGTCGCTCGGCGTCGATCTGCCGGGGCTCGCGGGGGAGTTACGCGCTGCCGCTGGTCGCGCTCGGGAACTGCAACACCGAGACGGCCCGCCGGCTCACGGATGTGCTGCACAAGGCGGCAGCGCGTTAGCCGCGGAAGCACAAGGCTTCAGCTCGCGCTGGCCAGGGACAGCTTCGCGGCGAAGCCGAGGAAGGCCGCGCCGGCGCCCGCGGACAGGCCCGCGGTCAGGCGCCGGCGGCGGCGGAAGGTGGCCGCCAGGTACGTACCGCTGAAGATCAGGATCGACAGGTACGTGAGGCTGAACAGCTGGGCCCAGGCGCCCAGGGCCAGGAACGACAGCACCGGGTGGGCGTAGGACGGGTCCACGAACTGCACGAAGAAGGAGATGAAGAAGAGGATCGCCTTGGGGTTCAGGAGGCTGACGATCAGGGCGCGGCGGTAGGGGCGTTCGGCGGCTTCCTTGCGGGACGACGCCGCAGGTGTCGCAGCAGCACCGGCCGGTTCCGACGTCTCCGCGTCGCGCGTCGCCTGCCGCGCCTCGCGGCCGCGCCACAGTGCCCAGGCGCCGCGCAGCATCCCGACCGCGAGCCAGGTCAGATAGCCCGCGCCGGCGAACTTGACGATGCCGAAGAGGACCGGGCTGGCCTGCAGCAGGGAGGCCACGCCGCCCGCGGAGAGCGTCATCAGCACCGTGTCGCCGCACAGCACGCCGGCCGCCGCCCGGTACGCCACCCGGGGGCCGCGCCGGGCCGCCACCGAGACGACGTACAGCGAATTGGGCCCCGGCAGCAGAATGATCAGCGCGAGCCCGACCAAATATGTCGACAGATCCGTTATCCCCAGCATGGGCGGAAGGATCTCACCCCCGATTCCGCGGCCCCACCGCTTTTCAGGATCCGGACTTGCACCTCACGCGGCGTGAGGACACATCGTGGAGTGCGTACCGAAGAAGGGAGCGGAAGTGAGCTATTCGGTAGGGCAGGTCGCGGCCTTCGCCGGGGTGACGGTGCGCACCTTGCACCACTACGACGAGATCGGGCTGTTGCACCCCGGTGAGCGCAATCACGCAGGTCACCGCCGTTACGGCGACGACGACCTGGACCGGCTGCAGCAGATCCTGTTCTACCGCGAGCTCGGCTTCCCGCTCGACGAGGTCGCGGCCCTCCTGGACGATCCGGGCGCTGATCCGCAGGAACACCTGCGGCGCCAGCACGATCTGCTGAGCGCGCGGATCGGCAAGCTCCAGGAAATGGCCGCGGCCGTCGAACAGGCCATGGAGGCACGCAGGATGAACGTACGGCTCACACCGGAGGAGAAGTTCGAGGTGTTCGGGGATTTCGACCCCGATGCCTATGCCGCGGAGGCGGAGGAGCGCTGGGGCGGGACGGACGCCTACAAGGAGTCGCAGCGCCGGACGGCGGCGTACACGAAGGAGGACTGGAAGCGGCTGATGGCGGAATTCGACGCCATCCACCGCCGGATGGCCGATCTGCTCGCGCAGGGCGTGCCGGCGGATTCGGAGGCGGCGATGGATGTCGCGGAGGAGCACCGGCAGTTCATCGGCCGCGGCTATTACGCATGCTCCTACGAGATGCACACCGGGCTCGGCGAGATGTACGTCGCCGATGAGCGGTTCACCGCCACCTATGAGGCGATCCGGCCCGGGCTCGCCGTGTACATGCGGGACGCGATGCTGGCCAACGCGGTCCGCCACCTGTGATCCGTACGGGCCGGGGCAGCGCGGTTCTCCGCCGGGTGCCCCGGTCCGTACGGCGCGTGTCCGGGCACCCGACGGCCGGGGCGTCGGCTCAGCCCATGGGGGCGATCACCACGGCGGTCCCGTAGGCGCACACCTCGGTGCCCACGTCCGCCGCTTCCGTGACGTCGAAGCGGAACATCAGCACCGCGTTCGCGCCGCGCGAGCGGGCCTGCTCGATCAGCCGCTCCATGGCCTGGTTACGGGTCTCCACGAGGGTCTTGGTCAGCCCCCGCAGCTCGCCGCCGACCAGTGACTTCAGGCCGGCGCCGATCTGGCTGCCGAGGTGGCGGGAGCGCACCGTGAGGCCGAAGACCTCGCCGATGACCCGTTCCACGTGAAACCCGGGGACGTCGTTCGTCGTCACCACCAGGACGTCGGCCTGTGCGTGCTGTCCGCCGCCGTAATCCTCGATGCCCATCGGTGCGCACCTCCTCAGAGGTCAGGATCACCCGGGTCCGGGGGCACGGCCAGCGGTGGGGAGCGGTCGGGTGGGGCGCGGGGCGGGGCCTGGGCGGGCGCCTGGAACCAAGGGGGGCCGCGGGGCGTTGATAGCTTTGGGCCGACACCCGGCGCCCGCGCCCGTCCACAGCTCGTACCCCAGCTCGTCGCGCACCGCACGATCCGGCGCCCTCGACCCAGGAGCCTTCACCCCGTGAATACTCTCGCGCTCGGCCCCCAGTGGCTGGACCCGGACTATCTGATCGCGACGTTCGGCCTGATCGGCGTCCTGGTCATCGTCTTCGCGGAGTCCGGACTGCTGATCGGCTTCTTCCTGCCGGGCGACGCGCTGCTGTTCACCACCGGTCTGCTGGTCACGACGAACAAGATCACCCAGCCGTTGTGGGCGGTGTGCGTACTGATCGTGCTCGCGGCGGTCCTCGGCGACCAGGCCGGCTACCTCTTCGGCCGCAAGGTGGGGCCGTCGCTCTTCAAGCGGCCCGACTCCAAGCTGTTCAAGCAGGAGAACGTGGTCAAGGGCCATGAATTCTTCGAGAAGTACGGCCCGAAGTCGCTGATCCTGGCGCGCTTCGTGCCGATCGTCCGGACGTTCACGCCGATCATCGCGGGCGTCAGCCGGATGAACTACCGCCCCTTCCTCACCTTCAACCTCATCGGCGGCGCGCTGTGGGGTGCGGGGGTGACGGTGATGGGCGCGCTGCTGGGCAATATCGCGTTCGTCCACAAGAACATCGAGATGATCCTGATCGCGATCGTGCTGATCTCGGTCGTGCCGATCGTGATCGAGTTCCTGCGCGCCCGCGGCAAGGCGAAGAAGGAAGCCCCGGCCGCCCCGGCCGGCCCCCGCCCGCACGGTGCCACGGCGACGGCCGCCGAACCGGCCCGCCGCGGCCGTCACGCCAAGCGCTGACCGGTACGCCGCACCTCACCACCGACGCCAGCCCCCTCCGGCCTTCCCTTCTCCCCCCAACGGGAGGGGACGGGCCGGAGGGGGCTGGTGTGTGGGCT
>NZ_JBHWDV010000011.1:0-69599 GCF_042734445.1 Streptomyces sp. NPDC059649
ATCAGGCCAGCCCCCACTGAGCTCTCACCTCCTACTCACGGGAGGGGCTGGACCGGAGGACGAAGTCTGGAGGGCCGGCACCGCACCCGACAACACCACGCCCGCCGCTGGGGGCACCTCCCACGCCCTTTAGGCAGTGGGGGAGCTACGGCGAGACGCCCCGCGGCGGGACGGCCAGGTACGCGGGAGGGAACAATGGACGCATGTCCAGTCCCCGCCGTGCGTGCCCCGTCTGTGTCCGAGAGATCGCCGTGGTCGGCGGCCGCTTCGCCCGGCATGATCCGCCGGGGCGGCGTACGGGCCTGGAGCTGATCTCCTGCCCGGGGTCACGCCGGATCGCACCGTTGATGGCCCCCGCAGAGCGGCTCTTCGACCCCGAGGAGCCGCCGTTCCCGGGCCAGCAGCCGCTGTTCTAGGCCGGCGCGCGCTCCCTTACGGGCACTCCCACGGTCCGATCGTTTTTCCCCCAACGGGAGGGGCTGGACCGGAGGACGAAGTCTGGAGGGCCGGCACCGCACCCGACCACCACCCAGCCCGCCGCAGGCGCAACGGCGGGCAACACCCGTGGCGGGACAGACAGGTACGTGGGAGGCGCCGCCAAGCGCAGCGGCCAGGTACGTGGGAAGGCCCAACTACGGCGCGAGGACGTCCAGTTCTGCCATGGCCCCCGTCGTGATCTCGCGGGTCAGCCGCTCCGCGGTGTCCGCGTCGCCGGTGCGGACCGCCTCGGCGACCTGGACGTGGAGGGTGACCGCCGCCGGGTCGGGGTCGGTGAACATGACGTGGTGGTGGGTGCGGCCGGTGAGGACGGCCGCGACGACGTCCGCGAGGCGGGCGAACATCTCGTTGCCCGAGGCGGTCAGGATCACCCGGTGGAAGGCGACGTCGTGGACCAGGTACGCGTCGAGTTGCTGGCCGCGCGAGGTGGCGACCATGCCCATCGCGTGCTCGGTGAGTTCGGCGCACTGCGCGGGGGTGGCGTGCTCGGCGGCGAGCCCCGCGGCGATGGGTTCGACGGCCGAGCGCAGCACGGTCAGTGAGCGCAGCTGGCGGGGGCGGTCCCGGCCGGCCAGTCGCCAGCCGATGACGCGCGGGTCGTAGACGTTCCACTCCTCGGTGGGGCGGACGGTGACCCCCACCCGGCGCCGGGAGGCGACCAGTTGCATGGATTCCAGGACCCGGATCGCCTCGCGGATGACCGTGCGCGAGACGTCGAAGCGCTGCGCGAGTTCGTCGGTGCGCAGGACCGTGCCCGGAGGGTGGTCGCCCGCGGTGATCTCGGGCCCGAGGGCCTCCAGCACGCGGCCGTGCAGGCCCTTCCCCTCGTTCTCCATGGGGTAAGGGTACGTTCCCGCATCCCGGCCAATTAAGTATGACGTTTGCATCACAGACTCTTGAATACGTCGTATGTAATGGGCTTCAGTGTGGGGGCACGGGTCAAGGAAGACAGTGAGGTAACCCGGGATGAGCACTCCCGACGCCGCCCCTGACGTCATCGTCGTGATGGGCGTGGCCGGCACCGGCAAGACCACCATCGGCCCGCTGGTGGCGGCCGAACTGGGCGTCCCGTACGCCGAGGGCGACGACTTCCATCCCCCGGCCAACATCGCCAAGATGACGGCCGGTATCCCGCTGGAGGACGCCGACCGCGGCCCCTGGCTGGACGCGATCGGCGCCTGGGCGCACGACCGCGCCGGGCGGGGCGGCGTGGTCAGCAGCTCGGCGCTCAAGCGGGCCTACCGGGACCGGCTGCGGGCCGCCGCCCCGGGCCTGGTCTTCCTGCACCTGACCGGTGACCGCGCGCTGATCCAGGCGCGGATGGCCGAGCGCAAGGGCCACTTCATGCCGACCGCGCTGCTCGACTCGCAGTTCGCCACGCTCGAACCCCTCGGGCCGGACGAGGCGGGCGTCGCGGTCGATGTCTCCGGTACCCCGCAGCAGATCGCCGGGCGGGCGGTGGCCGCGCTCCGTGCGCTGGCCGCCTCCGCCGGGTAGCCCCCTTCTTCCCCACCCGCTCACCCAAGTCCCCCCTCCCGTCCAACCAAGGGAAGCGCCGTGTCCCATCTCAGCGTCGAGATGCTCGCAGCGGACGCGACCGTGCCGATCACCTCGGCCGGTCACGCACAGCTGGGCATCGCCGTCCTGGCCGGCATAGCCGCCATCGTCCTGCTCATCACCAAGTTCAAGCTGCACGCCTTCCTGTCGCTGATCATCGGTTCGCTGGTGCTCGGCGCGGTGGCCGGGGCACCGCTCGACAAGGTCATCGCCAGCTTCTCCACGGGGCTGGGGACGACCGTCGCCGGGACCGGGGTGCTGATCGCGCTCGGTGCCGTCCTCGGCCGGCTGCTCGCCGACTCCGGGGGCGCGGACCAGATCGTCGACACGATCCTGGCGCGGTCGAGCCGGCGGGCGATGCCCTGGGCGATGGTGCTGATCGCCGGGATCGTGGGGCTGCCGCTCTTCTTCGAGGTCGGCATCGTGCTGCTGATCCCGGTGGTCCTGCTGGTCGCCAAGCGCGGCAACTTCTCGCTGATGCGGATCGGCATCCCGGCGCTGGCCGGACTGTCCGTCATGCACGGGCTGATCCCGCCGCACCCCGGCCCGCTGGTGGCGATCGACGCGGTCGGCGCGAACCTCGGCATCACCCTGGCGCTCGGCGTGGTCGTCGCCGTGCCGACCGCGATCGTCGCGGGCCCGCTGTTCTCCCGTTACGCGGCCCGCTGGGTGGACATCAGCCCGCCGGAGAAGATGACCCCGGAAAGGGCCTCGGACGACCTGGAGAAGCGGCCGGGCTTCGGGATCACCGTGGCCACCGTGCTGCTGCCGGTCGTGATGATGCTGGCCAAGGCCCTGGTGGACGTGGTCGTCGACGATCCGGAGGCCGGTGTGCAGCGGGTCTTCGACGTGATCGGGTCGCCGCTGATCGCGCTGCTGACCGCGGTGATCGTCGCGATGTTCACGCTCGGCCGGGCGGCCGGTTTCAGCCGCGGGCGGACCGCGGCCACGGTGGAGAAGTCGCTCGCCCCGATCGCCGGGGTGGTGCTGATCGTCGGCGCGGGCGGCGGCTTCAAGCAGACGCTGGTGGACTGCGGTGTGGGCCAGATGATCCTGGACGTCTCCAAGGGCTGGCATCTGTCGACGCTGCTGCTGGCCTGGCTGATCGCGGTCACCATCCGGCTCGCGACCGGCTCGGCGACGGTGGCGACCATCTCGGCCGCCGGTCTGGTGGCGCCGCTCGCCGCGGACCTGAGCACCCCTCACGTGTCGCTGCTGGTGCTGGCGATCGGCTGCGGCTCGCTGTTCTTCAGCCATGTCAACGACGCCGGATTCTGGCTGGTCAAGGAGTACTTCGGGATGAGCGTCGGGCAGACCCTGAAGACCTGGTCGGTGATGGAGACGCTGATCTCGGTGGTCGGGATCGGGTGCGTGCTGTTGCTCTCCCTGGTCGTGTAGCCGCCGGCCGTGGACCTTTCGGGCGGACCCCTCCCGCCCCGGGTGCCTCCCCCCCCTCAGGTGCCCGTTCCCGGCGCGAGGCCGTACGAGCGGAGTTCCCGCTCGTACGGCCTCGCGCGCTCAGGGACCGCGGGTCAGGCGGCCGGCTGCGGGGTGGGTGTGCCGGTGTACGTGGCGAGGACGGCGGCCACCGCGGTGGTGGCGTCGGTGGCCGGGGCGGCGAGGGCGAGGTAGCCGTCCGGACGGACGAGAAGGGCCGCGGGGCCGTCCCCGTAGGCGGCGCGGAGGTGGCCGTCGGTGTCGATCAGATCGGGGTCCGGGCCGCCGGCGCGGACGATCCGCAGCAGTGCCGGATCGGCGGGCAGCGCGGCGGCGTCGAGGTCGGTGTCGCCGAGGACGAGCAGGGTGAAGTGCGGGCCCCGGTAGACGTCGAAGAGCCGGACGGCCTTGCCGTCGGGGGTGTGGCAGGGGGCGTCGGGCGCCCGGTCGCCGGCCCGCAGGGCGTTCTCCGGCAGGCCCGTGCGCAGCTCCCGGGTCAGCGGGCCGTCGGGGTAGCCGATGTCGAGCTGGTGCAGGTCGCGGCCGCGGCGCAGCGAGCGCGTGCGGTGCAGCCGGGTGCTGGTGTCGAGGATGCGCTCGGCTATCGGGCGGCGCTCGGCCTCGTACGTGTCGAGCAGGGTGTCCGGCGCGCCGTACCGCAGCACCTGGCCGAGCTTCCAGCCGAGGTTGTAGGCGTCCTGGACGCTGGTGTTGAGGCCCTGGCCGCCGGCCGGCGAGTGGATGTGCGCGGCGTCACCGGCAAGGAAGACCCGGCCGGTGCGGTAGGTGTCGGCGAGGCCGACCCGGGGCCGGAAGACGGAGGTCCAGACGACGTCGGTGATCTGCTCGGCGGTGAGGTGGGTGTGTGCCGCGAGCGCCGCCCGGACCGTCTCGGGTGAGCTGTCCGGGGCCTCGCCGAAGGCCGCGATCACACCCTGGAAGAGGTCGGTGCCGGCGAGCGGGAGCAGGGCGACGAAACCGCCCTGCGGCAGTTCCCAGCGGTGCCAGTGGTCGCGGTCGAGGCCGCTGATCCGGACGTCCGCGAGCAGGGCGGCGCCCGGCTCCAGCTCCAGTCCTCCCGGTCCGCTCATCCCGGTGCCGAGCGCCCGGCGGACCGTGCTGCGCCCGCCGTCGGCGGCGACCAGATAGGCGGCGCGTACGGAGTGCGGGGTGCCGTCGGCACTGAGGAGACGGGCCGTCACCCCGTCCGCGTCCTGGGTGAAATCGGTGAGTTCGGTGGCGAGGAGGACGCTGCCGCCGAGCTCGGTGAGCCGTTCGTGCAGCAGCTCCACGTTGCGGAACTGCGGCACCATCATCGCGTTCGAGTGCGGGGTGGCGGGCGTCGGATCGACCCGCTCGATCATCACCTCGGTGCCGATGATCCGGCCGTTCTCCCAGCGGGCCGTGACCGGGTAGTCGCCGCCGGCCGCGCGGATCGCGTCCAGCACCCCGAGGTCTTCGTAGACCTCCTGGGTGCGCGGCTGCAGGCCGGTGCCGCGGGCGCCGGGGGAGAGGCGGTCCTGCCGCTCGACGATCAGGGCGCGCACGCCCCGGCGGGCGAGGTCGATGCCCAGTGCGAGGCCGGTCGGGCCCGCTCCGGCGATCAGTACGTCGACGGCCGCGGGGAGGGTTTCCGGCTGGCCGCTCATGTCCTTAACGCTGTTAAGTTCCATGCTTCCGAGGATCGCCTTAACGGTGTTAAGTTGTCAACATGGTTTCGCGCATCGACCGAAAACAAGTGGTCACCACCGCCCTGCGGCTGCTGAACGAGGTCGGCCTGGACGGCCTGACCCTGCGGAGGATCGCCAAGGAGCTGAACGTCCAGGCCCCCGCGCTCTACTGGCACTTCAAGAACAAGCAGGAACTGCTCGACGAGATGGCCACCGAGATGTTCCGGCGGATGGCCGCGCCCTTCATGGGGCAGGGGGCGGACGGGCCGGGCCACGACGGGACCTGGCAGGACGTCCTGCTCACCACCTGCCGGAGGCTGCGCCGGGAACTCCTCGGCTACCGCGACGGCGGGAAGGTCTTCAGCGGGACGCGGATGACGGACACCAGCTACGCCCAGCCGTTCGACGGCTTCCTGCGCCGGCTCACCGCGGCCGGATTCACGCTGGGCGAGGCGGCGCACGCGTGGTGGACCGCGTACAACTTCACCATCGGGCTGGTGATAGAGGAGCAGTCGGTGCACCCGGAGCCCGGCCGGCCGGAGGCCCGGGACCCCGCCTACGACCTGGACGAGCGCGAGGAGAATCTGGGCGAGCGCTATCCGCTCGCGGCGCGCGCCGGCCGGGAGATGTTCGGTGACCTCGACCGCAGCTTCGAGGCCGGCCTGCGGATCATCCTCGCGGGGATCGAGGCGACGGCCGGCCCGGAGGCCCGGGCCGGCAGGTGATCAACGCCGCGGGTCGAGCGCCCGCTTCAGACGGGGCGTCAAGGGGCGCTCCACGCAGCGGTACAGCACCCACGCCAGCAGCAGCATCAGACCGACCGTGAGGATCAGCGTGCCGGCGGACGGTATGCCGAGGGTGCGGTGCAGGGCCCGCACCACGACCCAGCCCAGGTGCTCGTGGACCAGGTAGAAGGGGTAGGTGAGCGCGCCGGCGACGGTCAGCCAGCGCCAGTCCGCCCACCGCAGGGCGCCCAGCGCGACCGCCCCGACCAGCACGAAACCGAGGGTGACGACGGCGATGATGCCGGCCGTCGAGCGGTAGGAGAAGGCGTGCACCGACGCGGCGTGCCAGAGCCCGGCGACCGCGTAGTGCTGCCCGAGCAGCCAGCTGACCAGCACGATCGCCCAGGCGACCGGGTCCCGCGGGCCGTAGCGGTGCAGCAGGTAGAGTCCGATGCCGCCGATGAAGAACGGTGCGTACTCCGGCATCAGGACGACGTCCAGCAGCGGCTGGTGCGCGGCCTGGGCCAGCGCGGCGGCCAGCGTCCAGCCGGCGCAGAAGAGGACCACCCGGCCGCGGGTGGCGCCCGGCAGGACGACGCAGAGCGCGAAGAGCGCGTAGAAACGCATCTCCGCCCAGAGGGTCCAGCACACGCCGAGCACCCGGTGCACGCCGAGCGGCTGCTGGAGCATGGTGAGGTTGGTCAGCACCTCGCTGGGCGCGAGCGCCTTGTAGGCGACGAAGGGGAGTGCGAAGACCGCGGTGACCAGCAGGATCGCGGCCCAGTAGGCGGGGTAGAGACGGGAGATGCGGGAGGCGATGAAGGCCCGCAGGGTCCGGCCCCAGCCGGACAGGCAGATCACGAACCCGCTGATCACGAAGAAGATCTGGACACCCAGGCAGCCGTAGGCGAACAGCGGTGCCAGCGTGGGGAATTGATGGGCCGGGGAGCCGCCCCAGGCCCCGGCTATCTCGCCGCCGCGCCCACCGTAGTGGTACGCGGCGACCATCAGGGCGGCCAGCAGCCGCAGCCCGTCGAGGGCGCGCAGCCGGGACGGTCCTCCGTCACGGCTGCGCCGTCGTATCAGGCGCTGCGGGGCGGTGGTGACGAGATCCGGCGCGACGGGTGGCGCGCCGGTCGCCAGCGGCGGGGTCGTCGTCATCCGAAGACGGCCCGCTTCTTCAGCCGCCGCTGCACCGCCCGGGCCCGGCGGGCGACCCGGCGGACCGCGGCGTTGCGCGGGAGGAACGAGAGCTGGGAGGGGATCGCACCGGGCAGCGCCAGCGCGGTCAGTCGGCGGCGCTTGAAGTAGCGCCAGGTCCGCGCGTCGAGGTGGGCGGCGAGATAGCGCTCGGCGTCCGGCCGCAGACCCGGGTAGATCTGGTGCTGCATGGCATAGCCGACCGCGGCGACCAGCCCCTCGACGGACGCCGCGGTGGCGACCGTACGCCGCTGCCCGCCGGTGTCCTCCAGATCGGGGACCAGGGCGTCCACCAGCGTCACCGGGATCCGGTTGCTGTTCTGGTACGGCGTCAGCCGCTCCAGCAGCAGATCGGTCCCGGTGCGGGCGACCGGCAGGTCGTAGAAGGTGGCCGCGGTCAGCAGGGCGGTGGAGAAGCAGCCGACGACCAGCGCGGGCCGCATCCGCTGGTAGACCACCTCGGCCAGCACCGGGCTGTCGAGCACGGTCAGCGTCACGTCCAGCTTCGCCGCCTCCCGCTCCAGCAGCCGCGACCAGCGGGCCGGCGCGGACGGGTGCGGCTTGAAGACGATCTCGCGGTGCCCGCGTCCGACGGCGCCGCGCACCATCCGCACATGCAGTTCCTCTTCCTCCTCGGGAGTGAGGATGCCCAGCGCGGAGAGGTACTGGCCGAGGAGCAGCGCCCCGCCCTCGGGCACGTCGAACTCGCCGCTCACCTCGCCGAGTTCGGACAGCACCTTGGTGAAGGCGTCGGTCGGGACGGTCTCGGCCGGTACGTCGAACTCGGTGAGCAGCAGCGGCGACAGGCCCGGCACCAGGTCCAGGTGCAGCAGCCGGCCGATCCGGGTGCCGACCAGCGGGTCGAGCTTGTTGCGGGTCGGGCCGTAGCTCATCAGCCCGTCCGCGTAGACCTCGATCGGCGCGTCCGGGAAGAGCTGGGCGATCGCCAGTGCCGGATTGACCTGGATGGACTCCACGACCAGCTCGACCTGGTCGTCGCCCAGGCCCCACAGCAGCCGCAGGTACCGCTCCCACAGCGGGACGTCGTCCGCGCGCGGGGACCAGCCGCCGGGGTGGAAGGGGCTGATCGTGTCGTTCCACGACAGCACCCGGTCGAAGCGGCCGCGCAGCCGCTCGAAGCCGGGCATGGTGTCCAGCGACGCGGTGGTCTCCGGAGTGGTGGCGTTGTTGCTGAGCAGCAGCAGCCGGCGGCCGGCCGGCGCGAACCGGTCGGCGTCCAGCGCCGCGGCGAGCGTCGCCGCCCCGTACAGCGTGGACGCGACGAAGATCTGGGTGCGGGCTCGGGTGGGCATCAGGCGGCCACCTCGGCAGGGACCGGACGACGGCGCAGCCGCCGCAGTCGGGACGCACGCTGCACATCCATGGAATCCAGGGCTTCCTTCAGTACGTCCTGCGGCATGCGTTTCATGGCCGCGGCACTCATCGAACGCAATTTACGGGCCACCTGCGGCTCGAATCGTTCGATCGAACCGAGATGGTGGGAAATGATCGCGCAATAGGTCCGGACCGCTTTCGGCAGCAGCCGGTCCGCATCGCGATCTTGTGCGGTTTCCTCGATCACCTGGTCGAATGCCCGGATGAAATCCAATTGCCGCACGTCGCCGATCTGGGTGAGCGAGGAGGCCACCCCGCGCCGGTAGAAAACGCCGAGCAGGCCGACCACCGCCATGGACTTCGCCTCGCGGTGCAGCCGCCAGATCCACGGCCGGTCCTCGGCGGTGCGCAGACCGTCCTTGAAATGCAGCACCCCGTCGTCCAGCAGCCGGCGGTGGTAGATCCCGGCCCAGGCGTAGGCGTAGTCGACCGAGGTGGAGCGGTCCGCGGGCAGGATCATGTCGCGCGGATCCATCACCACCCCGCGCCGGCCGTGCGGGACACGGTGCACGGTGCGCGCCCTGGCGGTGCACTGGACATGATCGGTGCGCACGAAGTCACACCCCAACTCCTCGATCGCGCCGAGGAGTTCGGTGAAGTAGCCGGGCGCCAGCCAGTCGTCGCCGTCGAGGAAGGTGAGGTACTCCCCGCGTGCCTGGTCCAGGCCCGTGTTCCGGGCGGTGGCCAGGCCGCCGTTCTGTTCGTGCCGCAGCACTCTGGCGCCCGGCAGCTCGCGCTCGGCGCGCGCAAGGATCTCCGGGGTCTCGTCGCGCGAACAGTCGTCGACGAGCAGGAATTCAAAGTCGTCACGGGCGTTGGCCGCGAGGCTTTTCAGGGTGTCGGGCGCGTATGTCTGCACGTTGTAGAACGGCACGATGACGGAGAGCTTAACCACCCGGGTGACGTTAGGTGCCGGTCCGGCATTCGTCTTTACGCGGTGGGGACACCGGGGTGAACGAAGAATGGCGGGATGGTTAACCAGGCCGGTAATCGGGCCGGTTCGCCATTCGTCGACCCGCTGTTAACCCTTTGTTGCGGCCCAGTTGGCCCGACAAACGGAATGCCTTCCTAGCGTCTTCGACGTGCCATCACGTACCGCTTCCTCGCCGCGAGTCGCCGTGCTCGCCGACTCGGATACCCGATGGAAATGGGGCGCTTTGACAGCGTACCGAATCCAATCGGACATCCGCCTCGACGGGTATCTGCTCCGCGGCCGCGCCACTCCCACGGTCCGCCAGCTCGACGAGGTCGGTGCCCGGGCGGACGCGCTGCGCGAGATCCGGGGCGTCGACTTCGTGCGCACCATCGACCGCACGCGCTACGACGTCGTCGTGCTGGCCTGCGTCGGCGGCGCGGTACAGGCGATGCTGCACGGCCTCGCCCGTGCCTGGGAGGGCGCCGAGCACCGCCCCGTGGTCGTCACCGGCTACGTCGGAGTGGTCTACGAGAAGCTCGCCGACGGGCTGCTGCTGCGGCACGGCGCGGACGTCGTCCTCGCCAACTCCCGGCACGACGCCGACCGGTTCCGCGCCGTCTACCGCGGGGTCGGCGCCGACGACGACAGCGTCGTCGAATGCGCCCTGCCGTTCCTCGGCGGCGACCGCTACACCGCCGAACACGACCCGTACACCGTGGTGTTCGCCGCCCAGCCCTCCGTCCCGGAGAACCGCGCCGACCGAACGTACCTGCTGCGCCGGGCCGTTGAGCACGCCCGCCAGCACCCCGGCCGCGAGGTGCTGATCAAGCTCCGCAGCAAGCCCGGCGAGCACACCACGCACATCGAGGAACTGCCCTACCAGAAACTCGCCGCCAAGATCCCCGGCGGACTGCCCGCCAACTGCCGCCTGGTGTACGGCAACATGGGCGAGGTCCTGGACCGCACCGACCTGCTGGTCACGGTCAGCTCCACCGCCGCCCTGGAGTCCCTGCACCGCGGCATCCCCACCGCCGTCCTCACCGACCTCGGCGTCCGCGAGGTCCTCGGCAACCACCACTTCCTCGGCTCCGGCTGCCTGGCCTCCTGGGACGAGCTGGACGCCGGCCACCGCCCGGCACCCGACCCGGAGTGGCTGGCCCGCCAGGGAGTCGCCGCCGACGGGGAGTACGAAAGCGCCTTCGACGCCGCCCGCGCCCGGGTCACCGCCCTCCGCGAGGCCGAGAGCCTGCCGCCGCTGCGCCCGTACTACACACCGCGCACCGCCCCCGGCTACCTGCCCGGCATCCTCGCCCGGCACGGCCTGGACCCGCGGGGCGCCCCGCTCCCCGGCCACACCGACGCCCCCGAGGAGACCGGCGGACTGCGCCGGATCGCCCGCGAGACGGTCCGCGAGGCCGCCCGCGGCGCCTACCGCCACGGCGTCCAGCGCGTCGCCCCCGCCATCCGCCGCTGGGGGCAGCTGTGACGTCCCCCGGCCCGACCAAGGAGCCCGCAATGCCACCCACCGTGGTTGCCGTCATCCCCGCCCGCGGCGGATCCAAGGGCGTGCCCGCCAAGAACCTCGCCGCCGTCGGGGGCGTGCCCCTGGTGGCCCGCGCGGTCCGTGAATGCCGCGCCGCCCGCCTGGTCACCGATGTCGTGGTCTCCACCGACGACGCCGGGATCGCGGCCGCCGCGCGCAGCGCCGGAGCCGTCGTCGTCCGGCGCCCCGGCGACATCGCGGGCGACACCGCCACCAGCGAGGCCGCCGTCCTGCACGCCATGGACGCGTACGAGGCCGAGCAGGGCACCACCGTCGACGCGGTGCTGCTGGTCCAGTGCACCAGCCCCTTCCTGGTCCGCGAGGACGTCGACGGGGTGGCCGCCGCGGTCGTCGAGGGCGGCGCCGACAGCGCGCTGACCGTGGCGCCCTTCCACGGCTTCGTCTGGCGCGACGCCGAGCCCGCGGTGGGCGGCGCGACCGCCACCGACGGCGGCAACGGCGTCAACCACGACAAGTCCTTCCGGCCGCGCCGCCAGGACCGCCCCCAGGACCTGCTGGAGACCGGCGCCGCCTACGCCATGGACGCGGCCGGCTTCCGCGCCAGCGGCCACCGCTTCTTCGGCCGCACCGAACTCGTCCGCACCGACCCGGCCCGGGTGCTGGAGGTCGACGACCCGCACGACCTCGCCCGCGCCCGTGCGCTGGCCCCGCTGCTGGACGCCCCGCGGCCCGGCGCGCTGCCGACCCGCGACGACATCGACGCCGTCGTCCTCGACTTCGACGGCACCCAGACCGACGACCGGGTGCTGATCGACGCCGACGGACGGGAGATCGTCGCGGTCCACCGCGGTGACGGCCTGGGCATCGCCGCCCTGCGCCGGGCCGAGCTGAAGCTGCTGATCCTGTCCACCGAGACCAACCCGGTCGTCGCCGCCCGGGCCCGCAAGCTGAAGGTGCCCGTCCTGCACGGCATCGACCGCAAGGACCTCGCCCTCAAGCAGTGGTGCGAGGAGGCCGGAGTCGCGCCCGAGCGCGTGCTCTACGTCGGCAACGACGTCAACGACCTCCCGTGCTTCGACCTCGTCGGCTGGCCGGTGGCGGTCGCCGGGGCGCACGACGTGGTGCGCGGCGCGGCCCGCGCCGTCACCGCCACGCCCGGAGGCAGCGGCGCGATCCGCGAGATCGCCGGCTGGCTGCTGGGCCCCTCCCTCTAGCCCACCCCACCCCACCCCCTGACCCCCACTCCGCACACCCCTTATCCACACGAAGGAATCTCCCATGAGCACCAACTCCCGCCTCCGCAAGCTCGGTGACCGCGAGGCCGGCCCCGGCCGCCCCGTCTACGTCACCGGCGAGATCGGCATCAACCACAACGGCGACCTGGAGAACGCCTTCGCGCTGATCGACGCCGCCGCCGACGCCGGCTGTGACGCGGTGAAGTTCCAGAAGCGGACCCCGGAGGTCTGCACCCCGCGCGACCAGTGGGACATCGAGCGCGACACCCCCTGGGGCCGGATGACCTACATCGACTACCGCCACCGCGTGGAGTTCGACGAGGACGGCTACCGCGCCATCGACGAGTACTGCAAGAAGCGCGGCATCGCGTGGTTCGCCTCCCCGTGGGACGTGGAGTCCGTCGCCTTCCTGGAGAAGTTCGACGTGCCCTGCTACAAGGTGGCCTCCGCCTCGCTCACCGACGACGAGCTGCTGCGCGCCATGCGCGCCACCGGCCGCACCGTCATCCTCTCCACCGGCATGTCCACCCCCAAGCAGATCCGGCACGCCGTCGAGGTCCTGGGCAGCGACAACATCCTGCTCTGCCACGCCACCAGCACCTACCCGGCCAAGGCCGAGGAGCTCAACCTGCGGATGATCAACACCCTGCAGGAGGAGTACCCCAACGTCCCGATCGGCTACAGCGGCCACGAGACCGGTCTGCAGACCACCCTCGCCGCGGTCGCCCTCGGCGCCACCTTCATCGAGCGGCACATCACCCTCGACCGCGCCATGTGGGGCTCCGACCAGGCCGCCTCCGTCGAGCCCGGCGGCCTGACCCGCCTCGTGCGCGACATCCGCACCATCGAGGAGTCCCTCGGTGACGGCGTCAAGAAGGTCTACGAGTCCGAGCTCGGCCCGATGAAGAAGCTGCGCCGGGTCGCCGGCGTGGTCGCCGAGGCGGAGGCCTCCGAGGCCCAGCCCGCGGCAGTCTGACACCGGCACCCAGCCGACGGGAGACAAGGTGAGCTCACCTGAGGGGATCCGCGCCGCGCCGTTCACGCGAGGCGCCGAGGTCCCGCCCCAGGGGACGACGGGTACTCCCGCCCGTCGTCTCCTGGGGGTGCCGCGGCAGCGCCACCGCATCCGCACCGCAGCCGCCGGTGCCACCGCCCGCGCCGCCGCCCCCGGCACCGGCACCCTCGCCTTCGTCGAGAGCCCGGTGCAGCTGCTCAACGTCCTGGAATGGGCGCACGCGGCACTGCCGGAGGCCGACGCACTGGACGCCGCGGCACCGGATGCCGCCGCATCGGATGCCACCGCATCGGATGCCGACGCACCGGACGGCATCGGCGCCGGCCGGGCGGCCACCGCGGTCACCATCGTCGTGCTCTCCCCGCACGACCCGATGACCCGCGGCCAGCTGCGCCGGATGGCCGAACTCGCCCGCGACGAAGGGCACACCGTGCGCTGGGAGGAGGCCCGCGGCGGCCCCACCGCGCCGCTGCGCACCATCGGCGGGCTCACCCCGATGCTGCGCCGCGCCCGCCGGATCGTCATCGGCGACCCGTTCTCCCGCTACGTCCAGCTGCTCCTCGCCCTCACCGGCGCCCCCGACCTGGTCGTGGTCGACGACGGCACCGCCACCATGGAGTTCATCTCCCAACTCGCCCGCGGCGAACGGCTGGTGCGCTGGCACCGCAGCGGCGGCGGGCGCGGCGCCCGGGACCTGGTCTTCGCCCCGTTCTCCGCCACCGCGCGCCGCCGGCTCACCCCGCCGCCCGAGGGCGGCCGGCGCACCGTCGGCGTCTTCAGCTCGATGCCCGTCGAGGCCCCGCCCGGTGTGCACCTCGTCCGGAACGACTTCGCCTGGACCCGGGCACGGTTCGGCCCGCCCCGCGTCATGGGCGCCGCCGACATCGTCGGCACCTCGCTCGTGGAGACCGGCGTCGTCGACGCCGACCGCTATCTGGCGGCGGTCGCCACCCTGGCCCGTACGCACGGCGCCACCCGCTACTTCGCCCACCGCCGCGAGAGCACCGACAAGCTGCACCGGCTCGCCGGCGCGACCGGCCTGGAGATCGTCCGCCCGGACCTGCCGCTCGAACTCATCGCCCGCCGCGGCCCCGTCGGACGGCTGATCGTCAGCTTCCCGTCGACCGTCGTGCACACCCTGCCGCTCGCCCTGGCCGGTACACAGGTCCGGGTCGCGGTCTGCGACATCGACCCGGAGTGGCTGACGGCCGAGGCTTCGCCGCGCGCCCAGGGTTTCCTCGACGGGGTCACCGGGACCGCCCGCGACGTGCAACGACTTCCGTTCGGACAGCGGATGGCCACCGGCTGACCGGGGCGATGACCGGGGCGCGGACGGGGCGATGACCGGGGCGGTGACCGCGGTGCGGACCGGGCGATGAATGGCGAGGACCGTGGCGGGAAGCCGTACTTCATACCCCTCTCATAAACCGTCCATGCGCCGAGCGGCCTAGATTTTCTTCCCCTAAGGGGCTGAACTTTTGTTGATCGAGGGACAGTTGCCCCATCGGTGGCCGTAACCTTCAACAGGTGAACCAACTGATGTCCCGCGATTCCGACGACGCCGACGCCCCCGCCGACACCGCCGCCGGGGCCCCGCTCCCCGGCACGCTGCCCGAGGCGCTGTGTGCCGAACTCATCGACTTCCGCCGCGACTTGCACCGCCACCCGGAGCTCGGCAACCAGGAGTTCCGGACCACCGCGGCGATCAAGGAGCGGCTGGAGGCGGCCGGACTGCGCCCCCGGGTACTCGCCACCGGCACCGGCCTGATGTGTGACATCGGCACGGACACCGCGTACGGCGACGGGACCGCCCCGCTGCTCGCCCTCCGCGCGGACATCGACGCCCTTCCCATCCCGGACACCAAGACCGTGGACTACGCCTCCGTGGTCCCCGGCCGGGCGCACGCCTGCGGCCACGACGTGCACACCACCGTCGTGCTCGGCGCCGGGCTGGTGCTGGCCGGGCTGGCCCGTAGCGGCGCGCTGCCCCGCCCGGTGCGGCTGATCTTCCAGCCCGCCGAGGAGGTGCTGCCGGGCGGTGCCGCGGACGCCATCGAGTCCGGGGTGCTGGACGGCGTCGGCCGGATCCTCGCCGTGCACTGCGACCCGCGCGTCGACGCCGGCAAGATCGGGCTGCGGACCGGCGCGATCACCTCGGCCTGCGACCGGCTGGAGGTCGAGCTGGACGGCCCCGGCGGGCACACCGCCCGCCCGCATCTGACCACCGACATGGTCACCGCCGCCGCCCGGGTCGCCCTCGACGTGCCGGCGCTGATCGCCCGCCGGGTCGACGCCCGGGCCGGGCTCGCCGTGACCTGGGGCCGGCTGTCGTCCGGGCACATCTGCAATGTGATCCCGCAGCGCGCCGAGCTGTCCGGCACCGTCCGGTGCCTTGATCTCGACGCCTGGCGCAAGGCCCCGGACATGGTGCACGCCGCCATCGACGAGGTCGCGACGCTGTACGGCGCCAAGTCGCAGATCAACTACGTGCGCGGGGTGCCGCCGGTGGTCAACGAGGCCGACAGCGTGACGCTCCTCAAGGACGCGATGACCGCCCGGCGCGGCGCCCACAGCGTGGAGGACACCGAGCAGTCCCTGGGCGGCGAGGACTTCTCCTGGTACCTGGAGCACGTCCCCGGCGCCATGGCCCGCCTCGGCGTCCGGCGCCCCGGCGAGCTCGGCCGGTACGACCTGCACCGCGGCGACTTCGACGTCGACGAGCGGGCCATCCAGGTCGGTGTGGAGCTCTTCACCGCCGCCGCCCTGCTGCCCCACGGCTGAGGCAGATCCGACAGAACCAAACATTTCCGGCCGCCGTCGATCGCCCCGACGGCGGCCGTGAAGATCGTCCGGGCCCCGTACGCCTCGAATCGATAACGGCTTTCCACCTGCCCTTTACCTGACATCTACGCGCGTTACGATTCCGCGGAATCAGCGCCAATGGAGGCGCTACGAGTCGAAGGGGCCCCTCGTGCACCGGGTATCCAAGATCGTTGCCGCGGGCATAGCCACCGCGGCCCTCTCCGTTTCACTGACCGCCTGCGGCGAGTCCTCCACCGAGGCCGGTGGCAAGGACAAGGGCATCGGACTCGCCTTCGACGTCGGCGGCCGGGACGACCACTCGTTCAACGAGGCGGCGGCTCGTGGCGTGGACAAGGCCGAGAAGGACTTCGGCGTGAAGTCCAAGATGATGACCGCCAAGAACGGCGAGACCGAGGCGGACCGCGAGCAGCGGCTGTCGTCGCTGGCCGAGGCGGGCTACAACCCGGTCATCGGGGTCGGCTTCAACTACGGCAAGTCCGTCAACAAGGTCGCCAAGCAGTTCCCGAAGACCACCTTCGGCGTCGTCGACTCCCCCTCCCAGGCCAAGAACGTCTACGGCATGGTCTTCGCCGAGAACGAGGCGTCCTACCTCGCCGGTGTCGCCGCCACCCTGAAGAGCAAGACCCACAAGGTCGGCTTCATCGGCGGTGTGAACAACGCGCTGATCCAGAAGTTCCAGGCCGGCTTCGAGCAGGGCGTCAAGGACACCGACCCCAAGACGAAGGTCACCTCCGAGTACCTCTACGCCAACGACGACAAGGGCTTCAACGACCCGGCCGCCGCGAAGGGCAAGGCCAAGGGCATGCTCGACGCCGGCATCGACGTCATCTACACCGCGGCCGGCCAGTCCGGCAACGGTTCGATCGAGACGGTCGCCGGCAAGAAGGGCACCTGGGCGATCGGCGTCGACTCCGACCAGTACCTCCAGCCGGGCCTGGCCCAGTACAAGAACTCGATCCTCACGTCGGTCATGAAGAACGTCGACGTGGCGGTGTACGACCTGGTCAAGAGCGTGCATGACAAGAAGCCGCTGACCGGCAACAAGAGCTACACGCTCAAGGACGACGGCGTGCGGCTGTCCACCTCGGGCGGTTTCATCAAGGACATCCAGGCCAAGATCGACGCGGCGAAGAAGAAGATCGCGTCGGGCGAGGTGAAGGTCAGCGACACCCCTGCCAAGCAGTAGTTGTTCGGCGGGTCGGGCGCGGCGGCCAGCACGTCGCCGCGCCCGATCCGTTCGCCGGACCGACCCGGCAGCAAGGCGATGTTCGGCGTCAACGCTACGCGCGTAGCGTGGAGTTGGCGCGATATCGTCACCTCCCCGCTCTTCCTTACCACTCCCTGCTCCCGAGGAGAGTGCGCCATCAAAGCGTCCAGCAGTCCCCAGGCAGACAGCGCCCCCGCCGCGGCACCGGCGGTGGAACTCCGCGGGATCACCAAGCGGTTCCCGGGTGTCGTCGCCAACCACGACATCGACATCACCATCGGCCGCGGCACCGTGCACGCCCTGGTCGGCGAGAACGGCGCGGGCAAGTCCACGCTGATGAAGATCCTCTACGGCATGCAGAAGCCGGACGAGGGCACGATCGGCATCGACGGCGAACAGGTCAGCTTCCACAGCCCGGCCGACGCCATCGCCCGCGGCATCGGCATGGTGCACCAGCACTTCATGCTCGCCGACAACCTCACCGTCCTGGAGAACGTCGTTCTCGGCGGCGAGAAGCTGCACGGCATCGGCGGCAAGGCCCGCGCCGAGATCCTCAAGATCTCCGACCGTTACGGCCTCGGCGTCCGCCCCGACGTCCTCGTCGAGGACCTCGGCGTCGCCGACCGCCAGCGGGTCGAGATCCTCAAGGTCCTCTACCGCGGCGCCCGCACCCTGATCCTCGACGAGCCGACCGCCGTGCTGGTCCCGCAGGAGGTCGACGCGCTCTTCGACAACCTGCGCGAGCTCAAGTCCGAGGGCCTGACCGTCATCTTCATCTCCCACAAGCTGGGCGAGGTGCTCTCGGTCGCCGACGACATCACCGTCATCCGGCGCGGCACCACCGTCGCCTCCGTCGTCCCCGGCGAGACCACGCCCAAGCAGCTCGCCGAGCTGATGGTCGGCAGCGAACTGCCCTCGCCGGAGACCCGCGAGTCCACCGTCACGGACGTGGAGATGCTCAAGGTCGAGGGGCTGCGGCTGGCCACCGCCGACGCGGAGGGCATCGAGCGCACCGTCCTGAACGATGTCTCGCTGACCATCCGCAAGGGCGAGGTCCTGGGCATCGCGGGCGTGGAGGGCAACGGCCAGGCCGAACTGGTCGAGGCCATCATGGGCATGCGCGACCCCGACAGCGGCACCATCACGCTGGACGGCGTCGACATCAGCCATCTCCCCACCCGCACCCGGCGTGAGGACGGCATCGGCTACATCCCCGAGGACCGCCACCGGCACGGCCTGCTGCTGGAGGCCCCGCTGTGGGAGAACCGCATCCTGGGCCATGTCACCGAGAAGCCCAACGCCAAGGGCCGGCTGCTCGACCTGAAGGCCGCCCGCGCCGACACCGAGCGAATAGTCGTCGAGTACGACGTCCGCACCCCCGGCATCGAGGTCACCGCGGCCTCGCTCTCCGGCGGCAACCAGCAGAAGCTGATCGTCGGCCGCGAGATGAGCCACCACCCCAAGCTGCTGATCGCCGCGCACCCGACCCGGGGCGTGGACGTCGGCGCCCAGGCGCAGATCTGGGACCAGATCCGCGCCGCCCGCCGCGAAGGCCTCGCCGTCCTGCTGATCTCGGCCGACCTGGACGAGCTGATCGGCCTGTCCGACGGCCTGCGGGTGATGTACCGCGGCCGGCTCGTCGCGGACGCGGACCCGGCCACCATCACCCCGGAGGAGCTGGGTTCGGCCATGACCGGCGCCGCCAGCGGCCATCTGACCCACTCCGACAGCGACACCGCCGCAGACCCGGAGCCGCGCTCGTCCCAGGAGGGAGAGTCCGAGTGAAGAAGCTCGACAAGAACAAGCTGATCCTGGGCATCGCCGCGCCCGTCCTGGCGATCGTCGCGGCGCTGGCCATCACCTCGGTGATCATCCTGGCCACCGGCAAGGACCCGATCCACGCCTACCTGGTGATGGCCGACTTCGGCTCCAAGAGCGACAGCCAGGTCTGGATCATCAACAAGGCGGTCCCGTACTACCTGTCCGCGCTGGCCGTCGCCATCGGCTTCCGGATGAACCTGTTCAACATCGGGGTCGACGGCCAGTACCGCATCGCGGCGTTCTTCGCCGCGGTGGTCGGCGGCGCGCTGACCCTCCCCGGCTTCCTCCAGATCCCGCTGATCATCATCGTCGCGATGCTGGTCGGCTCGGTCTGGGCCGGTATCGCGGGCCTGCTGAAGACCACCCGCGGCGTCAGCGAGGTGATCACCACGATCATGCTGAACGCCATCGCGGCCGCGGTCATCGGCTACTTCCTCCAGGACGGCCGGCTCGCCGTCAAGGACGGCAACCTCTTCCACACGCCGAACCTCCCGGCCTCCAGCCACTTCTTCACCATCCCGACCCAGCCCGCCCCCCTCGACGGCTTCCTGGTCGTCGCCGTCGTCGTCGGCCTCGCGTACTGGTTCGTCCTCAACCGCACCCGCTTCGGCTTCGACCTGCGCACCGTCGGCCAGTCGGAGTCCGCGGCCGAGGCGGGCGGCGTCAACGTCAAGCGGATGATCGTCACCTCCATGCTGCTGTCCGGCGCCGCGGCCGGCCTGATCGGCATGCCGACGCTGCTCGGCGTCTCGTACAACTACGGCACCGACTTCCCCATCGGCATCGGCTTCACCGGCATCGCCATCGCGCTGCTGGGCCGCAACCACCCGATCGGGATGGCCGCCGGCGCACTGCTGTGGGGCTTCCTCGAACGCACCGGCACCCAGCTCGAATTCGAGGACTACGAGCAGGAGATCGTCGGCGTGATGCAGGGCGTCATCGTGCTCTGTGTCGTCATCGCCTACGAACTCGTGCGCCGCTACGGCCTCAGACTCCAGCAGCGGCAGGTCGGCGAGCAGCTCGCCGCCCAGGCCCGCAAGACCGAGAAGGCGGAGGTGTCCGCGTGAGCACGAACCTCACGGCTCCGGTCGACCAGAGCCCCCAGCACCACAAGCCCAAGACCGCCCGGGCCCGGCTCAGCTACCCCAAGGTCCTGCTGATCATCTCCGGCAGCCTGATCCTGCTGTCCCTGCTGCGGATCGTCACCGGCGCCACCAACCTGACCGAGTCCGGCCAGTACATCGCCGCGCTCAACGCCGCCGTCCCGATCGGCCTCGCCGGTCTCGGCGGCCTGTGGGCCGAGCGCTCCGGCGTCATCAACATCGGCCTCGAAGGCATGATGATGCTCGGCGCCTTCTCCGCGGGCGCGGTCGGCTGGCAGCACGGCCCCTGGGCCGCGGCGCTGGCCGGCGTCATCGGCGGTGCGCTCGGCGGACTGCTGCACGCCATCGCCACCGTCACCTTCGGCGTCGACCACATCATCTCCGGCGTCGCGATCAACATCATGGCGCTCGGCCTGACCCAGTTCCTGGCCAAGCTGTGGTTCGGCGCGGACGGCAGCGCGGCCGCGGCGGCCGGCGGCAACGACAAGCAGTCGCCGCCGATGCCCGACATGCCGACGTTCACCGTCCCCGGCCTGTCCGACTGGCTGCACTCCATCGAGCAGCACCACTGGTTCCTGGTCTCCGACACCGCCGGTATCGCCGGTTCCCTGGTCACCAACGTCTCCTGGCTGACCGTGGTGACCGCCGCCCTGTTCGTGCTCACCTTCTACGTCCTGTGGCGCTCCGCCTTCGGCCTGCGGCTGCGCTCCTGCGGCGAGGGCCCGATCGCGGCCGAGTCGCTGGGCGTCAACGTCTACCGCTACAAGTACGCGGCGGTGCTCGTCTCCGGCGCACTGGCCGGCCTCGGCGGCGCGTTCCTGGCGATCTACGTCCACATCTACCAGGACGGCCAGACCGGCGGCCGCGGCTACATCGGCCTCGCCACCATGATCTTCGGCAACTGGCGGCCGGGCGGCGTCGCCATGGGCGCCGGCCTGTTCGGCTTCATGGACGCGCTCCAACTGCGCGGCGGCGGCCCCACCGTCCACGCGCTGCTGCTCCTGCTCGCCGTGCTGCTGGTCGGCCTGGCGGTGTGGAAGGTGCGCGGCGGCTACCGCACCCAGGCCGTGCTCAGCCTGGCCGCGGCCGCGCTGCTCGCCCTGTGGTACACCACCACCGACACGGTCCCGCTGGAGATCGTCGGTGTCGCCCCGTACATCGCTACGCTGCTGGTGCTCTCGCTGGCCGCACAGCGGCTGCGGGTACCGAAGGCGATCGGCAAGATCTACCGAAGAGGCCAGGGCAAGTGAACCAAGCTCCCGACTGGGAGTCACTGCGCGCGCAGGCCCGGGACACGATGTCCCGGGCCTACGCCCCGTACTCCGGCTATCCCGTGGGCGCGGCCGCCCTGGTCGACGACGGCCGCACCGTGACCGGCTGCAACGTCGAGAACGCCTCCTACGGCCTGGGCCTGTGCGCCGAATGCGGCCTGATCTCCGCCCTGTTCGCCACCGGCGGCGGCCGCCTGACCGCCTTCACGTGCGTCGACGGCACGGGCGAGCTGCTCGTCCCCTGCGGCCGCTGCCGCCAACTCCTCTGGGAACACGGCGGCCCCAACCTCCTGGTGGACACCCGAGCGGGCATCCGCCCCCTGTCGGAGCTCCTGCCGGACGCGTTCGGGGCGGGGCATCTGACGGGATGACGGCGGGCTGACGGGCGACAGCCCTTGTTGTACGGCCCCAGGGGTGCCATCGGCCCCCTTAGGGCATGGCACCCCCGCCACCCACCCCCGCCACCCACCCCCGCCACCCACCCCCGCCACCCACCCCCGCCACCCACCCCGCTCGCGAACGCCGGGTTTTCGTAGTGCTCACCCCGCCTGCGCTCAGTCCCCGCCACCCAGGTGATCTGGCGACGGCTGTGAACTGCGGTTCGGCGACCCGGGTGTCTACCTCCAGCCGTCCAGCGATACCTGTTGCCCCTTGGCCAGGTAGTGATGAAGAGCGCTGGCGGTGGTGGCGACGAACTCGTCGGGGATGGCATCGGTGTCGATCCAGCACACCTGGTCGTGCTTCCGCGGTTCCCGGTTCTCGGGTTCGCCGGTCCATTCGTGGGCGGCGAAGACGACGGTGAGGAAGCCGTTGGGGGCTTCGACGCCCCAGGCGCCGTGGATGATGTGGGCGACCTTCAGCGCCTCGGGCTTCACGGTCAGACCGGTCTCCTCGTACAACTCGCGTACGGCGGTTTCGGTGATCGGCTCGCCGGGCTCGCTCTTGCCGACGGGGAGGTCCCACATCCCCTGTGCGAACTTGGCGTTCCGGCTGCGTTGAAGGAGGACGACGCGGTTGGCGGCCGTGTCGTGGACGATGACGGCGGCGACCAGCAGGGTCATGGCTTCGAGGGCGGGCTTGAGTGCTTTGGCCTGGTCGTCGGTCTTCGGCTGAGCCACGGTGCATCCCTTCGTCGGCCGGTTGATCGGCAGCTTAGGCCAGCGCTTCTCGTGCGCGGCGGGCGAGATTGCGGGGGGCTGGCTGACTGAGGATCGGAGCCACCCACCCCCATCCACCCACCCAAAGTTCCGTTGAACGCATGAAGTACCCCTGGGCCGTCAGTTCGCCCCTACAGTCGCCCCATGACTGACTTTCTTCAGGTATCCGCCGCAACGGAGAACCACGAAGCGGCTGTGAAGCTGGCGCAGTCGGTAGTCACCGCACGACTCGCAGCCGGGGCGCAGATCGTCGGGCCGGTCGGTTCCGTGTTCTGGCACCAGGGAGAGTTCGGCTCAGGCGGGGAATGGCAGCTCGTCCCCAAGGTCCGCGCGGACCGGTACGACGAGGTCGAGGCGCATCTGCTCAAGCACCACCCCTGGCAGAACCCGGAAGTCTCCGCAGTACCGATCGTTGCCGGGGCGGATGCCTATCTGCGCTGGCTGGAGACGACCACGGCACCGGACTGACCTGAGGTCCGTGCCAGTTCCAGGACCTCGGCCACGGCGGGCAGTGCGCGGTGAAAGCAGTGTCTCAACGCCGCGTATCACGGCCGGGTCAGCCGAGCCGCCGACTGCTCCGTTCACCCTTGGCACTTCGATCGCGAGACCTACCATCGGGGTACAGCCACTGAGCCTGAGCAACCCACCGAGGTGATCGTGAGCAACTGGGCCGACCTTACGAACGGCAAGCGCATCAAGCACCTACGAGGCTCCGATCTCACCCAGCAGGGGCTCGCCGACGCGGCAGGCGTCTCGCTCGCCCTGGTGCAGAAGGCCGAGCAGGATCGCGGCGAACTGTCCGTCGGCTCGCTGCTCAGACTGGCGAACGCGCTCAAGACCGACGTTGCGGTGATCCTCGGCCAACAGGCACCGCGGCGGGGAGCGAGCCGGGACACCCGGGCCGCTCTGCGGCGACTTTCCGACGCGGTACACGACAGCGCTCTCGGGGACTGGAACGGTATCGAAAGGCCGAGCTCGTTCGTCGAACTGTCGAGTGCTCACGATCGTGTGTGTGCCGCCTACTGGCGGGGCGATTACGGGGTGTTCAGCGAGCTCATCGCCAAGGTGTTGCTCGAAGGGGGCAGCCGGTACGGGCAGGCGACGGGGTACGAGCGCGAGCAACTGGGCTCGCTCCTCGCCAACACCTACCAGTTCGCGTCCTCGGCCGCCATCCTGCTCGGGCAGCGTGATCTTGCGTTCAGCGCGATCACATCAGCGCGCCGACTGGCGAAGGACTCCGGTGACGACGTGCTGGCAGCCCTCCTGGAATCGACGCTGTCATGGATTCACCTGCGGAGTGCGAAGGTTCCCCGAGCAGTTGCTGTTGCGGAGCGCGCGGCCTTGCACATCGAGCCGTCGTTCAGCAGGGCGTCCCGCCCCCAACTACTCGCGTTCGGCCGGTTGATGACCTCTGCGGCGGTAGCGTCCTCACGTCGAGGAGACGCCGCTTCCGCGGATGACTATCTGGCACAGGCACATGCGGCAGCGGCTCGGCTCGGTCATGACGAGGCCTTGTACGGCACGCATTTCGGTCCTACCGCCGCGAAGACCGAAGCGGTGGGAATCGCTGTGGCCCTCGGCAACTACGGAAGGGCACTGCAGCTCGCTGCTCACACCGAACTGCCTTGCTCCATGCCCAAGCTCGCCCGCAACCGCTACAAGCTCGATGTCGCCCTGGCCCAGTGCGAGGCGAAGCTGTACGACCGAGCCGCCGACACCCTCACAGAGGTGGCTCTCGACGCCCCGGAGTGGGTCAAGCACCAAGCGCTGCCCGGCGTCATCGGGAAGCGTCTCGCCAAGGTCTCCACCGCCCGCGTGCGGAACATCAGCGAACTGATCGGCGTACCGCTGATCGCGTAGGTCCTACGGAGCGTACGATTCGGGGCCGAGCCTTCTCGCCCGGTCCTACGCCCCATCTCTTCACTAAGAGTGATCGCGCGGGCACGATCGACGCATGCTCAGCATCGAGTACGGAAACAGGCAGGGGTCGACGACTGCCCGCCGAACCGAGGGCGACGTGAGACGGCGTCAGGCCCTCGCGGACGCGGCGTCGGGCATGAGCCCCGGCGCGATCGACTTACCGACCAAGGCCGCGAAGATCGAGCGGTTCCGCTGTGTGATCTACCTGTGCAGTGTCCCGCACGCGAACATCGCGGAGCTTCGCGAGGAGTGCACCGAGTACGCCGAGGCGTTCTGCTGGGAGATCACGGCCGTGATCGAGGACCGCGAGGGATCGCTGGCGCCTGAGGGCCGCGACGGGCTCAGGCAGGCGATCGACCTCATCAAGTCCGGCCAGGCCGGGGCGGTCGTCACCGCGTGGCGATCGATGATCTCCCCCGCTGCGCAGGAGTACGACCAGGTCGCTCGCGAAGTCGAGAAGGCCGGCGGCTTCCTGCACGCCATGGCCCCGACGTGTGGCGAGGACGGCAACCGGCGCGGATGACGCCGACGACGCCTCAGAAGATTCCACAGGCGCATGCAGGACCCCCGCGACCGTCCGACCGGCCCGGGGGCATGGCCATCAACTACCAAGGAGTTGACAACGTGACCCACGCTACAACGAGGTTTTTCATCCTGCTGCTGCGGCTGATGCTTCCGGCGCGGGGCCGCCACCGGACGCACCGCGCGCTGCCGGAGGCGCGGTGCGTGGACGCGTCGTCGCTCGCCCCGCACCGCAGGCCCGTCCGGCAGCCTGGACCGCTGTGTGGCGAGGACTCGGCCCTGGTACGCCCGTATCTGCTCACGCCCGCAGAGCTGCAAGAGCGCCGCTCACAGCACCAGCGGCGACAGGTGCTGTGGCTGGCCCCAGGAGGCATCGAGGTCGGGCCGTACGAGAGTCACGCTGTGGGGGCGACAACGTGATCAACCCCATGGACAACGCGCGACTGCTGCCGTGGTCCAGCCCGGACGGGAAGCCGTGCTACCTGGCAGGCGATGGCAACGGATACGTGTCCCGTCTGGCCGACGAGATCGAAACCGCGCAGCTCGCTTCGGCTGCCGAACTCATCAAGGAAGCACAGCGCGCCCTTGAGGCTCGTACAGGGAAGCCCGGAGAAGATCACCTGCTGGATGCCATGACCGCATCCCTGGCCGATGTACACCGGGTAGCGGAGAGCAGAGGCGCGCGGCTTCCCGCCCCGGACGATGACGAACCCGACGGCGATGCCGCTCCCGGCGGCGGCGATGACGGCCAGTCGCGGCTTCCTGCAGACGCGTTCGACTGATCCGGGCGCGGTGCACACTCACCCGCCGGAGCGGCTGTCGACCATCACGGCCGACAGCCCAACCGATGGCGGAGCTCGATCCGTGGCGACGGACGGGCAACTCCCGTGCCCAGCCGGGCCGGGACCGACGAGAGAAAGGGGGCGCGGCATGGCCGCGACCGCTGAGATCGAGAGCGCCACGTCCGCTACGCACCTCACCCACACTCGCCCCTGGGGGGCCGGCCGACTCGCGCCGTACCCGACCACATGGCGCCGCCCGCACGCCACGGTCACCGTCGACCCCGCCACACAACTGGGCGTGTTCCGCGACCACGCCGGTCGGGTGGTCGAGATGGGCAAGCACGGCACCAGCTCCGGCACCGAGACGTCCACGACAACGAACTCGGACTCGCAGAACGACCAGGGCCACGACCAGGACAGCCAGCAGGACTGATGCCCGCGATCGAGGAGCGGCCGGTACTGGTGGCCACCGAGGCGGACGATGTCACCGCCGACATGGTGATCACCCAACTCAACCGGCGAAACGTGCCGGTGGTCAGGTTCAACCCCGCCGACCTCGGCGGCCGCCTGACGGTCTCGGCCCGGTTCGGCGCCTGCCCGGCCCCGGTGGCCGGGCAGGTCCGCACCTTGTCGAGAACCGTCGACCTGGATCACGTGCGAGCGGTGTACTGGCGCCGCCCCGTCTGGCCCGACTTCCCGCACTTGAGCGATGACGATGCGCGGTTCGCCGCCGCGCAGGTTCGCTACGGGCTCGGCGGCACTCTGTACGCCCTTGACGGCCCCCTATGGGTCAATCATCCCCTTCGTAACGCGGCGGCCGACTACAAGCCCGCTCAACTCGCCGTCGCCCAGCGGCTCGGTCTGACAGTGCCGTCGACCCTCGTGACCAATGACCCCGAAGAAGCCCGGGAGTTCATCGCCGCACACGGCCAGGTGATCTACAAGACCCTGCGGTGGACCTCGTACGAGCGAGACGGAGTTCCGGTCACAGGGTGGGCAGACCCGGTCACCGCCGCGGAGATCGATGACAGCGTGCGCGTGACACCGCACCTGTTCCAAGCCCGCGTGGACAAGGTCGCCGACGTGCGTGTGCTGGTGGTCGGCGGGCGAGCGTTCCCCGTGCGGATCGACTCCGACCTCCTGGACTGGCGCAAGGACTACTCCGCCCTCACCTACAGCGTGGTAGGCCTGCCGGACCATGTGGAGGCGGCGCTCCTTGCCTACTTGGACCACTTCGGGCTGGTGTCCGGGAGCTTCGACCTCGCCGTTGACCGGGCGGGTGACCACTGGTGGCTGGAGCTGAATCCGAACGGCCAATGGGGGTGGCTGGAAGAGAAGACCGGCCTGGAGATGTCCGCCGCATTCGCCGACCTGCTGACCCGAGGAGAGCCCGCCCCATGACGGAAACCGCATCCGCGCGATGTGCCCTGGCCGACCGGCTGGAGAGGGCCGGTGTCCTCACGACCCCCCAATGGCGGGCGGCGGTCGAGGCCGTACCGCGTGAGCTGTTCTTGAACCCCGGGGTCTTCCTGCCCGTGGACGGTGGCCGCTGGCGACCGGTCACAGCGGTGGGAGCCGACCCGGCGGAGTGGGCGGAGATCGCCTACAGCGACCGGTCCCTGACCACTCAGCTCGATGGTCACCTCACCGCGGACCAGGCCGCTGACCTCGTGACAGGCACGCCCACGTCCTCATCCACCACCCCCGTCACCGTAGTTGGCATGATCGAGAGCCTGGATGTGGAAGAGGGGCACCAGGTGCTGGAGATCGGCACCGGCACCGGTTACTCCGCGGCCCTGATGTGCCACCGCCTCGGCGAGGACAACGTCACCACGGTCGAGGTGGACCCCGAGGTGGCAGCCCGTGCCGACGCCGCGCTGGAAACAGCGGGGTTCTCGACCTGGACCGTGACGGGGGATGGGCTCCTGGGGCATCCCCGCCGCGCCCCGTACGACCGGGTGATCGCCACCTGTGCCGTACGCCGCATCCCCCACGCCTGGATCCGGCAGACGAAGCCGGGCGGCATCATCCTTGCGACCATTGGCTCCTGGCCCTACGGCACGGGTCTGGCAAAGGTCACGGTGGGCGAGAACGGGACCGCCGAGGGGCGGATCATCGGCCGTTCCTCCTTCATGCAGGCCCGGGCACAAGCCGTGGTCCCGCCGGCCGGCGACCTGTCCGCGCGCACGGCCTACGCCGACAGCGAGCGCCCGACGAAGGTAGCGCCGATCAGGCTGGAGGAGTGGATGCCCGCCTTCCTCGCCCAGCTTGCCGCGCCCGGCGCACACCTCGTTCGCGCCTCGACGCGCGAGGGACCGGAGCTCCTGTATCTCTTCGACCCGGAGCGCGAGTCCTTCGCCCACTTCACGCCCGACGGCGAGGGCTGGACCGTCCACCAGGGCGGCCCGGTGGCCCTGTGGGACGACATCGAGCAGGCCCTCACCGCATGGCAGGACGCGGGAAGCCCCGACATCACCGCCGTACAGCTCCAGATCGACAACAAGGCCCACACATATGGGATCGATGGTATCGATGGGATCGAGGACAGCCCGTCGCTGCGCTGGCACCACCGCCTCGTATGAACGAGCGCGAAGCGATCAACCCCGGCGGCCCCCTACCCTCCTGGGGAGCGGCCGCCGAATCGTAAGGACGCGCAATGGACGACGAACCGTTGTCGGAATGGGCGGAGCGCCGTTACGCGAAGGTCGGACGGCTCCGCGCGGTTCCGCTCGTCACCGGTGACGGCCCCAAAGCCTCGCATTTGCACCCAGACGCACCCCGTGCCATCCAGCGGTGGAACGGATACTCCTGGGAACCGCACGGATTCGCGTCCAACCTCGCCGAGGCACGACAGATCCTGTACCCCGAGGTCATCAAGCCCCCGGCCGCGGGGCCGGCGCCCCAGCTCGGCGCAGGCACCGGCAAGCACCGCAAGCCCCGGGCGCCAGGGCCGGAGCGCTAGGGACCGGCCGGCCGCGTGACCTACACCGTGCCCGCCGGACGGTTCACCGCTGGACGAGGTAGCCGACATCGGAGACAGGCGAAGCCCACCGCACCTCAGGGGCCGAGCCCCCAGGGCCGCCGCGAGGGTTCGTCCGCCCACATCTGGCCACCCGACATCTATGCGTGTAGAACGGGACCGGACCCACCCGTTCGAAAGGAACCGTCCATGGACGCCATCTCCGTCATCCGTACCAAGCGCGACCGCGGCGAGCTGACCCCGGGTCAGATCGACTGGGTCATCGACGCCTACACCCGCGGTGAGGTCGCCCATGAGCAGATGTCGTCCCTGGCGATGGCGATCTTCCTCAACGGCATGAACCGCAAGGAGATCGCCCGCTGGACCGCCGCGATGATCGCGTCCGGTGAGCGGATGGACTTCTCCTCGTTGCCCCGCCCCACCGCCGACAAGCACTCCACCGGTGGCGTCGGCGACAAGATCACCCTGCCGCTCGCCCCGCTCGTCGCCGCGTGCGGCGCCGCCGTACCCCAGCTCTCCGGCCGCGGCCTCGGCCACACCGGCGGCACCCTCGACAAGCTGGAGTCCATCCCCGGCTGGCGCGCCCACCTCAGCAACGCCGAGATGCTGGACGTGCTCCGTGACGTCGGTTCGGTCATCTGTGCCGCCGGCGACGGCCTCGCCCCCGCCGACAAGAAGCTCTACGCGCTGCGCGATGTCACCGGCACCGTCGAGTCCATCCCGCTGATCGCCTCCTCGATCATGTCCAAGAAGATCGCCGAGGGCACCGGCTCCCTCGTCCTCGACGTCAAGGTCGGCTCCGGCGCCTTCATGAAGCACCTCGACGACGCCCGTGAACTCGCCTCCACCATGGTCGAGTTGGGCACCGACCACGGCGTGCGGACCGTCGCGCTGCTCACCGACATGGCCACCCCGCTCGGCCGCACCGCCGGCAACGCCCTCGAAGTCCGCGAGTCCGTCGAGGTGCTGGCCGGCGGCGGCCCCCAGGACGTCATCGACCTCACCCTCGCCCTCGCCCGCGAGATGCTCGACGCCGCCGGGCTGCCGGACGCCGACCCGGCCAAGGCGCTCGCCGACGGCTCCGCCATGGACCACTGGCGCCGCATGATCAGCGCCCAGGGCGGCGACCCGGACGCCCCGCTCCCGGTCGCCCGCGAACAGCACACCGTCACCGCCGCCGCCACCGGCACCCTCACCACCCTCGACGCCTACGCCGTCGGCCTCGCCGCCTGGCGCCTGGGCGCCGGCCGCGCCCGCAAGGAGGACCCGGTGCAGGCCGCCGCCGGCATCGAACTCCACGCCAAGCCCGGCGACCGCGTCACCGCCGGCCAGCCCCTCCTCACCCTCCACACCGACACCCCCGAAAAGCTCCCCTACGCCCTGGAGGCCCTGGACGGCGGAGTGCTCATCGGCGCCCCGGACGCCACCTTCACGGCGAGCCCGGTGGTCCTGGAACGCATCGGCTGACCTGCGGTTTCCTCGTACGGGTGAACGGGATCGGTGGACCGGCGCCGGTCCCGTTCGGCATGCTGGGATCGGTGACGTACCGATAGAGGAGACCGCCATGAGCGCACTCACCGTCGACCACCCGTCGGGCAACGGCCCCGAGTGGGACGACCTCGTCCGCATCTGGGAACAGGCGGACGCACGCGAGGGCTGGAAGGTGGAGATCATCGAGGGGATCGTCACTGTGTCGCCGCCGCCCGACAACAATCACAACTTCATCGCCGCGAAGGTCCAACGCCGTCTGTACTCCGTGCTCCCGGAGGACTGGGACATCTACCAGACTCTGGGCACGGGAATCCCCCTGCGCAAGGGCCTTTACATCCCGGACGTCGCCGTGGTCCCGGACGATGTCGTGCTCGACAAGACCGGCGAGTATGTTCCGGCGTCCACCGCCAAGCTGATCGTCGAGGTCACCTCGAAGTCCAACGCGAGCAATGACCGGATCGCGAAGGCGGCGGGCTATGCCCGGGCCGGCGTTCCGCTCTATCTGCTTGTTGACCGCTGGGCCCCTGCCGGTCCGGCGGTCACCCTCTACGGCGAACCGGTCGGCGACGTCTTCCGTGTGCTGCAGACCGTGAAGTTCGGCGATGAACTGCAACTTCCCGCCCCGTTCGAACTCACCCTGGACACCGGCGTCTTCCCTGTCGACTGACGACGCACCGCCCGATCCACAAGACCGCGCACAACGAAGGGCCCGCCCCACCAGGACAGGTGACGGGACGGGCCCTTCGGCTCAGGGGCGGGCGGGGCGTACAGCGACCCCGGCCGCCAGGGGTTACGCCGCCCGGGCCAGGTGGAGCAGGCGGCGTTCCGCCACGGCCTTGCGGGTGGCGTAGAGGGTGATGGACGCGGCGCCGAGCATGGCGGCGAGGCCGAGGAGGACGGTGCCCTGCCAGCCGACCGCGTGGAAGGCGGCGGCGCCCAGTGCGCCGCCCAGGCTGCTGCCGACGTAGTACGCGCACTGGTAGAGGGCCGACGCCTGGGCGCGGGCCGTCTTGGCGGTGCGGCTGACCGACGACGAGGCCACCGCGTGGCCCGCGAAGAAGCCGGCGGTGATCAGGACCAGGCCCGCGAGCACCGCGGCGACCGAGTCGGCGAGGGAGAGCAGCAGGCCCGTAGAGGTGGTGCCGACGGCCAGGTAGAGCGCGCCGCGGCGGCCCACCCGGGCGACCAACTGGCCGGCCGCCGCCGAGGAGACCGTACCGACGAGGTAGACCACGAAGATCGAACCGATGATGCCCTGCGGGAGGTTGAACGGCTCGGCGACCAGGCGGTAGCCGATGACCGTGTAGACCGCGCCGAAGACCGTCATGAACAGCGCACCGATGCCGTAGAGCCGGCGGAGCAGCGGATCGGCGAGGTGGCCGCCGAGCGTACGGGCCAGCGCCCGCGGGCCCACCGAACGGGGCACGAAGTGCCGGGCCTTGGGCACCAGCAGCCGGAACGTCACCGCGCACACCACGGCCATCAGCCCCACCGCGCCGAGCGCGGCCCGCCAGCCCCAGGCCTGGGCGACCCAGCCGGTCACGATCCGGCCGGACATCCCGCCGATGCTGTTGCCGGCCACGAACAGGCCGATGGCCGCCACCAGCGCCCTGGCGCGTACCTCCTCGGCCAGGAAGGCCATCGCCGACGCCGGCAGCCCGGCCAGCGCCACGCCCTGGACGGCGCGCAGCGCGATCAGCACGCCGAGCGACGGTGCGAACGGCACCAGCAGGGCGATCACCGTGGCCACCGAGAGCGACGCGGTCATCAGCGTGCGCCGCCCGAAGCGTTCGGACACCGCGCTGAGCGGGATCACGCCGAGGGCCAGTCCGAAGGTGGCCGCCGAGACGGTCCAGCTGGCCTGGTCCGGGGAGACCCCGAGGTCGCCCGAGATGGCGGGCAGCAGTGCCTGGGTGGAATACAGGAGGGCGAAGGTGGCCACTCCGGCGGCGAAGAGGGCGAAGCTCATCCGGCGGTAACCGGGGCCGCCCGGCCGCAGCTTGCCCGCTTCGGGGTCGGGAGCGGCGGCGGAGGAAGAGGAGCTGGTGGACAACTGGGGAGAGGCGGCCGCACGGTCGGTGACGGACGCCCCGGTATCAGCGGGAGGCATACGTCGACCGTAGGGCGCCGCATTTCATGCGTCCAATGCATGGAAACCGCATAATCGATTCCGTGCAGCATGAGCAGAGGTCAGAGGGGTCGCTGTTGCAAGGCCGCAACAGAAAAGACATTGAGGCAACGGGGCGCGGCCGAGCTGGGGCAGCGGGTCGGGGCCGGAGCGGGGCGGTCGGTGCGGAGTCCGGCGAGGCGGCCGAGCTCGGCGTCGGGTCGTGGGCGGCGGTGCTCGCCCCGCGGCTCGCCCAGTTCACCGCCGTGGCCCGGCACGAACACGTCACCCGGGCGGCGCAGGAACTCGGCGTACCGCAGCCGACCCTCAGCCGCGCCATCGTCCGGCTGGAGGACGACCTCGGTGTCGCGCTCTTCGCCCGGCACGGCCGTACGCTCTCCCTCACCCCGGCCGGCCGGTCCTTCCTCGCCTCCGCCGAGCGGGCGCTGACGGACCTGGAGCGGGCCACCGAGTCCGTACGCGCCGACGTCGACCCGGCCGCCGGCAAGGTCGCCTTCGGGTTCCTGCACACCCTCGGGTCGGAGACCGTACCGGGGCTGATCCGCAGCTTCCGCGCGGACCACCCCCGGGTCCGCTTCCAGCTCGTGCAGAACTACGGCGAGGCGATGATCGAACGGCTCCGCGCCGGCGACCTCGACCTGTGCCTGACCTCGCCGGTGCCGGACTACCCGGACCTGGTCGCCCGCCGGCTCGACGAGCAGAAACTGCGGCTGGTCGTCCCGGACGACCACCCGCTGGCCGCCCGCAAGCGCATCCGGCTCGCGGAGGCCGCCGGCGAACTGTTCGTCACCCTCGAACCGGGCTACGGGCTGCGCCGGATCACCGACGCGCTGTGTGCCGAGGCGGGTTTCACCCCGCGCGTGGCGTTCGAGGGCGAGGAGGCCGAGACCCTCCGCGGCCTGGTCGCGGCCGGCCTCGGCGTGGCCCTGCTGCCGCCACCCGCCGTACCCCGCCCGGGAGTTGCCGAACTGACGGTTACGGCCCCGCGCGCGGTCCGCGAGATCGGCGTGGCCTGGCTGGACGGCCACCCCGACACCCCACCGGTCGCCGCCTTCAAGAAGTTCCTCCTGAGCCGGCGGGGGCGGCTGCTGCCGCGGTGAGGGGGGCCGGTGCGGTGGAAGTCGCCGCACCGGCACCCGGGTTGGGCCGCCGCTCAGTGTCGTAGCGATGCCCCGAAGCCCGTGGCCAGGGGCATGCGGAGGCCGAGGGGTGGGGGTGCGGCGAAGGCGTCCTTGAGGGGGCGGGCGTAGTCGTGGGCGAAGAGGGAGCCGAGGAGGAAGTCGGTGGCCAGGGCGAGGACTTCGGTGCGGTGCTGGTGGAGGGAGTGGCCGTCGGAGTGCACCTCGAAGCGGCAGGTGTCGCGGTTGATCTTCTTGGCGCGCTCGGCGTAGCGGTAGGACAGGTCGGGGTCGTGGCGCTCGTCGTTGGTGCCGTGCACGAGCAGGACCTGGCGGCCGACGAGCTGTTTCACCGGATCGGGTTGTTCGCCGGTGGTGCGGTGGTCGGGCAGCCAGGGTGCGATGGCCAGTACGGAGTGGACGGCCGGGTGGCCGGCGGCGTGCAGGGCGGCGCGGGCGCCCATGCCCGTACCGACGAGGCAGACCGGGACGTCGCCGTAGCGGCGCACCACTTCTTCCAGGGCCCAGGTGGCGTCCCGCGCGGGATGGGCGGCGGAACCGTTCCAGCCGCGGCAGCGGTAGTGCACGACATGGGTGGCCAGGCCCTCGGGGCGGCCCGCCCGGGCCAGCCGGAGGGCGAGGGGGCGTACCGCGAGCGCGGTCACCGGCGACGGTCGGCGTACCCCGGTCGGTCCGCCTCCTGGCAGTAACAGGGCGACGCCGCTGACCGGGCCCGCCCCTCGCCCGCCACCACCCTTCCGCCGGAGCGCTTCGCGCGCCCCTTCTTTGCCGTTCGCTCCCAGCGGTTTTCCCAGCCGGGCCTCGCGCACCGGCAGCGCTTGCTGAGCCATGACCAGAACGATGGCAGAAGGAGACGTGCCCGCCACCCTGTGGACGGGTCACTGTTACGTATCGTTCGGTGCTATCTACGCGCGTAGGGGCTACAGTGCCGAGATGACGAGCGAGACCACCACCCTTCCGAGCAGTGAACAGATCCGCCGCGCCCCCAAGGTGCTGCTGCACGATCACCTCGACGGCGGCCTGCGCCCCGCCACGGTCGTCGACCTGGCCCGCGAGACCGGATACACCGGTCTGCCCGAGACGGACGCCGAGAAGCTGGGCATCTGGTTCCGCGAAGCCGCCGACTCCGGCTCGCTGGAGCGCTATCTGGAGACCTTCGCGCACACCTGCGCCGTCATGCAGACCCGCGACGCACTGGCCCGGGTGGCCGCCGAGTGCGCCGAGGACCTGGCCGCCGACGGCGTGGTCTACGCCGAGGTCCGCTACGCGCCCGAGCAGCACCTGGAGCAGGGGCTGACCCTCGAAGAGGTCGTCGAGGCCGTCAACGAGGGGTTCCGCGAGGGCGAGCGGCGGGCCCGCGAGAACGGCCACCGGATCCGCGTCGGCGCCCTGCTGACCGCCATGCGGCACGCCGCCCGCGCCCTGGAGATCGCCGAACTCGCCAACCGCTACCGCGACTCCGGCGTCGTCGGCTTCGACATCGCGGGCGCCGAGGCCGGCTACCCGCCCACCCGCCACCTCGACGCGTTCGAGTACCTCAAGCGGGAGAACAACCACTTCACGATCCACGCGGGGGAGGCCTTCGGGCTGCCCTCCATCTGGCAGGCGCTCCAGTGGTGCGGCGCCGACCGCCTCGGCCACGGCGTCCGCATCATCGACGACATCGAGGTCGCCGACGACGGCTCGGTCACGCTCGGCCGGCTCGCCTCCTACGTGCGCGACAAGCGGATCCCGCTGGAGATGTGCCCCACCTCCAACCTCCAGACCGGCGCCGCCCCCTCCTACGCCGAGCACCCCATCGGCCTGCTGCGCCGGCTGCAATTCCGCCTCACCGTGAACACCGACAACCGGCTGATGAGCGGTACGAACATGTCCCGGGAATTCGAGCACCTGGTCAAGACATTCCGCTACACGCTCGATGACATGCAGTGGTTTACAGTCAATGCGATGAAATCAGCGTTCATTCCTTTCGATGAACGTCTGGCGATGATCAATGACGTCATCAAGCCCGGTTACGCGGAACTGCGGGCCGAGTGGCTGTTCCGCCCGATGGGCTCAACATCCGCTCCCAGCAGCGCTTCTGACCGTACGTAACGGGGACAGCGCGAGCATATAGCGCAACGGCCGGTGGAATGTCCACCGGCCGTTTTTTGTTTCCTTTTGGCTGTTTGCGGCGCCGGTTGCCGCATCACTAGGTTGATGGGCCGGTCAAGCCCCCATCAATGAGGACGTAATTCGATGAAGCAGGGAACGATCAAGACTCTCGGTGTCGCCGCCCTCGGTGCCGCCTTTGCCGTCACCGCCGCGGGCGCCGCCTCCGCCGCCCCGGCGGCCGGTGCCGCCGACACCACCGGCGGTCTGCTGCACAGCGCCACCGACACCGTCTCGGGGGCCACCAAGAGCGTCAACAGCGGCACCAACGCCAAGCCGGGCAACCACGACGTCAAGACGCACCTGAACTCCAAGGGCAACAAGCTCCTCGGCGGCCTGCCCACCGGCGCCGTCGGCAAGGCCCTCCCGCTGGGCTGAGCCCCGCACCCCCGCCGCCCACAGGGGCGCGCGGCGCACCGTCCCCGGCCCGTACGCCTCGGCAGGCGTACGGGCCGGCGGCTTGTCGAGGCACGGTGGCTCGCCCGGCGCGCGGGCCTGATCGGCGTGCGGGCCCGCTCGGCGTGCTGGCCCGCTCGGCGTGCTGGTCTGCCCGGCTCGGGAGCCTGCCCGGCTCGGGGGCTACCAGGCGGCGGCGCTGTGTGCCTTCTCCTCCGAGGGGAGGAGTATCCACAGGGCGAGGTAGACCAGGAACTGCGGGCCGGGAAGCAGACACGACACCAGGAAGATCACGCGCATCGTGGCCGGTGTCGTACCGAAGCGACGGGCCAGGCCCGCGCACACTCCGGCGATCATTCGGTTGTCGCGGGGACGGACCAGTGCGGCGGCCATGAGAGGTAGCTCCTTTGCGACTACGTGGGGCGTTTGACCGATGCCTCAAAGGTAGGTCCGGCTGCCCGAGAGCACGTCAGCCTGTGGTGTGACGCCGACCCTGGAGATCTTCGGGGGCGCACCCCCGAGACGCTCGTACCGCCGGCGGAGCCGGCACCGGGCCCCGGGAACGACCGCCAGGTGCACCACCGCCACACCCAGGGTGCTCAGCAGCACCGAGTCGACATCGGGGACCCGTCCGGGGATCCCTGACTGCAGCAGTTCGATGGCCAGCGCGATCATCGCGCCGGCGAAGACGGTACGGGTGAAGGAGACCAGCGGGGAAACGTTCAGGCGGCCGGCGGAGAGCGGCAGCAACACGCCCAGCGGCGCCAGCAGCAGCACCGAGCCGCCCAGATGCTGCACGGTCTCCCACGTCGCCCCGTGCGCCAGCTCGGCCCGGATCGTCGCCAGCGGTTCGAGGTTCGCCGCCGGTACCCAGGGCACGGTCCGGGGACGCAGCGTGAGCCATCCGACGATCAGCAGATGCGCCACAAGGAGAAGAAGTCCGGTGACGCGCATTCGGGGGGAGGCGGTGGTGCCGTGGCCATGACGCTGCACAAAGCCCAGGACGCCAGGACCGGTGGCCATGGTTCCGCCCTATTGCACCCGCCTTGGGGTGTGGGGCGTCCTTGGTGGGGCGTGCGGCGTGCGGCGTGCGGCGTGGGGCCGGGGGGCGTGCGGCGTGGGGCGTGCGGCGTGAGGCCTCCTCATCCCCCCACCCCCGAACCCACCCCCCGCCCCCTCCCCCGAAGGGGGAGAGGGGGAGGGGGCGGGGGGAAGCCTCGGCGCGCCCCGCGAGTCCCTCAGCCCTCGCCCCACACCTGCCCCTGAGCCCCCCACAGCCCCTGCCCCTGAGCCCCTCACTGAGCCCCCAGCCCGAGCCCCTCAGCCCGAGCCCCTCAGCCCTTTCTCGTCAAGGTGTCGCCCCACCCTGTGTGTTCCGCGATGTCCGGGTTGGAGAGGACGTCGGCGGAGCAGTCGTAGCGGTGGGGGGTGGTGTGGTCGGGGCCGGAGAGGACGGCTGCGTGGGTGCGGCCGAGGGCCGGGCTGGCGCCGTAGGTGCACACCAGTTGGGCCAGTGCGAAGGACGGCAGGTCGTCCGGGGGGAGGCTGAGGCGGAGGGCGTCCGCCGGGTCTCCCGGGTGCGGGCCCTCGACCTTCAGGTCGGCGGGCAGCGCGCTGCTGAAGCCCGCCTTCTCCTCATCGGGGGAGGGCGGCTGCTGCAGCGCCCGGAGGAGGGCGCGGGCGGTCCGTAGGCGGACCTCGGCGGTGGCCGTGCCCTTGGCCTGCGGCATCGTCCGCCGCACCTGGGCCAGCGCGGAGCCGCACACCAGGTACAGCGTGGCCTGGGTGCTCCCGCCGGGTGCGGCCTCGTCGGCCGGCGCCTTGCAGCTGACCCGCGCGGGCGCCCCGCCGGCGTCCACCGGCACGGACGTACCGCGGATCCCACAGCCGGTGGCCGCCAGCGTCAGCAGCGCCACCGCCCCGGCGGTACGCCGCCACCCGCCTCCGGCCGGACGTCCGCCCGTCTCCCCGGCCGGACGTCCGCCCGTCTCCCCGGCCATGCGCCCGTCCGGCTGCCCGGTCATGCGCCCGTCCGGCTGTCCGGTCATGCGCCCATCCGGCTGCTCCACCGGCTGCTCCGCCGGGCGTCCCGCCGACTGTCCCACCAGGCGTCCCGCCGGCTGCCCCGCCAGACGTCCCGTAGTCCGCCCCCTCACCTCTCCCCTCCTCCTCGCCTCTCCGCTTCCCCCTGTCAGGTCTCCCCTCCCCGTCATCTCCCGCCCCCCGTACCGTTGTTGCCGGGCCCGGCCGGTCGGGCGGGGCCCTCCGGGGAGCCGTCCTGGCGGTCGTTGTCGGTGAGCGGGGACGCGTCCATGGGCAGTCGCAGGGTGAAGACCGCGCCGCCCTCGGGGAGGTTGGCGGCGGTGATCTCGCCGCCGTGGATGTGGGCGTTCTCCAGGGCGATGGAGAGGCCCAGACCGCTGCCCTCGGAGCGCGGCCGGGAGGCGCTCGCCTTGTAGAAGCGGTCGAAGACGTGCGGCAGGACCTCTTCGGGGATGCCGGGGCCGTGGTCCCGTACGCGGATCACCAGCTGTCCGCCGCCCGGCCGGGCGCCGTCCGTCGGCTGTCCGGGCCCCTGCGACCCGTCGGCGGCCTGCTCCGGCCCGTCCGCGGTACGGCACGACCCCGCCGGGCCGTTCCCCGCCGCGGGGCCCTCCTGGTCGGCGCCGCCCGGTGTCTCCGGGCCGGCCGGGCCGTCGGGCTCCGCGCCCGCCGCGTGCTCGGTACGCACCGACACCCGGACCGGCGAGCCGCCGTGTTTGAGGGCGTTGCCGATCAGGTTGGCCAGGATGACGTCGAGCCGCCTCGGGTCCAGCCGGGCCACGATGCCGCGGTCCGCGTCCAGGTCCACCGCGTCCAGCCAGGCCCGCGCGTCGATGCACGCCGTGACCTGGTCCGCGACGTCGACGTCGTCCAGCACCAGCCGGGCCGTCCCCGCGTCGAAGCGGGTGACCTCCATCAGGTTCTCCACCAGGTCGTTCAGCCGCCGGGTCTCGCTCACCACCAGCTTCACCGCGGGGGCGATCATCGGGTCCAGGGAGTCCTGCTCCTCCTCCAGCACCTCCGTGACCGCGGTGATCGCCGTCAGCGGCGTGCGCAGTTCGTGCGACATGTCCGCGACGAAGCGGCGGGAGGCCGCCTCCCGGCCGCTCAGCTCCTCGACCCGCTGTTCCAGCCGCTCCGCCGTGCGGTTGAACGTCCGGGAAAGATCGGCGAGTTCGTCGGTGCCGGTCACCCGCAGTCGGGTGTCCAGCCGCCCCTCGCCGAGCTGCCGCGCCGCGTGCCCCAGCCGCTGTACGGGCCGCAGTACGGTCGTCGCGGCGGCCTGTGCCAGCAGCGCCGAGCCGACCAGCGCGAGCGCGGTCGCGATCCCCAGCGACCAGGCCAGCGAGTTGAGGTCCTGGCCCTCGGTGGCCAGCGACTTGATCATGTAGCCGGTCGGCCCGCCGCCGATCACCTTCGCCCCGGCGACGAGGTACGGGGTGTCCCCGATCTGCTTGCGCTGCCAGTACAGGTGGTGCGGGTAGCGGTTGGACTCGTCGACCGGGCGGACCTCGTTCACCGCCTTGCGCAGCGACTCCGGCACCGTCGCCAGCGTCAGCAGGTCCTTGTCCGTGGTGGCCGCGCAGTCCTTGCCCGACCGGTCCACGCCGATCAGCAGCACCGCGTAGTTCTGCGGCCCGGCCGCCATCTGCCGTGCCGCGTCCTGCAGTTCGGCGCACCGCGGACGCAGCGGCAGCGACCGCGTACTGTCCTCCAGCGACTTGCGGAAGTCCTTGAGCACCGCGTTCTGGGTGCGGTCCAATACGGTGTTGCGGTTCAGCCAGTACGCGATGCCGGACGCGGACACCGCCGCGGTCAGCGCCACCAGCGCGAAGACCACCACCAGCCGCAGCCGCAGGCTCGTCCAGCGCAGCAGCCCCGGTGTCCGGCCGAGCATCCGCAGCAGCCGGCGGCCCGGCCCGGACGCGGGTGCGTCGGGGCCGCCGGCCGGGCCCCGCGCGTCTCGCTGCGCCGTCCTGCCGTCCGTGCTGGCTTCCCTCACTGCGGCGAGTCCAGCCGGTAGCCGACGCCGCGGACCGTGCGGATCAGCGTCGGCGAGGACGGCACGTCCTCCACCTTCGCCCGCAGCCGCTGCACACAGGCGTCCACCAGGCGCGAGTCGCCCAGGTAGTCGTGCTCCCACACCAGCCGCAGCAGCTGCTGCCGGGACAGCGCCTGGCCGGGGCGCCGGCTCAGCTCCAGCAGCAACCGCAGCTCGGTCGGTGTCAGTTGCAGATCCTCGCCGTTCTTGGTGACGGTCATCGCCGACCGGTCGATCACCAGCGAGCCGAAGGTCGCCGAGTCGCTGGACTCGCGTTCCCCGCGGCGCAGCACGGCCCGGATCCGGGCGTCCAGCACCCGCCCCTGGACCGGTTTGACGACATAGTCGTCCGCCCCGGACTCCAGTCCCACCACGACGTCGATGTCGTCGTTGCGCGCGGTGAGCAGGATGATGGGCAGCTGGTCCGTACGCCGGATCCGGCGGCACACCTCGAAACCGTCGATGCCCGGCAGCATCACATCCAGCACGATCAGGTCCGGGCGCTGCTCGCGCAGCAGCTTCAGACCGTCCTCACCGGTCGCCGCGGTCACCACACGGTGACCCTGGCGGGACAGCGAGAGTTCGAGGGCCGTGCGGATGGCGTCGTCGTCCTCGATCAGCAACAGGAAAGGCACGGCAGCCATTCTGGCCCATGGGACGCCGGGACATCGACCAGTGACCCCTGCGTACCCGGGCCACCGCCCCCGCGAACCGCCCGCCGCGCCGGACCTGCCCCTGTGACAGGGCTGTGACAGTCGGCGGACAACGTGATGAAACTGCGTTGGCAGGCTTTGGGTCACCGGGAGAGATCAACACCGATCTCCCCCGGGACACCGAATCGGACCGAACGAGCCGGCTCTACGACGGGGGGCGCGAGATGACCACACTGCACGGCACCACTTCCAGCGCAGTTATCACGCGACTCCACGACGTCGTGCGGACACCGGAGAAGTCCGGTGCCGTGGGCGTGCGGGGGTGTGCTCGCGGCATCGGGCGTCAGCGGCCGCCGTACATGGTGGCCATCGACGCGACGACGGTGGAGATCAACGGGGGAACGGGACGGCACGGGGGAAGCGCCGTCCACGGGGGGAACAACGGGGGAGCGGAGTACGGGGAGGGCACGGGGGAACGGCGTTCCGCGTCGGAGGCGGCCGAGGCCGAAGCGGCCTTCACCGCCTACGTCCAGGAGCGCCGCGCCTCCCTGTACGCCACCGCCTACCACCTGACCGGCGACCGCCACGAGGCCGAGGACCTGCTGCAGAGCGCGCTGTTCTCGACCTACCGGGCCTGGGACCGGATCAGCGACAAGGCGGCGCTCGGCGGCTATCTGCGCCGCACCATGACCAACCTGCACATCAGCGCCTGGCGTCGGCGGAAGCTGAACGAGTACCCGACGGAGGAGCTGCCGGAGACCGCCGGCGACGTCGACGCGATGCGCGGCACCGAGCTGCGCGCGGTGCTGTGGCAGGCGCTGGCCCGGCTGCCCGAGACGCAGCGCACCATGCTGGTGCTGCGCTACTACGAGGGCCGCACGGACCCGGAGATCGCGGACATCCTCAACATCAGTGTCGGCACGGTGAAGTCGAGCATCTGGCGCGCGCTGCGACGGCTGCGCGACGACGAGGTGCTCAGCTTCGGCCGTGACGAGGAAGAGTCCTTCGGCGAGCTGGTGGCCTGAAGGAACGGCGCGGCCCGCCGGGGGAACGGGCCGCGCCACGGGGGAAACACCCGAGGGGGCACCTGAAGGGGACGCCCGAGGGGGGAAAGGCCCGAGGGGGATCGGGATACGGGGGAACACGGGGGAAGTACGGGGGATGCGCGGGTTCGGGCGGCCGGGGGGTCTGCCCGAGCCCGCTTTCCGTGCGTCCGCGTCCGCCCCCGGTCACGCGTCGCCCGCCGTTACGCCGCCCGCACCGTCACCACCGGCTCGTGCCGGACCGGGAAGTTCACCGAGTTGGCGATGAAGCACTTCTCATGGGCGTCGCCGTGCAGCGACCGGGCCCGTTCGAGGTCGTCCGCCGACGCCACCTCGACGCGCGGCCGCAGCACCACCTCCGCGAACCGCCCGCCGCCCTTGCCGTCCTCCGCCATCGTGCCGGCCGCGTCGTCCGCGTAACCGGTCACCACCACGCCGGCCAGTGCGCACAGCGCCAGATACGACAGCATGTGGCACTGCGCCAGAGAGGCGAGCAGGAGCTGCTCGGGGTTCCAGCGGTCGGCCGTCCCGCGGAACGCCGGGTCCGCGGTGCCCGGCAGCGGCGGCAGCCCCTCGGCGGTCACCTCGTGGTCCCGCCCGTAGGCCCGGTAATTGCTGGTCCCCGTTCCGTTGTTGCCGGTCCAGGTGACCGTCGTGCGGTAGTGGTGCTCCCTCGGCATCGCCGCGTCCTCCCGTCAGTTGCGGGCACCCGGAGTGCCCGCCCGGTGGTCAGGAGCCTACGGCCGCCCGCTTCACACCGGCGGCACGGGCCGCACCCGCCGCGGAAATACGGGCCAGCGCCTCCGGCCTCGCGCACGGGTGGGCGCCCAGCGCCGTGTGGCGGGCCACCACCGACCGCTCGGCGCGCAGCAGCCGCAGCCCCCGGCGGATCAGGTACGGGACCGGTTTGCGGGCCTCCCGCAGGTCCCGCCGCAGCCGCCGGCGGAAGGTGGTGACCGGACGCCCGCGCAGACACAGCGCATCGGCCAGCAGACCGGCCGCCCGGCACGCCGCGATCACATCGGCGGCGAAGATGCCCTCGGCGATGAACAGCGGGGCGCCGCCGAGATCGAGCTCCGCGGCGCCGACCCGGGCGCTGAGCGAGATGTCGTACACCGGGACGTCCGTACGCCCCGTACGGCACAGCGCCTCGATCGCCGCGACGGCGGCACCGGCGTCCCACGAGAGCGGCGAGTCCCAGTCCGCGCCGCCGCCGTCCGGCAGTTGGGGCAGCGTCGGGTCGGTCCCCTCCTTGTAGAAGTCGTCGAGACGGAGCACGGGCAGACCGCTGTGGGCGGCCAGTGACGTCTTGCCGGTGCCGGAGGGGCCGGTCAGCAGGACGACGCGGGTACGGGCACCTCCCGGCTCGACCGGGGTCGAGCGCGCGGGGGAGGACGGCCGGGTGATGGAGTCGGAGGTCACGGACAGCCATTGTCCCGTATTGCGCCGTGTGGGCTACCCCTGGCGCGCGAGCTGGCCGCCCGCCCGCGGCTCAACTACGCTTCGCGGTCAGACGATTACCCAGCGCCCTTGGAACGCCCCACGCTTCCGACGCATTCCGACGCTCCCGAACCACAGGCAGGTGGCAGATGCCCTCCCACGCACGTCCCAAGCCCAGCCGCGTCCCGCGCACCCTGCTGCGCGCCGGCCTGGTGGTCTCCGCGGCCGGCGCCGCGCTCGCGGGGGGCGGTGCGGCGACGGCGGGCGCGGCCCCCGCCTCCACCCCCCACCACGGCCCGGACCACAACGGCCCGGACCACCACGGTCCCGACCGGCAGAGCACTCACCGGCACAGCCCCGAACGGCACGGCACCGACACCGGCGCCACCGCCTCCGCGCTGACCGGCGCGCTGCTGCACTCCACGGCCGGCGGTGTCGGGCCGCTGAAGAACATCCAGGTGGACCCGCTGGCCAACACCCCCGTCGACCCGCTCGCCAACGCCGTCGGCACCCAGATCGCCGACTTCAAGCCGCTCAGCACCACCCTCCTGACCGGCAGCCTCTCGCGCGGCGCGGCGGTCCGCGACGTCCCGCTGGTCAACAAGGTCGAACGGGTCCTGCCCGGCTAGCCGCACACCCGTCCTCCTCGGGACGCACGACCGCCCCGGGTGCCGCGCGGCACCCGGGGCGGTCGTGCGTCGTGACCGGAGTCGTGGACGCGCCGGATCAGACACCCATCGGGTGCCAGACCGTCTTCGTCTCCAGGAAGGCCAGCAGCCGGTCCGTGCCCGGGTCGGCGCTCCAGTCCTCCGTGCGCGGGCGCAGCACCCGCTTGAGGTTGTCGGCCGCCGCGGTCTCCAGCTCCTTGGCCAGTCCGGCGTCCGCGCCCGCGAGGTCGAGCGCGTTGACGTCCTGGTGGGCGGCGAGCGGCGCGGCGAGCTCCGCCGTACGGCCCGAGAGGACGTTGACCACACCGCCCGGCAGGTCGGACGTGGCCAGCACCTCACCCAGCGACAGGGCCGGCAGCGGGGCCTTCTCCGAGGCGACCACCACGACGGTGTTGCCGGTGACGATCGCCGGCGCGAGCACCGAGACCAGGCCCAGGAACGACGACTCCTGCGGGGCCAGGACCGCGACCACACCGGTCGGCTCGGGCGCGGAGAGGTTGAAGTACGGGCCGGCGACGGGGTTGGCCCCGCCGGCGATCTGGGCGACCTTGTCGGACCAGCCCGCGTACCAGACCCAGCGGTCGATGGCCGCCTCCACCTGGGCGGTGGCCTTGGACTTCGACAGCCCCTCGGCGTCGGCGACCTCGGCGGCGAACTGGCCGCGGCGGCCCTCCAGCATCTCGGCGATGCGGTAGAGGATCTGGCCGCGGTTGTACGCCGTGGCGCCCGACCAGCCACCGAACGCCTTGCGGGCGGCGACCACCGCGTCCCGCGCGTCCTTGCGGGAGGACAGGGGTGCGTTCGCCAGCCAGTTGCCCTTCGCGTCACTCACCTCGTACACCCGGCCGCTCTCGGAACGCGGGAACTTCCCGCCCACGTACAGCTTGTAGGTCTTGAAGACCGACAGACGCTCAGACATCGAGGTACGCCTCCAGACCGTGCCGGCCGCCCTCGCGGCCGAAGCCCGACTCCTTGTAGCCGCCGAACGGCGAGGCCGGGTCGAACTTGTTGAACGTGTTGGACCAGATGACGCCCGCACGGAGCTTGTTCGCCATCCACAGGATGCGCGAGCCCTTCTCCGTCCAGATGCCCGCGGAGAGACCGTACGGGGTGTTGTTGGCCTTCTCCACGGCCTCGGCCGGGGTGCGGAAGGTCAGTACGGACAGCACCGGGCCGAAGATCTCCTCCCGGGCGATCCGGTGCGCCTGGGTGACGCCGGTGAAGAGCGTCGGCGCGAACCAGTAGCCGGAGGACGGGAGTTCACAGGCGGGGGCCCAGCGCTCGGCGCCCTCGGCCTCGCCCGCGTCGGCCAGCGCGGTGATCCGGGCCAGCTGCTCGGCGGAGTTGATCGCGCCGATGTCGGTGTTCTTGTCCAGCGGGTCGCCCACGCGCAGGGTCTGCATCCGGCGCTTGAGCGCGTCCAGCAGCTCGTCGTGGACCGACTCCTGGACGAGGAGGCGGGAGCCGGCGCAGCAGACGTGGCCCTGGTTGAAGAAGATGCCGTTGACGATGCCCTCGACGGCCTGGTCGAGCGGTGCGTCGTCGAAGACGATGTTCGCCGCCTTGCCGCCCAGTTCGAGGGTGAGCTTCTTGTCCGTGCCGGCGACCGTACGGGCGATGGCCTTGCCGACCTCGGTGGAACCGGTGAAGGCCACCTTGTTGACGTCGGGGTGGGCCACCAGCGCCGCGCCCGTCGAGCCGTCTCCCGTGAGGATGTTGACGACGCCCTTGGGCAGGCCCGCCTGGCGGCAGACGTCCGCGAAGAACAGGGCGGACAGCGGGGTGGTCTCGGCCGGCTTCAGTACGACCGTGTTGCCGGTCGCCAGCGCCGGGGCGATCTTCCACGCCAGCATCAGCAGCGGGAAGTTCCACGGGATGACCTGGCCCGCGACGCCCAGGGGGCGCGGGTCCGGGCCGTGGCCGGCGTGGTCGAGCTTGTCGGCCCAGCCCGCGTAGTAGAAGAAGTGCGCGGCGACCAGCGGCAGGTCGGCGTCGCGGGACTCGCGGATCGGCTTGCCGTTGTCCAGCGACTCCAGGACGGCCAGCTCGCGCGAGCGCTCCTGGATGATCCGGGCGATCCGGAACAGGTACTTGGCGCGCTCGGCGCCCGGCAGCGCGGACCACTTCTCGAACGCCTTGCGGGCGGCCCTCACGGCCCGGTCGACGTCGTCGGCGGTGGCCTGGGCGACCTCGGAGAGGACCTCCTCGGACGACGGGGAGACGGTCTTGAAGACCTTGCCGTCGGCGGCCGGGGCGAACTCGCCGTCGATGAACAGCCCGTAGGACGGCGCGATGTCGACGACCGCTCGGGACTCGGGTGCGGGTGCGTAATCGAAGGTCATGGGTGCCTCAGTCCACCGTGACGTAGTCGGGGCCGGAGTAGCGGCCGGTGCTGAGCTTCTGGCGCTGCATCAGCAGGTCGTTCAGGAGGCTGGAGGCGCCGAAGCGGAACCAGTCGGGGGTCAGCCAGGGGTCGCCGAGCGTCTCGTTGACCATCACCAGGTACTTGATCGCGTCCTTGGTGGTGCGGATCCCGCCGGCCGGCTTCACGCCGACCTGCACGCCGGTGGCGGCGTGGAAGTCGCGCACCGCCTCCAGCATCAGCAGGGTGACGGGCGGGGTGGCGTTCACGGCCACCTTGCCGGTGGAGGTCTTGATGAAGTCGGCGCCGGCCAGCATCGCCAGCCAGGAGACCCGGCGGACGTTGTCGTACGTCTGGAGCTCGCCGGTCTCGAAGATGACCTTCAGGTGGGCGGCGGTCCCGTCGGGCCGGGCGCAGGCCTCCTTGACGGCCTTGATCTCCTCGAAGACCTCCAGGTAGCGGCCGGAGAGGAAGGCGCCCCGGTCGATCACCATGTCGATCTCGTCGGCGCCGGCCGCGACCGCGTCCCGGGTGTCGGCCAGCTTGACCGGCAGCGCGGCGCGGCCGGCCGGGAACGCGGTGGCGACGGACGCGACGTGGATGCCGGAGTCGCCGAGCGCCTCCTTGGCCGTCGCGACCATGTCGGGGTAGACGCAGATCGCCGCGACCTTGGGGGTGGTGCGGTCGGTGGGATCCGGGTTGATGCCCTTGGCGCACAGCGCCCGGACCTTGCCCGGGGTGTCCGCGCCTTCGAGGGTCGTCAGGTCGATCATCGAGAGGGCGAGGTCGATGGCGTACGCCTTCGCCGTGGTCTTGATCGAGCGGGTGCCGAGGGTGGCGGCGCGGCCTTCGAGGCCGACCGCGTCGACGCCGGGGAGGCCGTGGAGGAAGCGGCGCAGCGCACCGTCGTCGGCGGTCACGTCCGCCATTGACGCCAGACGCCCCGCGGCTTCCTTGCCGTATGCGGGAACAGTGATGGGCATGGTCACGAGGGGAGCATATCTACGCGCGTAGCGCAATGTCATCCCCCTGGAGGCCGCCATTCCGGCCACTCCGCCTGAATGATGCCGTACCGCAATGTCCGGCATCCGGACGGTCGGGCAGAATCGGCGGCATGACGCGCCAGGACCGGACCACCCCGCCACCGCAGCAGTACGCCGAGCGCAGCTACCGCTCGCCCGCGTCCCTCGTCGGCGGCGTCCTGCTCCTGCTGCTCGGCGGCTGGCTCGCCGTCGACGCCCTGCTGCGCGGCACCCCGCACACCAAGCTGACCACGCTGTTCGCCCTGCTCCTCGGCGTCCCGCTGGTGGTCGCCTTCACCCTGCGGCCGCTGGTACGGGCCGGCGACGAGCGGCTGATGGTGCGCAACCCGTTCCGTACGATCACGCTGCCCTGGGGCGCGGTCGAGGAACTGCGGGCCTCGTTCTCCACCGAGGTGTTCACCACCGCCGGGAAATTCCAGCTGTGGGCGATCCCCGTCTCGCTGCGGCAGCGCAAGAAGGCGAACCGGCAGGCCCTGCGCGGCGCCGGTGCGGACGCCCCCCGGTTCGGCCCGGACGCCGGCGCCGGACCGGTGCCGCGCGCCCTGGCCGACCAGGCGCTCGACGAACTGCGCGAGATCAAGGAACGCGTCGGGGCCCGGGCGGACGCCCAGGGCGAACCGGTGGTCCGCTGGGCGTACGAGATCCTCGCGCCCCTCGTGGCGGGCGCGGTGGGCCTGGCCGTGCTGCTCGCCCTCTGACGGACCGGGCCCCGATCCGGTACCGCTCCACCCGTACGCCAAAGGCCCCCCGCCCACGGGCGAGGGGCCTTTCGAGCCGTCGGCTCAAGGGCTCTGCGAGCGGTCGGCGCCGGACCGCCGGGGGCGCGTGGGACCGTCAGATCCCGGCCGCCGCCGACACGTCCTCCTTGATGGCGGCCAGGGTGGCGGCCGCCTTCGTACGCGCCGCGTCGAGCGCCTCCGGACCGGACACCGGCGCGACGACCTCCAGGTAGCACTTCAGCTTGGGCTCGGTGCCACTGGGGCGCACGACCACCCGGGCGGACTCGATACCGGCCTCCGGGGAGCCGGAGAGGTAGTAGCGCAGCCCGTCGGTCGGCGGGAGCGTGTCGGTGCCCTGGTTCAGATCGTCCGCCCGGGTCACCGCCAGAGAGGCCAGCGCGGCCGGCGGCTGCTCGCGGAGCCTGCGCATCGCGTCGGCGATCAGCGTCAGGTCCTCGACCCGCACCGACAGCTGGTCGGTCGCGTGCACCCCGAACTCCACCGCGAGGTCGTCCAGCAGATCGGTGAGCGTCCGGCCGGCCCGCTTGAGCTCCGCGGCCAGCTCGGCGACCAGCAGGGCGGCGGTGATGCCGTCCTTGTCGCGGACGCCCTCCGGGTCGACGCAGTAGCCGAGCGCCTCCTCGTAGGCGTACCGCAGACCGTCCACCCGGGCCAGCCACTTGAAACCGGTCAGGGTCTCCTCGTAGGGCCGCGCGGCGGCCGCGGCGATACGGGACATCAGCTGCGAGGAGACGATGGTCGTCGCGAACGTGCCGGCCGCCCGCTTGCTGACGAGGTGGGCGGCGAGCAGCGCGCCGACCTCGTCACCGCGCAGCATCCGCCAGCCCTCGGGGGTGCCGGGGGCCGGGACGGCGACGGCGCAGCGGTCCGCGTCCGGGTCGTTGGCGATCACCACGTCCACGTCCGCGCCCCGCGCCCGGGCGGTGGCGAACGCGAGGTCCATCGCGCCCGGCTCCTCCGGGTTGGGGAACGCGACCGTCGGGAAGTCCGGGTCCGGCTCGGCCTGTTCCTGGACGACCACGGGGGCCGGGAAGCCGGCCCGGGCGAAGGCGGCGGTGAGCACGTCGCGGCCGACGCCGTGCAGGGGCGTGTAGACGACGTTCAGGTCCCGCGCCGAGCCGGGCGTCAGCACCGCGTCGGTACGCGCCAGATAGGCCTCCAGCACCGCGTCGTCGAGGGTCTGCCAGCCGGACTCCGGGCGGGGTACGTCCGCCAGCGAGCGCACCGCGGCGATCTCCGCGGCGATCTCCCCGTCGGCCGGCGGCACGATCTGCGAACCGTCGCCCAGGTACACCTTGTAGCCGTTGTCGCGCGGCGGGTTGTGGCTGGCGGTGACCTCGACGCCGGCCACCGCACCCAGGTGCCGGATCGCGAAGGCCAGGACGGGGGTGGGCAGCGGGCGCGGCAGTACCGCGGCGCGCAGCCCGGCGCCGACCATGACGGCAGCGGTGTCCCGCGCGAAGTCGGCGCTCTTGTGGCGCGCGTCGTAGCCGATGACGACCAGGCCGGAACCCTCGCCCTTCGCCCGGAGGTACCCGGCGAGCCCGGCCGCGGCCCGGATGACCACCGAACGGTTCATCCGCATCGGGCCCGCGCCCAGCTCCCCGCGCAGCCCGGCCGTGCCGAACTGCAGGGTGCCGGCGAACCGGGCCGCCAGCTCGTCGGTGTCCTCGGCCGCGATCAGCTTCGCCAACTCGTCCCGGGTCTCCGGGTCGGGGTCCTCGGCCAGCCAGGCCCGGGCCCGGTCGATCAGCTCCGCGGATTCGGTAGCCACGTCATGCTCCTGCCTGTGGATGCGGTGGGTGAGGTGGATACGAGGAACCACCGGCCGGCCCCGCCGGACCAGGACCGGGCCTCGGTGGTCCGACCATGGCGGGTGGCGTCCGCCCATGGCCGGCCCTCGGTCGGACTCAGATCTTGCTCAGGACCTGTCCGAGCAGGGTCCCCATCCGGGTCGCGGAGTCGCGGCCGGCCTGCAGGACCTCTTCGTGGTTGAGCGGCTCACCCGTCATGCCGGCGGCGAGGTTGGTCACCAGCGACAGCCCGAGCACCTCCGCACCGGCCTCGCGGGCCGCGATGGCCTCCAGGACGGTGGACATGCCGACCAGGTCGGCGCCGAGGGTCCGGATCATCTTGATCTCGGCCGGGGTCTCGTAGTGCGGGCCGGGGAACTGGGCGTAGACGCCCTCCTCCAGGCTCGGGTCGATCTCCTTGCACAGCGCGCGCAGCCGCGGCGAGTACAGGTCCGTCAGGTCGACGAAGTTCGCGCCGACGATCGGGGAGGTGGCGGTGAGGTTGAGGTGGTCGCTGATGAGGACCGGCTGGCCCGGGCGCATGCCCGCACGCAGGCCGCCGCACCCGTTGGTGAGGACGACGGTCTTGCAGCCGGAGGCGACGGCGGTGCGGACGCCGTGCGCGACGGCGGCGACGCCCCGGCCCTCGTAGTAGTGCGTACGGCCGAGGAAGACCAGGGCGCGCTTCTCGCCGACCTGGTAGGAGCGGATCTTGCCGCCGTGGCCGGCGACGGCCGGGGGCGGGAAGCCGGGCAGCTCGGTGACGGGGAATTCGTGCTCGGGCGCGCCCAGGGCCTCGGCTGCCGGCGCCCAGCCGGAGCCCATCACCAGGGCGACGTCGTGGGTCTCGGCGCCGGTCAGCTCGCGCAGGCGGGCAGCGGCGGCGTCGGCGGCGCCCTGGGGGTCGCGCGCGATGTCCGGGGTAACAGATGCGTTCACGCGGACGAGGGTAGCCGGTAATCCCCTACGCGCGTAGATGTCGCTGCTCACGGTGCTGGGAACGTCGTCTTGTGGCTTTTGACGAATGGCGTACCGGGACGTGTCGCGGGCGCGACCGGACGTGACGGGAGCGCGACCGGTCGGCACCGGGTCGGCGGGCCGGGCCGCCGACGCACCTCAGCAGGGCCGCTTGCGGAGTTCCATGACGTAGTCGTGCGGGGCGCCGGCGGATTCCGCGGCGTCGGCGATCTCGCCCAGGTAGCGGGCGGAGGGGAGGCCGCCCTCGTAGCCGTTGAGGACGTAGATCCAGGCGGTCTCGTCGCCTTCGAGGGTGTGCACCCGGACCCGCATCCGGCGGTAGATGCCCATGCCGACGCCCTCCCACCGGTCCATGGACTCCTCGTCCATCGGGGCGATGTCGTAGAGCGCGACGAAGAGCTGGGAGTCGGGATCCTCGACGACCGTCGCGAGGGCGCCTTCCCAGCCCATCTGCTCGCCGCCGAAGGTGAGCCGCCAGCCGCTGAGCCAGCCCGTGCCGCGCAGCGGCGAGTGCGGTGCGCGGCGGGACATCAGCCGCGCGTCGAGGTTGCCGGCGTACGCGGCGTAGAGCGACATGGTTCCGAGGGTACGGGAGGAAGCCCGTCGGGCTCTTGGTACCGGAGGTTCGTACAAGGGCGGGGCAGCGCGCGCCGCGGCGCACGTGGGGGCCGCACTCCGCCCCCCGGGCGCGAGGGACGGACGGGCGTGCGGGACAATGGAGTACGTGACTCGGATCGTGATCATCGGTGGCGGACCCGGCGGATACGAAGCGGCCCTGGTGGCTGCCTCTCTCGGCGCGGAGGTGACCGTCGTCGACTGCGACGGTCTGGGCGGGGCGTCGGTGCTCACCGACTGCGTACCGTCGAAGACCCTGATCGCGACGGCCGAGGTGATGACCACCTTCGACTCGTCCTACGAAGAGCTCGGCATCATCGTCGAGGACGACACCCCGTACAACGAGCGGCCGGCCCGCGTCGTGGGCGTGGACCTGGGGAAGGTCAACCGACGGGTCAAGCGGCTCGCGCTCGCCCAGTCGCATGACATCACGGCGTCGGTGACCCGTGCCGGCGGCCGGGTCCTGCGCGGCCGCGGCCGGCTGGAGCCGGGCCAGGCGCCGGACGGTTCGCGCAAGGTGACGGTGACCGCGGCGGACGGTACGACCGAGGGCCTGATCGCGGACGCGGTGCTGATCGCCACCGGCGCGCACCCCCGCGAGATCCCGGACGCGCTGCCCGACGGCGAGCGGATCCTGAACTGGACGCAGGTCTACGACCTCGACGAGCTGCCCGAGGAGCTCATCGTGGTCGGTTCGGGTGTCACGGGCGCCGAGTTCGCCGGTGCCTACCAGGCGCTCGGCTCGCGGGTCACGCTGGTCTCGTCCCGGGACCGGGTGCTGCCGGGTGAGGACCCGGACGCCGCCGCGGTCCTGGAGGACGTCTTCCGGCGGCGCGGCATGAACGTCATGGCGCGGTCGCGGGCGCAGTCCGCCAAGCGGGTGGGCGACCGGGTCGAGGTGACGCTGGCGGACGGCCGGACCATCTCGGGTACGCACTGCCTGATGGCGGTCGGCTCGATCCCCAACACCGAGGGCATGGGCCTGGAGGGCGCCGGGGTCAAGCTGAAGGACTCCGGCCATGTCTGGACGGACAAGGTCTCGCGGACCAGCGCCCCGGGCGTGTACGCGGCGGGTGACTGCACCGGCGTCTTCGCGCTGGCGTCGGTCGCGGCGATGCAGGGCCGGATCGCGATGTACCACTTCCTCGGTGACGCGGTCGCGCCGCTGAACCTCAAGACGGTTTCCGCGAACGTCTTCACCGACCCGGAGATCGCCACGGTCGGTTATTCGCAGGCCGACGTCGACGGCGGGAAGATCGACGCCCGGGTCGTGAAGCTTCCGCTGCTGCGCAATCCGCGGGCGAAGATGCAGGGCATCCGCGACGGTTTCGTGAAGCTGTTCTGCCGTCCCGGCACCGGCATCGTGGTCGGCGGTGTGGTCGTTTCCCCGCGCGCCAGCGAGCTCATCCACCCGATCTCGATCGCGGTCGACAACAATCTGACCGTCGAGCAGATCGCCAGCGCGTTCACCGTGTACCCGTCGCTGTCCGGTTCGATCGCCGAGGTCGCCCGGCAGCTGCACGCGCGGAAGACGGGCAGCGAGTAGGCGGGCGGCCGGTTCGCGGCCGGGGTGCGGTCGGACGACGGTGAACAACCGATAAAGCGCCGATATGCGGCCGGCGAACGGCGATTGAAAACTTTGTGCCCTCGGTGAGCACTTGGGATGAAACGTCCCTGCAGTCCGCTCCGGCGCGGGTGGCCGCGGGGTCGTCGTCCGCTTCCCGGCCGCCCGGCCGGCAGGCCGGTTGACCAGGCAGCAAGCGGTTGGCGGCGCAAGGGAGTTCGACGTAGGCGCGACATATGCACCGCGCATACCACGTCACGCTGTGCGGTGTGAACAACTTCCGTTAATTGGTGCAACCTGCTGAAAACAGACGGTCGTTGGCGTTACTGTCAGTTTCGTGTTCGCTGCAGAACGTCGCCAATTGATCCTTGAAATGGTGCGTGCCAACGGGGCGGTTTCGCTCCGTGAGCTCGCCCGCGTCGTCCAGACCTCCGAAGTGACCGTACGGCGGGATGTGCGGGCGCTGGAGGCAGAGGGACTGCTCGACCGCCGGCACGGCGGTGCGGTCCTCCCGGGAGGCTTCACCCGCGAATCCGGATTCCCGCAGAAATCCCATCTAGCGACCGCGGAGAAAACGGCCATCGCCGATCTCGCGGCCGGTTTCGTCGAAGAGGGCGAGGCCATCGTCGTCGGCGCCGGGACGACCACCCAGGAGCTGGCCCGCCGGCTCGCCCGGGTGCCCGGGCTGACCGTCGTCACCAACTCCCTGCTCGTCGCCCAGGCGTTGGCGCACGCCAACCGCGTCGAGGTGGTGATGACCGGGGGCACCCTGCGCGGCTCCAACTACGCGCTGGTCGGCAGCGGTGCCGAGCAGTCCCTGCAGGGCCTGCGGGTCTCCCGCGCCTTCCTGTCGGGCAGCGGGCTGACCGCCGAGCGCGGGCTGTCCACGTCCAACATGCTCTCCGCGAGCGTCGACCGGGCGCTGGTGCAGGCGGCGGGGGAGGTGGTGGTGCTCGCCGACCACACCAAGCTCGGTTCCGACACGATGTTCCAGACCGTGCCGACGGATGTGATCACCCGTCTGGTGACGGACGAGCCGCCGGCCCACGACGACCGTGCCGCGACGGAGCTCCAGGCGCTGGCCGACCAGGGCGTCCAGATCGCCGTCGCCGGCGGTACGGGGGCCGGGCACGGTGCCGGCCAGCCGGGCCTGGACGGCGGGGCGGGTGACCGCCGGGGCCCCCGGCGGGACGTTCCGCTGCCCGGCCAGCGGCGCAGCCACGGGCCGGCCGGGGGCGGGGGGCCGCAGCTGCGGTCGGCGCCGTCACTGTCCGAGGCGCCGGGCGGCCGGGTCGCGGACCTCGCCCCACGGCGGCGCTGAGGAAGCGCGGCGCCAGGGTTACGGCCCGGTCAGGGCTTCAGGCCGGTCAGGGTCAGGGTCAGCAGCCGGTCGGCGAGCTTCGGGTCGTCCGGGGACTCCTCGACGGCCAGCGCGATGCCGTTGGTCAGCTGCATCAGATCGCTGATGTTCACATCGGGCCGTACCGCCCCGGCCTCCTGGGCGCGGGCCAGCAGCGCGCCGCCGGCCTCCCGCATCGGCACGCTGCACCGCGCCATCCCCGAGCTCTCGTCCGCCGACGCCGTCATCAGGGCGCGGGACAGTCCGCGGTAGGTGCTGGCGTGGGTGATGATCGCGCGCAGCCAGTCGACCAGCGCGGCGCACGGCTGCGGGGCGTCGGCGAGTTCCCTGGCGTAGGCGAGCAGGGCGTCGACCTCGCCCTGGAAGACCGCGCCCATGAGGGCGGTGCGGTTGGGGAAGTGCCGGTAGAGGGTGCCGATGCCGACGCCGGCGCGGCGCGCGATGTCCTCCAGTGAGGTGTCCGTGCCGTGCTCGGTGAAGGCGGTACGGGCCTCGGTCAGCAGCCGTTCGTAGTTGCGCCGGGCGTCGGCCCGCATCGGTCGCACGTCCGGTGACCGCACCGCCGCGGTCGCCGGCGGGCCGCCCACCTGCCGCTGCCCTGCCGTCTCGGTCGCCATCGCCGTCCTCCCTCGACCCGGCCGTTCGCGGCCCGGTGGCTCCAGGATGCCATTGCCGGATCGCGGGGTGATCCGGTGCGGTACGCAAGGAATTCCGGGACGGGGCGGAGGAGCCCTCCGCTTGTCGTCGCCCCGTCCCTCGTGGGCCCTCCCCGCCGCGCCCGCGCGCCGCCCCCGTAGCCACCCGGCAACCCCCGCATGAAATCCCGGCGTACCGCGGTGGGCGCGCGGCCGAACTCCTGCGGGGGGTCGCAACGCCGGGGCGTCAAGGGACATCAAACCTGGCGCAATGAGGTCTTCCGGGCGCTTCCGGAGGACCGCGGGATACGCCGTGGCGGGCCGCCGGGGGAGTGGCGCACGGCGCGGGACGTCTGGGGAAATTCGTCATGGGACTGACCAGCCGGTCGCTGTTGTACGCCATGGCCGCGGTCGCCGTGGTCTGTGTGGCGCTCACGCTCTGGCTGTGGCCGCGGTTCGCCGGGCGCGGCCCGCGGGCGATGCTGGGGCGGCTCGGTTCGATCGTGGTGACCCAATTGGCCGTCGTCTCGGCGCTCGGCCTGGCCGTGAACGCCAACTTCCAGTTCTATGCGTCGTGGCACGAGCTCCTCGGCCTCTACGACGATGCGCCGGCCGCGATCGGCAAATGGGGTGACGGGGGTGCGGCGGGCCCGGCCGGCGATCCGTCGAAGGGGCTGGTGCAGACGTCCGGTCCGGACGGTCTGGACAAGGTGCACGGGCTGCCGAAGGGCCGGCCGGAGCTGGTGGGCCGGGTCGAGTCGGTGCGGATCGTCGGGCGGCGGACCCGGGCGGTGGACCCGGCGTACGTCTATCTGCCGCCGCAGTACTTCCAGCCGCAGTACGCCCGCCAGCGCTTCCCCGTCATCGTCGCGCTGAGCGGCTACCCGGGCGGGACGTTCCTGCTGGGGCAGCACCTGCGGCTGCCGCAGACCGCCGCCGCGATGATCCGGTCCGGCCGGATGCAGCCGACGGTCATCGTGATGCTGCGGCCCACGATCGCGCCGCCGCGCGACACCCAGTGCGTCGACGTGCCCGGCGGCCCGCAGGCCGAGACGTTCTTCGCGCGCGATGTGCCGGAGGCGCTGAAGTCGCACTACCGCGTCGGCCACGACCCGGGCGGCTGGGGCGTCCTGGGCTACTCCTCGGGCGGCAGCTGCGCCCTGCAGCTGGCCATGCGGCACGACCGTACGTACACCTCGGCGGCCGCGCTCTCGCCCGACTACAGGGTCAGCAACGACCCGACCACCGGCAACCTCTTCGGTGAGGGCCGGGACCGGGCCCGGCGGCGCCAGGAGCACGATCTGATGTGGCGGCTGCGGCATCTGCCCGCGCCGCAGGTGAACGTGCTGATCGGCACGAGCCGTACGGGCGAGAAGAACTACCCGGCCGCGCGGGCCTTCCTGGCCGCGGTGCGCCCGCCGATGAAGGCGGACTCGGTCGTCCTCGACCACGGCAGTCACAACTTCGCCACCTGGCGGCGCGAACTGCCCGCCGCGCTCACCTGGATGAACGAGCAGCTGACGTTCCCGGAGGACGTGGTGGGGAACTCCTAGCGGGCGGATACGCGTGAGGGGCTCCCGGCATCGTTCGCCGGGAGCCCCTCACGCGTCGTGCGTACCGCTGCCGCGGATCAGTCCTTGATCTCGCAGATCACCGCGCCGGACGTGAGCGCGGCGCCGACCTCGGCGGTCAGGCCCTTGACCGTGCCGGTGCGGTGGGCGTTGATCGGCTGCTCCATCTTCATGGCCTCCAGGACGACGACCAGTTCGCCCTCGGTGACCTGCTGGCCCTCCTCGACGGCGACCTTGACGATGGTGCCCTGCATCGGGGAGGCGAGGGCGTCGCCGGAGGCGGCACTGCCGGCCTTCTTGGCGGCCTTGCGCTTGGGCTTGGCGCCACCGGCGACCGCGGCCCGGGCCAGCGGCATGCCCAGCGACGACGGCAGCGAGACCTCCAGGCGCTTGCCGCCGACCTCGACGACGACCGTCTCGCGGGCGTCGGTCTCGGCCTCCTCGCCGCCGGGGGCGGCGAACGGCGGGATCTCGTTGACGAACTCGGTCTCGATCCAGCGGGTGTGGACCGTGAACGGGTCGGCGGAGCCGGTGAGTTCGGGCGCGAAGGCGGGGTCCTGGACGACCGCGCGGTGGAACGGGATGGCGGTGGCCATGCCCTCGACGGTGAACTCCGCCAGGGCCCGGGCGGCCCGCTGCAGGGCCTGCTGGCGGGTGGCGCCGGTGACGATCAGCTTGGCCAGCAGGGAGTCCCAGGCGGGGCCGATGACCGAGCCGGCCTCGACGCCGGCGTCCAGGCGGACACCGGGGCCGGTCGGCGCGACGAACGTGGTGACCGTGCCGGGCGCGGGCAGGAAGTTGCGGCCCGGGTCCTCGCCGTTGATGCGGAACTCGAAGGAGTGGCCGCGCAGCACCGGGTCGTCGTAGCCGAGCTCCTCGCCGTCGGCGATCCGGAACATCTCGCGGACCAGGTCGATGCCGGTGACCTCTTCGGTGACCGGGTGCTCGACCTGGAGGCGGGTGTTGACCTCCAGGAAGGAGATGGTGCCGTCCTGGCCGACGAGGAATTCGCAGGTGCCGGCGCCCTCGTAGCCGGCCTCCTTGAGGATGGCCTTGGACGCGCGGTACAGCTCGGCGTTCTGTTCGGCCGTCAGGAACGGCGCGGGGGCCTCCTCCACCAGCTTCTGGTGGCGGCGCTGGAGCGAGCAGTCACGGGTCGAGACGACGACCACGTTGCCGTGCTTGTCGGCCAGGCACTGGGTCTCGACGTGCCGCGGGCGGTCCAGGTAGCGCTCGACGAAGCACTCGCCGCGGCCGAAGGCGGCGACCGCCTCGCGCACCGCGGAGTCGTACAGCTCCGGGACCTCGTCGAGGGTGCGGGCGACCTTCAGGCCGCGGCCGCCGCCGCCGAAGGCCGCCTTGATCGCGATCGGCAGGCCGTGCTCCTTGGCGAAGGCGACGACCTCCTCCGCGCCGGAGACCGGGTCGGGGGTGCCGGCGACCAGCGGGGCGCCGGCGCGCTGGGCGATGTGCCGGGCCGCGACCTTGTCGCCGAGGTCGCGGATGGCCTGCGGGGGCGGGCCGATCCAGGTCAGCCCCGCGTCGAGCACCGCCTGCGCGAACTCGGCGTTCTCGGAGAGGAAGCCGTAACCGGGGTGGATGGCGTCCGCGCCCGAATCGGCGGCCGCAGCCAGGACCTTGGCGATGTCCAGGTAGCTGGTGGCAGGAGTGTCACCGCCCAGGGCGTACGCCTCGTCTGCCGCGCGGACGTGCAGTGCGTCCCGGTCGGGGTCGGCGTAGACAGCGACGCTGCCGATCCCCGCGTCCCGGCATGCACGGGCAACGCGAACAGCGATTTCGCCACGGTTGGCGATGAGCACCTTGCGCACGATGGGTCCTTCCTTGGCGCTTCGCCGCAACAAAGGGATGCGGCGATTTTAGGGACTGGCGACACCGCGTGCCGACCCGTTCCCTGGGGTGAGCTTTCCCACACGGAGTGTGCTCGGGGCGCCAGTGAGGGACCTAAGTCCCCTGGTATCCCAGGGTAGGCCCGGATTCACGGGCTCCGGCGCGGGACGCGGTGTGGCCTAGATCTCGAACGTTCCGCATCCAGCGGATCGTCAATTCTTTGTGGAGTCCCTACGAATGGGCGAAGGAAACTTTGCGGGCCGCTCCGTCCGCCGGGCGCGCCGGAGGGCGGCCGGGGAGCAGGACGCGCGCAGCGTTCCGCACCCACCCGTGCAGAACCCTTGCCCCGGCTATTACCCATTAGTAGCGTGCGCGATGCCCTTCTTGGACTCCGGGCGGCGACTGTGCGCGCGGCACCGGCATCGGGCCCGGCACTTGGTGGAAGTGGGTGGATGTGGTGGCGCGACGACCGGTGGCCCTGGCCGCGGCGGTGGTACTGGTCCTGGAGGCGTGCGGGATCGTGCTGCTCAACTGGATCCTGAGCATCGTCGTGGACCGGCAGCAGATGTCGCTGGCGGGCCTCGATCCGCGGGCGATGTCCGCCGGCTCCTGGATAGCCGGTGCCGTCTTCGGCCTGTATCTCCTGTTCTGTGCGGGAATCCTGCTCCGTACGGGTGTCCGCGACCGGGCCCCCGCCGGCTTCACCCGGATCGTCCTCATCAGCGCGGCGGTGGTGCACGGCGTCGTCGGCGCCCTCTCCGTCGGCCTGGCCGGCTGGCCCGCGTTCCTCGGGCTGATGGTGGTGCTGGCGCTGCTGGTGCTGACGCTGGTGGCGTACGGGGAGGGGCGGGCGCCCGCGGACGGTGACGCGAACGGCGGTGCGGCAGGCGAACCGGCCGTCGGAGGTCCCTCGAACGGACCGCGGCCGGCGGCGCCGGGCGCGCTCTGAATCCCGCGGACCGACGTCGACGCATCCCCCGAACTGCCGCTGCCCGGGCGCCAGTCGACGCCCCGGCGGGCGCCGCGATACGCCCGGGTAGGCTCGTCGGGCGGTGTCGTCGACGGGGGATGGTGCGCGGATGGCTGCGCCGGTTGCGGGAGAAGAGGGGCGAGGCGGGCGGATCGGCCCGTACGCGGTGCTCCGCCGGCTGGACGACGACCGGTCCGGCATCCCGGTACCCGAACGGCGGTTCATCGGCCGGAGCGCGGACGGTGACCGTACGGTCCTGATCGGCGTGCCGCTGCCGGGAGCCGACCCGGCGCGCTTCCGCGCCGAGGCGGAGGCCTCGCGCTATCTCCTCGGGCCCTGGTCCGCGCCGGCCGCCGAGGTCGCCGCGCCCGGCGAGGCCCCCTGGCACGCCCGCCCGTACGTCCCCGTCGTTCCGCTGCCCGGTGCGCTCGCCGTACACGGCGGGCCGCTGCCCGAGCGCACCGTGCGGGCCCTCGGCGCGGCCCTGGTGGAGACCCTGGTCGTCGGTCACGGGCAGGGCCTCGCGCATGCCGGGGTGTCGCCCGGTGCGGTGCTGCTGGCGGCGGACGGGCCCCGGCTGACCTGCTTCGGCGCGGTACGGGCCGCCGCCCCGGACGGCACCGGGCGCTCCGGGCTGCCCGGGCTGGAGTCCGGCAGCCTGCCGCCCGAACAGGCCAACGGCGGGGCCCCGCAGCCGATGGGTGACGTCTACGCCCTCGGTGCGACGCTCGCCTATGCCGCCACCGGCCATACCGTGCCGGAACGGGACGAACTGCCGGCCGCCCTGCGGTCCGTGCTCACCGCCTGCCTGTCCCGCGATCCGGCGGCCCGGCCGCGCCCCGCCGAGCTGCTGGACGCGCTGGTGCCCGCTACCGGGGATCCGGCTCCCGGCGGCCCGGTGGCCCGGGACCGGACCGCGACCGTGCTCGACGCCTCCGGTGACCCGGCCGGGCGGACCGCCGCCGCGCTCGGCCCGGGGTGGCTGCCCGGCCGGATCATCGCCGCGCTCGCCCGCCAGTCGGCCGAACTCCTCGCCACGAACACCCCGGACCCGCCCGCCGCACCCCAGGACTGACGCCGCATGCCCTCCCCCCTCACCCACGACGACCCGCCCGCCCTCGGCCCGTACCGCCTGATCGCCCGGCTCGGCAGCGGTGGGATGGGCACCGTCTACCTGGGGCGTTCCCCGGGCGGCCGGACCGTGGCGCTCAAGACGCTGCAGGCCCGGCTCGCCACGCAGACCGAGTTCCGCACCCGCTTCCGGCTGGAGTCGGACGCCGCCCGGGTCATCGGCGGCCGCTACGGCGCACAGGTCGTGGACGCCGATCCGCTGGCCGAAATCCCCTGGATGGCCACCGAGTACGTGATCGGTCCGCCGCTCGACGAGGCGGTGGCGCTGGCCGGCCCGCTGCCCGAGGTGACGGTCCGCGCCCTCGGGGCGGCGCTGTGCGGGGCGCTCGGCCAGCTGCACCGCTCCGACGTCGTCCACCGCGACCTCAAACCGTCGAACATCATGGTCACCGCGTACGGCCCCAAGGTCATCGACTTCGGTATCGCCCGGGCCCTCGGTGACGACCGGCTGACCCGTACGGGCGCCGCGGTCGGTACGCCGGCGTTCATGTCGCCGGAGCAGGCCACCGGGCAGGAGCACACCCCGGCCGGTGACGTCTTCGCGCTCGCCGGCGTCCTGGTCTTCGCCGCCACCGGCCACGGCCCGTTCGGCGACGGCCGGGCCGCCGACCTCCTCTACCGCGTCCGCTACGCCGAGCCGGACCTCACCGGCCTGCCCGCCGCGCTGGCCGCCGTCCTCGGCCCCTGCCTGGCCAAGGACCCCGCCGAACGCCCGGACCCGGGTCGCCTCGCCGCCCAACTCCACGACTACGCGGGCGACTTCGCCGACCGGCTGCCCGCCCCCGTGCTCGCCGAGATCGGCCGGCGGGCGAGCGAGGTCTGGCAGGTCGTCCCCCAACGGCTGCCGGCCCCGGCCGACCAGCCGCCGACCGTCCCGTCCGCCGATGCGCCCGCCCCGCCCGGCCCCTCCCGCCGGGGGCTGCTGATGGCGGGCGCGGGGTCCGTCCTGGGGGTGGCGGGCGCGGCGGCGGGGGTGTGGGCGTGGCTGGGCGGCGGCGACGCCGCACCGGGGCCGACGGGCCCGTACAAGGAGCCGACGCCGGGCCCGAGCGTGAGCGCGCTCAAGAAGAAGAAGCGGGATTCGCTGTGGCAGATCCAGTACGGCGGTACGGAGGACGAGGAGACGCCCGAGGCGCCCTTCGTCCTCGGTGACGCGACCGTCCTGCTCGCCCCCACGCAGCTGTACCGCATCGATCCGGCGTCGGGTGCGGTGAAGTGGACGGCCGACATCAGCGACACCTGGGAGGTCGCCTCGGACGGCCGGAACGTCTACCAGAACGTGCGGGTCGCCCACTACGAGCACGGCAGCGCCTTCCCGAGCACCGTCGCGCGGTACCTCGCCCGGGTCGACCTCGCCACCGGCAAGGCCGGCAAGCGCCTCGCCGACGTGCGGGACGACCGATTCAACGGGATCGACAGCCAGTTGCTGGCCGTCGCCGGCGGCACCGCCTATCTGGCGATCTCGCTCGGCAAGGCCAAGCGGTTCCTGCGCCAGAACGCCTGGGCGGTGACCGCCGTGGACCTCGGCACGGGGCGCCGCCCATGGACCGTGCCGCTGACGTTCCGGTCGCAGAAGTCGGACCAGGACCACTTCATCGCCTCCAGGATCGTCGGCGAGCGGCTGCTGCTCCTGCAGGAGACGAACGACGGTGCGGTCCGGATCGTCGTCCGGGACACCCGTACCGGCAAGGTCGTCTGGGACGAGCCGTGGGACGGCATCCAGCCGGCCGACGCCCGCCGGCCGCTCGCGGTCGACGGCAGCCACCTCTACCTGGGCAGCGGACGGCTGCGGGCGCTGCGGCTGAGCGACGGCCGGCAGACGTGGGCGGCGCCCGCCGGGACGAACCACGGCGTGCCGCTGCTGAAGGACGGTGTGGTCTACACGGTGCAGCAGGGCCGCGGCCTGGTCGGTACCGACGCCCGCAGCGGGAGGCCGCGCTGGGCGGAGAAGGGCGGCGACGGCGCGGAGGCGTCCCTCACCTCCCGCCCGGTCGTCGGCACCCGCTTCGCGTACACGTACCACAAGGACGAGGGCGCACTCCGGGCGATCGACCGCTCCGCGCGCACCACCGCCCACCTCTACAAGGCCGACGGCGACCGCTTCACCGCACACGAAAGCAGCAAGGTCATCCTCGCGTGCGGGGAGCACTTCCTCGCCGCCTTCCCCCTCCAGTAGCCCCGGCACGGCCCACCGCAGAAAGCTTCCTTCCCATGAATCCCCTCGGCACCGGCGACCCCCTCCGCCTCGGCCCGTACCGTCTCCTCGGCGTGCTCGGCGAAGGCGGTATGGGCAAGGTCTACGTCGGCCAGGACGGCGCCGGGACCGTGGCCGCGGTCAAGGTGCTCCGGCCCGAACTCACCCATGAGACCCACCTCGTCCAGCGTTTCGTCCGCGAGGCGCAGGCGGCGCAGGCCGTGACGAGCAAGGGCGTGGCGCGGGTGCTCGGTGCGCGGACCGAGGGCGGCCGGCCGTGGATCGCCACCGAGTTCCTCGCCGGGCCGACCCTCGACGAGGCCGTCGAGGCGTACGGCCCGTTCGACGAACCGGCCGTCCGCGCCCTCGCCGCCTCGATCGCCCGCACCCTGGCCGACATCCACGCCGCGGGCCTGATCCACCGCGACCTCAAGCCCCCGAACATCGTCCTGACCTCGACCGGCCCGCGCGTCATCGACTTCGGCATCGCCCGCCCGGAGCACGGCCTCACCCTCACCTCCACCGGGCAGATCCCGGTCACCCCCGGCTACGGCGCGCCCGAACAGGTCCTGGGCCGCCGGGTCGCGCCCCCGGCCGACGTGTTCTCCCTCGGCGCGGTCCTCGTCCACGCGGCCGGCGGACGGCGGGCCTTCGACGCCGGCCACATCGCCGCGCTCCAGTACAAGGTCGTCCACGACGAGCCCGACCTCACCGGCGTCCCGGAGGCGCTGCGCCCGCTGATCCTCCCGCTGCTCGCCAAGGACCCGGCCGCCCGGCCCACCCCGGCCCAGATCGCCACGGCCCTCGCACCACCCAAGGGCGCCGAACGGGCCTGGCGGCGCGGCAAGGTGGCGGCAGCGATCAAGGAGCGGGAAACCAGGATCCACGACCTGACCACCGTGGCCGTGGCGCTCACGCCCGGAGCCCCCGGAGCCCCCGGCACATCCGGGGGCCCTGCGCAGGTGACGCGACGCCGGCTGCTCACCGGACTGGCCGTCGGCGGTGTCGTCCTCGCGGCGGGCGGCGGCGCGACCGCGGCGCTCTGGCCGCGTACCGAGGTCCCGCGCCGGAAGAAGACCGACCTCTTCGCCTTCCCGCCGGCCGTCAAGACGCCCATGGCGCACGTCCTGAACGCCGACGACGGCGACTTCATCGTCGGCGGCTCACCGAAGCCGCTGTGGGGCCCGATCGACGTGCTCGCCGAGGACACCCCGGCGCCGCTGCCCGTACGGGACGTCATCGTCGTCGGCGCGGCCGGCGGCGGTATCGCGGCGTACAACGTCGTGGACGGCACACGCCGTTGGGCCGCGAAGGGCATCCGGGGCCAGGGCCGCTACCTCTCCCTCTCCGACCGCCTGATCGCGGCGGTCGACACCAAGGGGACGCTGCGCACCTACGTCGCCTCCACGGGCGAACCCCGCTGGACCGCCGACGCCGATGCCCACCAACTCCTGGCCGCCGACGACGAGTCGGTCTACCTCGTCACCAAGGACCACCGGCTACGCGCCGTCAACCGCTCGGACGCGAGGATCCGCTGGACGGCCCCCCTCGACGAGCCGTTCCGCACCAAGGTCAACCCGCCCGGCGTCACCGCCCGCGGCCGCCTGGTCATGAGCACCACCGACGGCAACGTCCTCGCCGTGGACACCGCCGACGGCCGCCGCGTCTGGGACCTCCGCGGCCAGTCCGACTCCTCCATCCGCCCCGCCCTGTCCGGCGGCACGGTCTACTTCGGCGGCAAGAACATGACCGCCCGCCGGATCACCGACGGCAAGAAACTCTGGGCGGTCCGGAAGCGCGGGCTGGTTCCGGAGGACGGTTACACGAGGTGGGGCATGGTCAGCGCCACCAAGGACGCGCTGTACGCGGTGCACCAGGCGTACGCCGACGACACGTCCTCGCTGCCCCACAAGTGGCGGCCCAGCGACGGCGGCGAGGGCTTCCAGCTCGTCTCGGGCTCCAACCTGGACACTCCCGTGGCCGTCCAGGGCAACGGCCTCTGGGTGGTCCAGGCCGACGGCTTCTACGAGGTCAACGCGGTGAGCGCGACCGACGGCAGCCAGGTCCTGACCTACAAGCTCCCCGAGACCGACCGCCAGTGGGTGGTCGCCGACGGCAACCGCGTCTTCGTCATGAGCGGGGCGTCGCTCTACGCCTTCCCGGTGTTCTGACGCCCCGGGGCGCCGAAGGGCCCCCGGGGCGTCGGCCGGTCACCCCTTCACCGGGGCATGCTCCCGCAGCACCTCCATGAAGGCGCGCATCCATTCCGGGTGGTCGTTCCAGGCGCGGGCGGAGACGACCTTGCCGTCGATCACCGCGGAGGCGTCGACGAAGGTGCCGCCGCCGAGGTGCACGTCGGGGGCGCAGGCGGGGTAGGCGGCGGTGCGGCGGTTCTTGAGGACGCCGAGCGGGGCCAGGGTGATGGCCGCGTGGCAGATGTGGGCGACGGGCTTGTCGGTGTCGAAGAAGTGGGTGACGACGCGGCGGTAGTCGGTGTCGTTGCGGAGGTATTCGGGGGCCCGGCCGCCGGGGAGGACCAGCGCGGCGTACTCGGCCGGGTCGACCTCGGACAGGGCCACGTCGGACGGCCAGGAGTGGCCCTCGCGTTCGACGTAGGTGTCGAAGTCCTCGACGAAGTCGTGCACGACGAACCGCAGTTTCTTGCGGGACGGGGCCGCGACATGGACCTCGTAGCCCTCCTCCAGCAGCCGCTGGTAGGGGTAGAAGAACTCCAGGTCTTCGGTGGCGTCACCGGCGACCAGCAGGATCCGGGGCATCTGCGCACTCCTTGGGTGGACGGACCCGGGCCGGTCGGGCCGACCGGGATTGTCGGGTCAATCGGTTCCCCAGGACGTGACGTGGAATGCGTCGCCGACCGCCAGCTTTCCGGTGGCGGTGACGGAGAACTTCGCGCCGAAGGCGATGCCGCCCTCGGGCACCCGGCGGTAGCCGGCGAGGGTGCGCAGGGGTTCGGGGCCCGCCTTGGTGCCGGTCGCCGGGTCGACGAGGGTGACCGCGCAGCGGACGGCGAGCTTGGTGAAGCCCAGCTCGCCGCCGCCGACCGTGACCCGCCGGACGCGGTCCTCGGTCTGCGGGGCGTCCCAGCCGTCGACCACGATGTTGGGGCGGAACCGCGTCATCGGGACCGGTGTGCGGCCGGCCGCGGCGATACGGGAGTTGAGGTCGTCGAGCGAGGCACGGGAGAGCACGTGCACGGCGCTCGAATCGGCGAAGCCGGAGGTTCCGGGCGTGAGGCCGTCGGTGACCCGGTCGTGCTCCGGCGGTACGCGGACCAGCCGGCTGGGCGCGCCGAGGACCTCGGACAGCCACCCGGCGACCGCCTCGCCCTGGTCGACGGCGCGGTAGGGCGCGCCGAACATCGTGACGTCCGCCCTGGCGGGCGAGGCGGTGCCGTCCTCGATGCGGCAGTGCAGCGGTTCGGCGCCCGGGGCTTCGAGCGTGAGGTGGGTGCCGTCGGCGCCGACCTCCGGGCGGATCACCGCCAGGCCGGGGTCGGTGCGCTGGCTGCGGAAGACGCCGTCCGGACCGACGACCAGGAAGCTGCGGTCGTGGGCGAGCCCGGCCTCGGTGAGCTCCGCCTCGTCCGCCGGCACCCCGGCGCAGCCCTTGACGGGGTAGCTGATCAGTTCGACGACGGTTGCCATGGGGGCAGCGTAGAGGCCCAAGGGCCGCCGGGCGTACGGATATCCGCCTGCACACGCCCCCACCGAACGGCCGCGCCGGCCGCCCGCGTTACGTCGGGAGCCGGGACGCCCGGCGGCGGACCGCATGGCCCTGCACGCCGTACGTCACGCACAGGTAGAGGTAGAGCGTCGAGAACCCCAGCAGTCCGGCCGCCGCGGTGTGGTCGATCCACTGCGCCATGCCGGCGTGCACCGCGGCGGACACCAGCCACAGGGCCGTGGTGATCAGCGTGCCCTTGCGCAGGACGCCGCGGTCCGGGTCGTGCCAGACGCGTACGGTCGTCGCCCGGACCAGGCCGAGCGGCACCCCGAGGGCCAGCGTGGCGACGACCAGGGCGACGGTCGGCGCGGTCAGCGGGTGCTCCTTGACGGCCGAGGCCACGCCGAAGGCCAGCGCGGCCACGCCCAGGACGCCGAGCACGGCCGGGCCGATCAGCGACGCCCGGGGCCGCACCGGACGCGTCCGCAGCTGGCGGCGGATGATCACGGCGACGACGACCAGCCCGATGAGCAGGCCGACGTTGTGATTCAGCGCGGTGTGGGCCGGCGCGGCATGCGCCGGTACGTGGTCGTTCATGTTCCCCCCGTTTGCCTGATCATGGTCGCCGAGCAGGCGGCTCAGGTCCACAAGTCGGTGATGCTGACGTCCAGTTCGGCCAGCAGGCGGCGCAGCAGGGGCAGGGACAGGCCGATGACGTTGCCGGGGTCGCCGTCGATGCCGTCGATGAAGGGCGCGGAGCGGCCGTCGAGGGTGAAGGCGCCGGCGACGAAGAGCGGCTCGCCGCTCGCGACGTAGGCGGCGATCTCGGCGTCGGTCGGCTCGCCGAAACGGACCGTGGTCGAGGCGGTGGCGGAGACCCGGCGGCCGCCCGCCGCGGTGTCGATGACGCAGTGGCCGGTCTGCAGCACGCCGGACCGGCCGCGCATCGACTTCCAGCGGGCGGTGGCGTCCTCCGCGTCGGCCGGCTTGCCCAGCGCCCGGCCGTCCAGTTCCAGGACCGAGTCGCAGCCCACGACCAGCGCACCGGCCACCTCGGGGCGGGCGGCGACCGCGGCGGCCTTGGCCTCGGCCAGCATCCGGGCCAGCTCGGCGGGGCTGTCGGCGGTGAGCGCGTCCTCGTCGACGCCGCTGACGACGACCTCCGGCGCCAGCCCGGCCTGGCGCAGCAGGCCCAGCCGGGCCGGGGACTGGGAGGCGAGGACGAGACGGCGGGGGAGCGGCTGTTCGGTCATGCCCGCCATCGTACGGAGCCGGGCGCGGCCGGCGACGGGCGGACTACTTGCCGAGGACGGCCTGCATGACCTGCTTGGCGATCGGTCCGCCGAGCTTGCCGCCGGCGATCTCGGAGCGCGGGATGTCCATGTCCTTGGGGTCGACGAAGACGGCGACCGCGACCGGGGAGGAGCCGTCGCTCTGCTTGGCGTAGGAGACGAACCAGGCGTAGGGCCGCTCGTCGTTGACGTTCGCGCCGTGCTGGGCGGTGCCGGTCTTGCCGCCGACCGTCACGCCGTCGATCTTGGCCTTGTTGGCGGTGCCCTCCGCGACGGTGTACTCCATCATCTCCTGCACCTTCTTCGCGGTGTCGGCGGAGACGGCCTGGGACATCATCTTCGGCTCGAACTTCTGGATCGTGGTCAGGTCGGGGCCGCGCAGTTCGTCGACGATGTGCGGCGTCATCAGCTTGCCGTCGTTGGCGAGCGCCGCGGCGACCATCGCCATCTGCATCGGGGTGCTGGTCAGACTGCCCTGGCCCATGCCGGTGAGCGCGGTCTGCGGCTTGTCGAGCTTGTCCGGGTAGAGGCTCTTGGTGGCCAGCAGGTCGCCGAGTTCCTCGTCGTAGACGTCGGAGTTGAAGCCGAACTTCTCGGCGGTCTCGCGCATCTTGTCCTTGCCGACCTTCAGCGCGGTGTCGAGGAAGACGTTGTTGCAGGACCACTGCATACCGGTCTTCAGGGACGCCTTGTCGCAGGGCGCACCGGCCACATCGTTGCCGATCTTGGTGGTGCTGAGCGGCAGCTGGTAGGGGGCGGGCGCGTCGGTGTGGGCGTCGATGTCGGTGACCACGCCGTGCTCCAGGGCCGCCGCGGCGGTGACGATCTTGAAGGTGGAGCCGGGGGCGAAGGTCTCGCGCAGCGCCCGGTTGCTGAGCGGTTTGCTCTTGTCGGCGTCCAGCGCCTTGAACTTCCGGCCCTCGGAGTTGGAGATGCCCGCGAAGACCGAGGGGTCGTACGAGGGGGTGGAGGCCAGCGCGAGGACCCGGCCGTTGCGCGGGTCGAGGGCGACCACCGCGCCCTTGGCGTGCAGGTCGGTCAGGCCCTTGTAGGCGGCCTTCTGGGCCTTGGGGTCGATGGTGGTGATCACGTCGCCGCCGCGCGGCTTCTCGCCGGTGAGGATGGCCTGGGCCCGCTTGAGGGCGAGCTTGTCGTCCTTGCCGCTGAGCAGCTTGTTGTAGATGCCTTCGAGGAAGGTCGTGCCCTGCGCCTGGGAGGCGAAGCCGGTGACCGGGGCGTACATCGGGCCGTCGGTGTACGTCCGCTTGTACTTGAAGTCGCCGGAGGTGGCCACCGAGCCGGTGATCGGTTTGCCGCCGACGATGATGTTGCCGCGCGGGTAGGAGAACGCCTCGATCTTCACCCGGCGGTTGTTCGGGTCGTTGGCCAGGTCGTCGCCCTGGACGAACTGGACCCAGGTCGCCCGTACCAGCAGGGCCAGCACCAGTACCCCGCAGAAGACGGCTATGTGTCTCAGCGGCCTGTTCATCGCTCTCCCACTCCCCGGCGGCGCCCGGCCCGGAGGCCGGGCGCCCGAATTGCGCTGTCCGGAGGGAAAGATGCGAAAGGCGCGGGGATGGTTGCGGTCGGGAACGGTCGGCGGGTGTGAGCGTTACCTCCCGGTGCGGCCGTCCGCGGGTCCGGCCGGGTCAGCGCTCCGCGAGCATGATCATCAGCACCACCGCGGCGACCGCCAGCACGATGCCCAGCCGGCGGAGCTTGGCCTGCGCATCGCGCAGCTCCTCGGGCGGTTCATCGGGCGGATCGGACCACAGCATGTAACGATCCTGTGCCCATGACGCTCGTGGCGCCAGAGTAAGCCGAAAAAGGCGCCCCCGGGCGAAAGACAAATACAATATAGTATAAAAAAAAAAAGCAGCCCACCCAA
>NZ_JBHWDV010000011.1:69609-166088 GCF_042734445.1 Streptomyces sp. NPDC059649
AAAAACCCCCACACCAGCGTGGCCTGGTTCTTTTTTTAAAACCACCCATAACCCACGCGGGCCCAACCCCCCGGGGGCCCCCTCCCCCCCCCACCCCCCCCCCCACGGTCCGAAGGACTAGTCAATGCACTATGCATCGATCAGCTGGAGGGCCCGGCCGTCACGATGCGGCCGGCGCCGCGGTCAGCGCGGCCAGTAACTCGTCCGCCAGGCGCGCGGCCCCGGGTGCGGCAGCCGTGACCGCGCCGGGACCGTGGCCGCCGGATCGGCCCATTCGGTCCTGCCGTTCTCCCCGCCGTCGGGCCCGGCGGCAGCCGCCGCCGCGGCCCGGACCTGTACCACCGCCAGTGCGGCGGCCAGCTCCTCGGGTGTCGGATTGCCCCGTACGACCTTGATCATCGAGACGGCTCCCTTCGCCGGTCCTCGCCGGTCCTCGCCGTGTACTGCCGGTCCTCGCCGTGTACCGGCCGGTCAGAGCGGGATGTTGCCGTGCTTCTTCGGCGGCAGCGACTCGCGCTTGTTGCGCAGCGTGCGCAGCCCCCGGACGATGTGCCGGCGGGTCTCGGACGGCATGATCACCGCGTCGATGTAGCCGCGCTCGGCCGCCACGTACGGGTTGAGCAGGGCCTCCTCGTACTCCTGGATCAGCTCCTGGCGCCGCTGGTCCTGCGCCGCGGGGTCCTCGATCGCGGCGAGCGTACGGCGGTGCAGGATGTTGACCGCGCCCTGCGCGCCCATGACCGCGATCTGCGCGGTCGGCCAGGCCAGGTTCAGGTCGGCGCCCAGGTGCTTGGAGCCCATGACGTCGTACGCGCCGCCGAACGCCTTGCGGGTGATGACGGTGATCAGCGGGACCGTCGCCTCGGCGTACGCGTAGATCAGCTTGGCGCCGCGCCGGATGATCCCGTCGTACTCCTGGTCCGTGCCGGGCAGGAAGCCCGGCACGTCGACGAAGGTCAGCACCGGGATGTTGTACGCGTCGCAGGTCCGCACGAACCGCGCGGCCTTCTCGCTGGCCTTGATGTCCAGGGTGCCCGCGTACTGCATCGGCTGGTTGGCGACCACGCCGACCGAGTGGCCCTCGACCCGCCCGAAGCCGGTGACGATGTTCGGCGCGAAGAGCGACTGGGTCTCCAGGAACTCACCGTCGTCCAGGACGTGCTCGATGGCCGTGAGCATGTCGTACGGCTGGTTGGCCGAGTCCGGGATCAGCGTGTCCAGCTCGCGGTCGGCGTCCGAGGTCTCCAGGTCCGCCTCTTCCGGGTAGACCGGCGGGTCGGAGAGGTTGTTGGACGGCAGGTACGACAGCAGGCCCTTGACGTACTCGATGGCGTCCTTCTCGTCGCCCGCCATGTGGTGCGCGACGCCGGAGGTGGTGTTGTGCGTCCGGGCCCCGCCGAGCTCCTCGAAGCCCACGTCCTCGCCGGTGACCGTCTTGATGACGTCCGGTCCGGTGATGAACATGTGCGAGGTCTGGTCGACCATGACGGTGAAGTCGGTGATCGCGGGGGAGTAGACCGCACCGCCCGCACACGGGCCGACGACCAGGCTGATCTGCGGAATCACGCCCGAGGCATGGGTGTTGCGGCGGAAGATCTCGCCGTACATGCCGAGCGAGACCACGCCCTCCTGGATGCGCGCGCCGCCGGAGTCGTTGATGCCGATGACCGGGCAGCCGGTCTTCAGGGCGAAGTCCATCACCTTGACGATCTTCTCGCCGAACACCCCGCCGAGCGCCCCGCCGAAGACCGTGAAGTCCTGCGAGAAGACGGCCACCGGGCGGCCGTCGACGGTGCCGTAGCCGGTCACCACGCCGTCGCCGTACGGGCGGCTCTGCTCCATCCCGAAACTGGTCGAACGGTGCCGCGCGAACTCGTCCAGCTCGACGAACGAGCCCTCGTCCAGCAGCAGATCGATGCGCTCACGCGCCGTCAACTTGCCCTTGGCGTGCTGCTTTTCCACCGCACGGGCGGAACCGGCATGGGTGGCCTCTTCGATCCGCCGCTGCAGATCCGCCAATTTGCCCGCGGTGGTGTGGGTGTTTGCTTCCGGCTCGGACATCGGGATGCGGCTCCTGCTCGTCCTGGACTGGTGCTCGTACTGAGGGTGGTACGGGTGTGGCTACCAATCCGTAGCGTATCGGCGGGACTGCTCAGCGGCACTGCGTCGTTGACCACACCTAGGCTGGTGCCATGACGCCTCAACCACCGGGAAACCGGGACAAAGACGCCGGCCGCTGGAGCGATCTGGGCCGGCCCCCGCTGAATGCCGCCGCGCTGCGCCGGGCCCTGATCCGGCCCGACGGCCTGTGGACCGGTCTGGACGTCGTGCCCGCCACCGGCTCCACCAACACCGACCTGGCCACCCGCGCCGCCAAGGGCGAGGCCGAGGGCGCCATTCTGGTGGCCGAGGAGCAGTCCGCCGGCCGCGGCCGGCTCGACCGCGCCTGGTCGGCGCCGCCGCGCTCCGGCCTGTTCTTCTCCGTCTTCCTCGTCCCCCGCGCCCCCCTGGAGCGCTGGAGCTGGCTGCCGCTGCTCGCCGGGGTCGCCACCGCAACGGCCCTGTCCCACACGGCCGGCGTCGACACCGCACTCAAGTGGCCCAACGACCTGCTCGTCACCGTCGACGACCAGGAACGCAAGACCGGCGGCATCCTCGCCGAACGGGCCGGCCCCGGCGTCGTCCTCGGCATCGGCCTCAACGTGTCGCTGACCGCCGAGGAACTCCCGGTGCCGACCGCGGGCTCGCTGGCCCTGGCCGGCGCCCGCAACACCGACCGCGATCCGCTGCTGCGGGCCGTGCTGCGCTCCCTGGAGCAGTGGTACGGCCGGTGGCAGGACGCCGACGGCGACCCGGTCAGCAGCCGTCTGCAGGAGACCTACGCGGCCGGTTGCGCCACGCTGGGCCGTTCGGTGCGCGCGGAACTGCCGGGCGATCAGGAGATCACCGGAGAGGCGGTCGCGATCGACGGTGACGGGCGGCTGGTACTGGCCACCGCGGACGGGGTCCAGCAGCCCGTGGGAGCGGGTGACATCATCCATCTCCGCCCGGCGGACGGCTCCTGATGAGCCCCCGGACGGACCCCGACGTGCGCCCCCCGGTGAGCCCCCGCGCCGGGTACGGCGACCGGCCCCATCGGGCGGCGTGTCCACACCTCTTCCATGGTCAGGGCCGACATGTGAGAGTGAGCCAGAGCACACCTGCCGTATCGTTGAGGCGGTCCGCCGGGGAGCGGGCCACCGGCGAGCAGTGATCGGAAGGGCAGTGCGCAGGGATCGGACAGGGAGCGGCCGGTGAGTGCCGACGACTCGGGCGCCACCCCGCGCGATATGGCCACCGAGGGCGATGCCGTACGCGACGTCCCGGCCGGCGACCCCCCGGGGGCCGGCGGCGACGGCGACGAGAACAACGACGAGAACAACATCGCCATCCGCCTCGAACAGCTCATCCTCGGCGCCGACCGCCGGTACACGCCCTTCCAGGCGGCCCGCAGCGCCGGGGTCTCGATGGACCTCGCGTCCCGCTTCTGGCGGGCCATGGGCTTCGCCGACATCGGCCAGGTCAAGGCGCTCACCGAGGCCGACGTGCTGGCGCTGCGGCGGCTCGCGGGTCTGGTCGAGGCCGGTCTGCTGAGCGAGGCGATGGCCATCCAGGTCGCGCGTTCCACGGGCCAGACCACCGCCCGGCTGGCCGACTGGCAGATCGACTCCTTCCTGGAGGGCCTCACCGAGCCCCAGGACTCCGGTCTGACCCGCACCGAGATCACCTACCCGCTGGTCGAGCTGCTCCTGCCCGAGCTGGAGGAGTTCCTGGTCTACGTCTGGCGGCGGCAGCTCGCCGCCGCGACCGGCCGGGTCGTACGGGCCCAGGACGACGCCGAGATGGTCGACCGGCGGCTGGCCGTGGGCTTCGCCGACCTGGTGGGCTTCACCCGGCTGACCCGGCGCCTGGAGGAGGAGGAACTCGGCGAGCTGGTCGAGGCGTTCGAGACGACCTGCTCCGACCTGGTGGCGGCGCACGGCGGCCGGCTGATCAAGACCCTCGGCGACGAGGTGCTGTTCTCCGCCGACGACGCCGGGGTCGCCGCCGAGATCGGGCTGCGGCTGATCGAGACCATGACCCATGACGAGACCATGCCGGAGCTGCGGGTCGGCATCGCCTTCGGCACGGTCACGACCCGGATGGGCGACGTCTTCGGTACGACCGTCAATCTGGCCAGCCGGCTCACCTCGATAGCGCCGAAGGACACCGTGCTGGTGGACGAGGCGTTCGCCGAGGAGCTGGGCCGGATCGGTGACGCCCCGATCTCCGAGGCGGACGCCGCGGCCGCGGAGAAGGCCGCCGAGGAGGGCACCGGCGAACCGCCGCCGTCGTACCGCTTCGCGCTCCAGCCGATGTGGCAGCGCCCGGTGCGTGGACTGGGCGTCGTCGAGCCCTGGCTGCTGACCCGCCGCGGCTGAGTCTGCCGGTTTTCCGCCGGGTGCGGTCCGCCGTGCCCGGTCCGGGTGCGGTCGGCCCTGTTCCGCGGAGCGCCCACCTGGCATGATCCCAGCAGTCCGTCAGGTCAACGCTCGTTAACAGGGAGGGCCGGATGCAGGGGCAGGAACAGGAGCGGCGGTTCGGCGCGGACGGCTGGGTCGCCGTCCGGCGCCACGATTTCGTGGCCGAACTGGTCATGGACCGCCCCAAGGCGATGAACGCGGTGTCCACGGCCATGGCCGACGCACTCTCCGCGGCCTGCGCCGAACTGGCCGCGGACCGTTCCGTACGGGCCGTGGTGCTCAGCTCCACCCATGAGCGGGCGTTCTGCGTGGGCGCCGACCTCAAGGAGCGCAATTCCTTCACGGACGCGGACCTGATGCGCCAGCGCCCGCACACCCGCGCCGCCTACACCGGCGTACTGGAACTGCCGGTGCCCACCATCGCCGCGGTGCACGGCTTCGCGCTCGGCGGCGGCTTCGAGCTGGCGCTGGCCTGCGATCTGATCGTCGCGGACGGTACCGCGGTGGTCGGCCTGCCGGAGGTCTCGGTGGGCGTCATCCCGGGCGGCGGCGGGACGCAGCTGCTGCCGCGCCGGGTGGGTGCCGCGCGCGCCGCCGAGCTGGTGTTCACCGCCCGGCGGGTGCCGGCGCCGGAGGCCGCGGAGCTGGGGCTGGTCGACCGGTTGGTCACGGACGGGCAGGACCGGGCCGAGGCGCTGGAACTGGCGGCCCGGATCGCCCGGAACTCCCCGGTCGGGCTGCGCGCCGCCAAGCGCGCCCTGCGCCTGGGGCACGGCCTGGACCTGCGGGCCGGACTGGAGGTGGAGGACGGCGCCTGGCGCAGTGTGGCCTTTTCCGGGGACCGTGCGGAGGGCGTCGCGGCCTTCAACGAGAAGCGGGACCCGGACTGGCCCGGCGAGTAGCCTCGCCGTAACGCTCCGTAATTGCGGGGCTCTCGATCCCACGCCCGGCCGCCACCGGCCAGGAAGCGGATAACGCCCAGGTGTTGCTTGCACACTTAAAGGGGGCGAAACGGGTTAAACATTCCTACGCTGGAGTACAGAGCGGTGCGCACGGTGACGGAATGTGAGGGTCCGGTGGCGGCTGACGGCGAGGGCGATGCGAGGCTGCGGGCCGTGGTGGAGCTGGCGCAGGCGATGGCGGCCGCGCACACGCCGCGCGAATCGGCACACGCCGCGGCACAGGGCGTGCGCCAGGCCCTGGGCGGGTCGTTCGCCGCGATCTCGAAGTGGGAGCGCGAGCTGGGGCAGCTGCGGGTGCTCGTCAACGTCGGTGAACTCGACGACGACGAGGAGGAGTTCCCGGAGGGCGAGGGCTACCCGGTCCACGAGTTCCCGGAGATCGTCGGCTTCCTGCACGAACAGTGGGCCGGCGGCGGTGAGCCCAGCGCCTGGGTGGAGACCGCCGACCCGCCGCCCGGCACCCCGGAGGACTGCGGGGGCGGCGCCGCCAACCGGCAGCGGGTGGCCGCGCTGCGCCGCCGGGGCCGCGGCTGCTGTGTGGTGGCCCCGATCGTCCTGCACGGCCGGGCGTGGGGGGAGTTGTACGTCGCCCGGCCCGCCGGCGCACCCGTCTTCGACCGGGCGGACGCCGACTTCGCGAGCGTGCTGGCCGCCGTCACGGCCGCCGGGATCGCCCAGACCGAGCGGCTGGCCGAGGCCCGCCGGCTGGCCTTCACCGACGCCCTGACCGGCCTCGCCAACCGTCGCGCCGTCGACATGCGGCTGGACGAGGGGCTGGAGCTGCACCGCACCGAGCGGACGGTGGTGAGCCTGGTGGTCTGCGACCTCAACGGGCTCAAGCGGGTCAACGACTCCCGCGGGCACGCGGTCGGGGACCGGCTGCTGGAACGGTTCGGCTCGGTGCTGTCGTTGTGCGGGGCGATGCTGCCCGGGACCCTCGCGGCCCGGCTCGGCGGCGACGAGTTCTGTCTGCTCGCGGTGGGGCCGCCGGCCGACGAGGTGGTCAAGGTGGCCGGTGAACTCTGCGAGCGCGCCGGGGAGTTGGAGCTCGGTGAGGGGGTCGCGGTGGGGGTCGCCTCGACCGGCGACCCGATCGGCCCGGTACGCAGCGCCCGCCGGCTCTTCCGGCTCGCCGACGCCGCGCAGTACAAGGCCAAGGCGGCGCTGTCGAACGAGCCGGTGGTCGCCGGGCGGCACGGAGGCAAGGACGACCCGGTGATCCGGCTCGCGGACACCCCGGACCGGCGGCCGGGCCCGGAGCGCCGCCGCTTCCGGAGGTGATCGGTCAGGAACCGGCGGGCGGCTGCGCGGTCGGCACACGGAGATCCGTAAGGGGTGATCGCAAAACTCGGTGGTGACATTCGACGATTCAGTCTCTAGGGTGCCTGAATATGGATATGCACACTGTGGTGCTGGGGACGTCCGGCACGACCGCACAGGACGTCATCGCGGTGGCCCGCGGCGCGGCCCGGATCGAGCTGTCCGAGGAGGCCCTCGCCGCCGTCACCGCCTCCCGCGCCTTCATCGACGAACTCGCCGCCAAGCCCGACCCGGTCTACGGCGTCTCCACCGGCTTCGGCGCCCTCGCCGTCCGTCACATCAGCCCCGAGCTGCGCGTCCAGCTCCAGCGCAACATCGTCCGGTCGCACGCGGCCGGCATGGGCCCGCGGGTCGAGCGCGAGGTCGTCCGGGCGCTGATGTTCCTCCGCCTGAAGACCCTGGCCAGCGGCCACACCGGCGTCCGCCCCGTGGTCGTCGAGACCATGGCCGCGATACTCAACGCCGGCATCACCCCGGTCGTGCACGAATACGGCTCGCTCGGCTGCTCCGGCGACCTTGCCCCGCTCTCGCACTGCGCGCTGACGCTGATGGGCGAGGGCGACGCCGAGGGCCCGGACGGCGTGGTCCGGCCGGCCGGCGAACTGCTCGCCGCGCACGGCATCGAGCCCGTCGAACTCCGCGAGAAGGAGGGCCTGGCGCTGCTCAACGGCACCGACGGCATGCTCGGCATGCTCGTCATGGCCTGCGCTGACCTCGCCCGGCTGTTCACCTCAGCGGACATCACCGCCGCCCTCTCCATGGAGGCACTGCTCGGCACGGACAAGGTCCTCGCCCCCGAGCTGCACGCCATCCGCCCGCACCCCGGCCAGGCCGCCTCGGCCGCCAACATGCACAAGGTGCTGGCCGGTTCGGGCCTCACCGGCCACCACCAGGACGACGCCCCGCGGGTCCAGGACGCGTACTCCATCCGCTGCGCCCCGCAGGTCGCCGGCGCCGGCCGGGACACCCTCGCGCACGCCCGGCTGGTCGCCGACCGCGAGCTGGCCGCCGCGGTCGACAACCCCGTCGTGCTGCCCGACGGCCGGGTCGAGTCCAACGGCAACTTCCACGGCGCCCCGGTCGCCTATGTCCTGGACTTCCTCGCCATCGCCGCGGCCGACCTCGGCTCGATCGCCGAGCGCCGCACCGACCGCCTGCTCGACAAGAACCGCTCGCACGGTCTGCCCGCCTTCCTGGCCGGCGACCCGGGCGTCGACTCGGGCCTGATGATCGCCCAGTACACCCAGGCCGCGCTGGTCAGCGAGCTGAAGCGGCTGGCCGCCCCCGCCTCGGTGGATTCCATCCCGTCCTCCGCCATGCAGGAGGACCACGTCTCGATGGGCTGGTCGGCGGCGCGCAAGCTGCGCACCGCGATCGACAACCTGACCCGGGTCGTCGCCGTGGAGCTGTTCGCCGCGACCCGCGCCGTCGAACTGCGCGAGGGTCTGACCCCGGCGCCCGCCACCCGCGCGGTGCTGGACGCGGTGCGTGCCGCGGGCATCCAGGGCCCCGGCGAGGACCGCTTCCTGGCGCCGGACCTGGAGGCCGCGTACGCGTTCGTCCGGGACGGGAAGCTGGTGGCGGCCGCGCAGACGGTCACCGGAGAGCTGGCCTGATACGGCACGGGGCGCCCGGCGCGGGAACGACCCCGCACCGGGCGCCCCGTGCCGTTCCGGGGCCGCCGCTCAGGCGGCTCCGCCGTGGCTGCGGCGCACGGAGTAGCTGACCAGGCCCGCCCCGAGGGCGAGACAGGCGGCGCCGCCGATCACATACGGCGTGGTGTCCGGGCTTCCGGTGTCGGCGAGGTAGTGGGGCGGGATCGCGGCGGACCCGGGCCCGTGGTCCGGCTGCGCACCGCCGGCCGCTCCCGGCTCCGCCGGTACGGACTGCGTCCGGACCTGCCGGTCCCCCGCGGAATTCGTCGAATTCGTCGTTCCGTCCGGCCCCGGGGCGCCGACGATCGCATGCGCCGAAGGGACGAACCACAGGGCGAACAGCACCGATCCCGCGGCTGCGGCGGTCAGCAGTGGTCGTCGTGCGGTCACGGCGAAGGATCCCCCTTGTGGGTTCGGCAAATTGGCCGTTGACCTCAGATGTTAATGACCGCCGCGGGTCGCGGGGAAGTCCAGAGCCAGTCATGCCTAACCTCCGTGCTATGAGCAATGGTGAGACATCACGTTTTGTGCGCCTTCATGTCGAATTGATCATGGAGGTGACGGACCCCGACCTGCTGACCGGTGCCGCCCTCTCGCGCATCGACGGCGACCCCTCGCTGCCCGAGGAGGAGCGCCGGCAGTCCCAGGAGACCGTCCGGGAGGAGCCGGCCGAGGCGCTGGCGCAGCTGGTCGATCCGTTCGACCTGGTCGCCGCCGTACCGGGCGCCGAACTCGCCCAGGCGTCCTGGAGCAGCGAGGAGCTGACCGACTACGACCCGGACGCCGAGTGGGAGGCCGCGGAGTGGGACCTGGCGGACGACTCGGAGGGAGCCGGCTGACATCCCGCACCACCCGCCGCATCCCCGTCCCCACTCCACCCCGCCACTTCCCCACGGCCCCCGTACGAGACGTTTCGTACGGGGGTCGCCCTTCTGCCCTGACTGCGCTGCTTCTATGCCGATTCCGGGTCTTGTGCCGCTTCCAGGACGAAAGAGCCCGAAAGTGTCCTAGGTCACACTTCGCGGAGGAATGGAACGGGCGAAACCGAAAAGGCGTTTCCATGGCGTCGGCCGGAATGCCTGCGTCCAGATATGCCTGCGTTCAGTTGGCGCCTCGCTCGGGGAAAACGTGCGAAACCGGTAGCAATGGAGAAGCGTGTGATGACGGACAGCAAGCGCCGCAAGGGCCTCATAGCCAGCGCCGCGCTGCTCGGGGGCGTACTCACGGTGACAGCGTGTGGCGGCAGCAATGCGGCTGAGGGAGGCAGTGGCGGTGCGGGCGGCACCCGTCACGAGAACACCCAGCAGGTCGACGAGGCGGCCGCCAAGGACGCCTCCGACGCCAGGATCACCGTCACGCCCAAGGACGGGGCCACCGACGCGGGCATCAACAGCGACGACGCCAAGGTCACCGTCAGTGGCGGCGAACTCACCGACGTCACCATGACCGCGGCCGACTCCGGGACCACCGTGCAGGGCACGCTCTCCGCCGACGGCACCTCCTGGCAGCCGGACCAGCCGCTGCAGCGCTCCACCACGTACCGGGTCACCGCCCACGCGGTGGACTCCCAGGGCCGCAAGGCGGTGGAGAACACCCGCTTCACCACGGTCGCCCCGGCGCACAGCTTCATCGGGAACTTCACGCCGGAGGACGGCTCGACCGTCGGCGTCGGCATGCCGGTGTCGCTCAACTTCGACAAGCCGGTCAGGAACAAGGCCGCCGTGCAGTCCGCGATCAAGGTCTCGTCGAGCAGCAACCAGCAGGTCGTCGGCCACTGGTTCAGCGACACCCGGCTGGACTTCCGCCCCCAGGAGTACTGGAAGGCGCACTCCAAGGTCACCATGACCCTGGGCCTGGACGGCGTCCAGGCGTCCCCCGGCGTCACCGGCATCCAGCACAAGACCGTCAGCTTCACCGTCGGCCACTCGCAGATCAGCACCGTCGACACCAAGAGCCACCAGATGACCGTGGTGCGCGACGGCCGGCCGATCAAGACCATCCCGATCTCGGCCGGCAGCGACGAGCACCCGACCTACAACGGGAAGATGGTCATCTCCGAGCGGTTCAAGCAGACCCGGATGGACGGCTCGACCGTCGGCTTCAAGAAGAAGGACGGCAAGGGCGAGTACGACATCCACGACGTCCCGCACGCCCAGCGCCTGTCGTCCTCCGGCACCTTCATCCACGGCAACTACTGGGGCAAGGGCATCTTCGGCACCGCCAACACCAGCCACGGCTGCATCGGCCTGCAGGACGTCAAGGGCGCCAAGGACCCGAAGACGGCCGGTGCGTGGTTCTTCGCCCACTCCCGGACCGGCGACGTCGTCCAGGTGATCAACTCCCCGGACCACACCATCAAGCCGGACAACGGCCTGAACGGCTGGAACATGGACTGGTCGCAGTGGGTGGCGGGCAGCGCCCTGCGGTGACCCCGCACCCCTGCACGGCGGTCCGACGCTGACTAGGCCGGGCTGCCGCCCAAGTGGCTGCCGCTCAAGGGGCTGCCGCCGAAGGGGCTGTCGATGAGATAGCGCCAGTGGCCGTCCGGCCCCCTCCGGGCCACGTCCGTGGCCGTCCCGCGCACCGGGCCGGCCACGGCGCCGTGCGACCCGCTGCTGTCCACGGCGCCGTACGACCCACCGCTGTCCACGGCGCCGTACGACCCGCCGCGGTCGCCCATACCTCCGTCTCCGGCCAACCCCTCCCCGGTCAACTCCTCTCCGGTCAACTCCTCCCCGGCCAACCCCGCCCCTGTCAGCTCCTCCCCGGTGGCGATCTCCCAGTCGACGACGAGGAGCGCGGTATCGCCGGCGACCCGCACCTGGCGCGGCCGCACGGTGATCGGCAGGCCGAGCGCGAGGAAGGCGGCGTTGGCGCGGCGGATCTCCTCCGGCGTGGTGGCCGGCGCGCCGTCCGGCGGCACGAAGACCGCGTCCGGCGCGTACATCTCGTGCACCGCGTCCGCATCCCCCGCGTTGAACCGCGCCGCGAAGACGTACGGCACGTCCTGGGCCGTACGCGGCAGCCCCGGCAGCGCGCCCGACGTGGGCGCGCCCGGTGTGGGCGTGCCCGTCGTGGGTGTGTCCGTCGTGGGCGTGCCCGGTGCGCTCGGGGACGCGGCGGCCGGGGACTTGGCGGGTGGTACCGCGGCGGTCGGGGGCATGGCGGGCTGAGCAGAATGGTGGGGCACGGTCGTCGCCTCCTCGGTGGTGGTCCGTGCGATCGCGGCCGTAACCCTAGGAGGCCCCCTCGTGACTCACCGAACGGTTCGGCACGTACCCGGCCTGCCCGACGACGCCCGGGCAGCGGTGCGTGCGCCGTCGCCCGACTGCCCCGTGGAGATCGCGCTCGGCGCGCTCCGCGGACGCTGGACCACGCTCGTCCTCCGCGAACTGCTGCGCGGCCCGCACACCTACAGCGAGCTCGCAGCCGCCCTCCCCGCGCTCTCCGACAAGGTGCTCACCGACCGCCTCGGCCAGCTCGTCGCCGACGGCGTGGCACACCGCGCCCGCACCCCCGGCTGGCCGTCCACCGTCCGCTACGAACTCACCGAGCGGGGCCGCGCGTTGGGCCCCGTCCTGCAGGCCCTCTGGGACTGGGGGGCGGCCACCGCCGGCCACCGGGGCACGGCCCCGCCCGGCCCCTCCGTAGAGTGAACGGGTGAGCGAGCGCGGAAACAGAGGGCGCGGCGGGCCGCGGCGCCCGACGGCCGAAGAGCTGGTCGCCGAGGTGCTCGGCCGGGTCCGTTACGCGCCCGACGGCACGGCGGCCGAGGACGCCATCGAGGCGGGCGCCTCGCTCCTGGCCGCCGCCGAGACCGAACCGGATGCGGGACCGGGCTCCGGACCGGATGCGGGGCCGGGCTCCGGATCGGGTTCGGGATCGGCGTCCCGACCGGCTTCCGGCTCGGGTTCGGGATCGGCTTCTCGACCGGCTTCCGGCTCGACCTCCCGACCGGCCTCCGGATCGGCTTCCGGGCCGGAGGCGGTGAGCGCGGCGCTGGTCGCGGCCGCCGTCGACGGCGTACGGCAGTGCTGGACGGGCGGCTGGCACCCCGCCGACCTGGAGCGCATCGTCCGCCGGGAGGCCGACGGCCCCGCACCCGTCGCGATCCTCGTGGACGCCATGGCCGCCGAGGCCGCCCGGCCGGGCCGTGGTCGCGGCGGGAAGACGTCCGGGACCGGCCCCGCGCGCGATCCCCGCCGGCAGGAGCAGTTGCACCGGCTCGGCGCCGACGTCTGGTGGGACGGCGACCGCGGCTATCTGGACGCCCTCGCCCGGCGCGCCCGCACCTCCCGCTTCGAGGCCACCTACGCCGTCCTGGCGGCGCTGCGCCTGCTCGCCCGGCTGCCCCGCATCACCCCGCTGCCGCCGCCCCCGCCCCCGTCCGGGCCCCAATCCGGGTCGCGTTCCGGGGCGCAGTCCGGCTCCGCGTCGGGCACCGCGCGCACCGCCGCCTCCCGGGCGCTCGGCCGGATCCGCGCCCTGCTCGCCAAGGCCGAGGCGACGACCTACGCCGAGGAGGCCGAGGCGCTCTCCGCCAAGGCACAGGAGCTGATGGCCCGGCACAGCATCGACGAGGCACTGCTGGACGGCGGAACGGGCACCGCGGGCGGCCCGGCCGGCGGCCCGTCGGCGGTCCGCATCGGCATCGAGGGCCCGTACGAACAGGCCAAGGCACTGCTCCTGGACGCGGTCGCGGCCGCCAACCGCTGCCAGGCCGTCTGGGCCGCCGAGGCCGGTTTCTCCACGGTCGTCGGCTTCCCGCCCGACCTGGAGGCGGCCGAACTGCTCTACACCTCGCTGCTGTTCCAGGCCACCACGGCCATGAACCGCGCGGGCGACGACCACCACGCCCGCGGCCGCGCCCGCCGCACCCGGGACTTCCGCCAGACCTTCCTCGTCGCGTACGCGGACCGCATCCGCGACCGGCTCACGGCGGCCACCGCGGCCGCTACGGCAGCCGCCACCGCCGAGTCCGCCCCCACCGCCCCGGACCTCCTCCCCGTCCTCGCCGCCCGCGAACTCGCCGTCGAGGAAACCACCGGCGCCCTCTTCCCGGACACCGCCCCGGTCCGCCTCCGCGGCATCCACGACGCGGCCGGCTGGCACCAGGGCCGAGCGGCAGCGGACCGGGCGCGGCTGAAGGGCGACTGAACGAGGGGAGGACGGGGGCGAGGGGAAGTCACACTCCCCTCACCCACACTCCCCTCACACACACTCCGGGACGCGCGGCCGACCACGAAACACCTGGTCCGTATGCCATGCGATGTGCTCGCCCGCGACCCGCTCACTGCCGCTTAGGCCTGCGCGGTGGGCCGCACCACGATCTCGTTCACGTCGACCTCGGCGGGCTGCTCGATGGCGAACGCGATGGCCCGGGCGATCGCGTCGGGCGGGATGGCGATGCGGTCCCGCATGGCCGTGATCTCGGCCCGCACCCGGCTGTTGGTCGACGCCTCGGCGAAATCGGTCGCGATCGGGCCCGGGGAGACGGTGGTCACCCGCAGCGCCCCGCCCGCCTCCTGCCGCAGCCCCTCGCAGATCGCCCGCACCGCGAACTTCGTACCGGCGTACACCGCCATCGCCGGCACGACACGGAAGGCGGCCGTGGACGCGGTGGTGATGAAGTGGCCCGTGCCCTGCGCCCGAAAGACCGGCAGCGCGGCGCCGATCCCGTGCAGCACTCCCTTCACATTCACATCGACCATGTGATCCCACTCCTCCACACGCAGATCGTCGAGCGGCGAGATCGTGCCCACCCCGGCGTTGCCGACGAGGACATCGAGCCGACCGAAGCGCTCAACTGCCAGCGCGACCAGGGCTTTCAGATCTTCCCGCCGGGTCACATCGGTACGGATCTGCACGGCCGCGCCACCCGCCTCCTCGATCCGGCCCACCAGTTCCGCCAGGCGCTCGGACCGACGCGCCCCCAACACGAGCCGCGCCCCCCGCTCGGCGAGCAGCAACGCCGTCGCCTCGCCGATCCCGCCGCTGGCCCCCGTGACCGCCACGACTTTTCCCTCAATACCGGACATGGTCTCCTCCCTGCCGCGCGGGCCCGTTGCCCGACCCCAGCGGTAGCAGTCTGAGAGGAGCCCAGCCTGGTATACAGACCGAACTTATTCTGGAACCAGCAGTGCCACGCGAGCGGCAAGAAGCGAGAAACGAGCGGCGATCGGCGAGAGGCGAGAAGGCAAGAGCCAAGAAGCGACAAGGGATAAGCGATAAGCGAGGGGCACTACCCAGCATGTCGAAGCAACAGCCCGACCAACTGCGCCGCCAACTCGGCACGTTCCTCCGCACCCGCAGGGAGCGCCTCACCCCCGAGGAGGTCGGCCTGCCGCAGACCGGCCGCCGCCGCACTCCGGGTCTGCGCCGGGAGGAACTCGCCCTGCTCGCCGGGATCAGCGCCACCTGGTACACGTACCTGGAGCAAGGCCGCAAGATCCGCGCCTCCGAGCAGGTCCTGAACGCCCTCGCCTCGGTACTACGGCTCGACCCCCACGAGCGGACCCACCTCTTCCAACTCGCCGGCCACACACCCGCACCCGCACCCGAGGCCGAGAAACCCGACCCCCTCACCCCCGAGGCGGCCGCCGTCCCCGTCCTCCTCCACCCCCACCCGGCGTACATCATCGCCGGCAACTACGACGTGCTCAGCCACAACGAGGCAGCCGCCCAGCTCTTCCCCCACCTCACCACCACCGAGGCGAACCGGCCGCCGAACCTCGTCCGCTGGGTCTTCCTCGAACCCGCGGCCCGCGAGGTCCTGGTCGACTGGGAGCCCGAGGCCCGCGCCCTGCTCGCCCGTCTCCGCACTCTCTCCACCCGCCACCCGGACGACCCGCGCTACACCGACCTGATCGACGAACTCCACCACCAAAGCCCCGAAGCCCGCACCTGGTGGCCCCACTACGAGCTCCAACCCCGCCACAGCGGCCACAAACGCCTACGCCACCCACAACGCGGCACGACGCACTACGCCTACACCGCCTTCCACCTCGCAGACCAGCCGGAACACACCCTCGTGCTCTATTTCGAGGGCAGCGCAGCGGGTGCGGGCGCAGGCGTGGGCGCGGCCGCGGCTGTTACTGGCGGTTCAGTGCACGGGTGATGCCGGCAGCGACGGTCGTGGTGAGGAGCCAGCCGGAGGCGATGAGGAGGTAGGACAGCCACTGGTACAGGCCGGTGGGTACGAAGGCATTTTGCTGGCCGAAGTCGATGAAGGGCAGGAGGAGGTCCAGGGCGTACACGGGAGGATTGAACGCCGGCCCTTTGCCTCGTTCCAGCGGCGCAGGATGGTGCAGTCCGTACGCGATCGAGCTGAGAAGGAGCAGCACCAGGAGCCAGGCCCCCGCGCGCGTCGGACGGAAGCCGTAGCCCACTGCCGCGTCCTGGACGTAGCCCCACAGCTTGGCGTACCAGGGCAGAGTGGCCCGCCGGCAGCGCTGTTGGGCGAGTTGCACCGTGCGGGTGTCGGCCTCCTCGCCGGCGCGACGGTACGAGGCTGCCAGCTGCTCGTAGCTGTGGGGCACGAAGCCGTCGGCGTCGCGCTGCAGCAACGCGAGCCGGTCCGCGGCCGGCAGTCGTGGGGTGAGTGTCTCGTACGTCAGCCCATCCAGCCTTACTCGGGCCGGCCAGACCCGTGGTGCGGCTTCGACGACCTTGAAACTGGCGTAGTGCATGTTGACGTCGCCGTCGATCGGGTGGGCATCCCGCAGCGTCAACTGCGTGGCTTCGCAGCTGCTGATGCCCAGTGCGACACCACCCGGGTTGCTCAGCCTGGCCTCGATGAAGGAGATCCACCCGGCAACCTTCGATCCGGTGAGCCGGACCCGCCCCTCGGTGGTGAGGCCACCCGCGTTGAGGACGGTGCCAACGGTGAGGCGGGGCGCATCCAGGGCATCGCCACCCCGGTTCTTGACCTGGGCGTCTTCCAGATCGACGGCTCCCGCCACCTGCGCCGTACCGAGGCGGATCCCACCCAGCGCCACGAGCCCAGGTGCCCATACGTCGGTGCCCACCGAAGCATGGTCGAGGTGGAGCGCCCCTCCGTCGTCGGCCCCGATGTGGGTGCGGTCGAGAAAGATGCCGCCGGACATCTCAGCGTTGCTGAGCCGAACGGTTCCCGGTATGCGGCAGTCCGTGAGCCGGAGTGCGCCCTCCACGCGGAGGGCTGTCGCAGCCAGGGCCGGGAAGTGTGACCCGCTGAGGTCGAGTTCGCGGGTCTGCGCCCCGTCGAGCTCCAAGGGGTGCTCGAAGTGGCAGGCGGTCAGGCGGATCGGGTGGGGCACTGCGGCGTGCCGGAGATCGAGGACACCCGTGATCCTCGCGCCGGTGACGTGCAGGGCGGGCGTCTCGCCGGGTTCGGACGCACCACGGAGGAGCAGGGCGCGAAGGACCTCTGCCCGCACGGTTCCTTCCCCGCCCACCGCGTGCGCGGCGTCTCCGTTCCCGTTCCCGTCCCGGAGCACGTCGAACACTGCACCACCGGGGAAGGCCCGCCAGATACGACGTTCCACCGGCGTCAGGTCTGCGATGTCCATCCGCAGGACCCTAGCTCGGTCGGTGAGGAGCAGCAGCAGTGCCGTAACGGTCAACGAGCCGTCCGCGCATACGACTTGCGCAAGTCACATCCGCGAGGCGGGAGCCGGTCACAGCCAGGTGGGGCCGGGATCGTGGGGCACTGTCAACCTGGACTTGTAGGCTTCCCGCATGCCACAGTCCGTCGATCCGCAAGTGCTGGTGAACGGGAGCCATGTGCGCCGAGCCGTCGCGCACTGTGTCGATACCCTCACCGGCGTCCCCGCGGCCCAATGGCAGGGCAGGGCCGGCAGCCTGGAGTGGACATGCTGGGAGACCCTGGAACACCTCGCTGACGATCTGCTCACCTACGCACTGCGGTTCGGTCTCGCGCAGCCGATGGACGTGCCACGCGTACCACTGCGCGTCTCCCGTGATCGACCCCACGGGCCGGCCAATGTCATCTTCGGTGACGTGGAGGCGGGACCCGAAGGGCTCCTGACCGTAGTGGCGGCTTGCGGCGGACTGCTCGCGGCCGCCGTCGACACCGCCGCTCCCACCGCCTTGGCCCCGCACGTCTTCGGCGCCTCCGACCCGGAGGGATTCGCGGCGATGGGTGTGGTCGAGACCCTCGTCCACACCCACGACATCGCTCAGGGCGTGCACCGCGTGTGCGAGCCCCCGCAGGACTTGAGCGAGCGCGCTCTTGCCCGTCTCTTCCCCGACGTACCCCTCACCGGCACTCCGTGGTCGACCCTGCTGTGGGCCACCGGCCGCCTCGAAACGCCCGATCGCCCCCGCCGGACGGACTGGCGTTGGTACGGCGCACCGCGTGACACCAGCTGACTGCGCCAGGCACATCCCGCGGCGGCAGCATTGCTCAGGTCTCGGAAGCCCGCCCCTGATTGAAATGCAGAGGGCGGGGCTGACGCGCTACCTCGCCGGAAGGGTGGGGGACGTGCACGAGCGCCAGGTCGTCGTCAACGAGCGTGCCCAAGAGCGTCGTTCTCTCGCGGGGGGCGCCCAGTCGGTCCGGCCATCCGACCCGACCGGCCTTGCCGTGGCCCCCAACGGCAGGCACTGGACGGTGCGTTGAGCTCACAGCTGGCGGAGAACCTGTGCCTCCACCCGCTCGACAAGCGTACGGCCGTATGCGTGCACGAGGGAGAGGTGGAAGAGGGACGGAGCCAATGGCGCCCAGCGATGGATGCGGTTGGTCCGCAGCATGTATTTGACGACCGTTGCCGGCCGGAAGGGAACGTAATCGATGGTTTGGTGCTCCCAACGATCGGCGACGCCCCGGCTGATACGCGCTTGGAGACCCGTGCCTGAGAGGTCCTGCAGTTTGGCATGGAAGTGACCACTCCAGTGGCGCTTGTCTATGTCCAGGACGAAGGCCAGAAGAGCGAGAGAGTATTCGTGGGGCTCCAGGGACAACTCCTCCCGCATCCCACGACGGGCAACCGCGTGCAGGTCCGGTGCGCTCCTCCCCGAAGAATCGATGTGCCTCGAAAGGCCCTCGTTGACGGAGGAGTTCCAGACTCCTGGTGCCATGCGTACCCGATTGCTGCGTTGGCTCACGACGAGCATGTCGTCGGCGGTGACCACGGCGACATTGACGGCGAAACTGCATTGGAGAAAGGACGGAGCCGCCAGTGGGTCATCGGGATCCAGATAACGGGTTCGGGGCGTGGTGCCGTCAGAGAGCCTACGGTCCAGTTGCTGAGCGGCGAGGAACGTGTAGTAGTCGGTAGGGCGCAGCCTCAGGTGGATTTCGGGCGTCTCGTCGAGAGGGGTACGCGAGATGTCGAAGGACTCGACGGCGTAGCGCGGGCCGTTCCACAGCGGCGTGCGTCCCTCCGCCCGCAACCGCTCGCCCTCTTCGGCGATTTCATCCCGCCAGGCGGCCATATCCGGTGGCAGGACCACCTCTTCGTCGAGCACCTGGATGTTGATGGCTTCCGGGGGCACCGGAGACGTGCCGTCGCCTTCGACGATCAATGCGGAAGTACGCAGGGGCCCGAGCGAGAATGTCTGCCATACGGGTCCCGACTCCTCCTGCCGCCGCATGGTACGAATCGCGGTCGTGGAGCGCTTGCGCAATCGGTACCAGGCGTCCTGCAGGGGCTGTTGGAACAGTACGGCGCAGACCATGCCGAGCACGGCACCCACCACTCCGTTGGCAACATCGATTCCGTCCATGCCAGAGACCATAGAGACCTTACGGCTGCCGGGAGTTGGCGTGCCTCATCGTCAACCGGTGATACGGACGACGATGATCAGCGGTCACGCGGTGCCACCAGGAAGCGGAACCAGCCGCCGGCGGCGTCCATGCGGCGCAGACCTCCCGATCGGGGGCCGTTGCCGAACTCGCTGACGTCGATGCCCGTACTTGCAAGGTGGACGAGCTGGCCGGCCAGCCGTTCTCACGATTCAGACCGGGGCACTGGGGCACGAGCACGAGTTTTCCGGTGGCTGCCGAGCGGTCGAGGAGCTCGTGGACGCGACGAGCGTCGGTGAGCGGCAGGCGCTCGGCCACGACCGGGTGGATCTCGCCACGGCGCAGCAGATCGAGCAGCACGCGGAAGTCCTCCTGGAACCAATCCTGGTGGCCGATGCGCAGCTTCTGGATCCTGTAGGAGAGCACCCGCCGGCGGGGCGAGAGCAGGCCCCAGAGCGCGACGCTCGTAGTAGCCGCGTGCCACTCGACCACCGCTCGCCAATTCTTGTGCCCATGCGCGAGCGTGGCGTAGCGGCCGAACACGACGAGCCTTCCGCCGGGCCGCAGCGTGCGGAAGGAGCGAAGCGACACCGCGCCACCGATCCCGTCGAGCGCAACGTCCACGCCGTTCCCGGTCAGTTCGCGCACCCGAACCATGAAATCCTCGTGGCGGTAGTCGATCGCCACCGCGCCGAGCCGCTCCACCGCGGCGCGGTCACGAGCTGAAGCGGTCCCGTAGAGGCGGAGCCCGGCCAGCGCTCCGAGTTCGAGGACCGCCGTGCCCACCCTGCCGGCCGCACCGTGCACGAGCACCGTCTCCCCCCTCTTCACCATCGCCGTACGGTGCAGCAGTTGGTAGGCGGTCATGTAGGGAAAGACGAGGCTCACGACCTCCGCCGGATCGAGGTCCTCGGGCACCGCTACCGCGTACGCCTCCGGCACGCAGACGCGCTCCGCGTCGGCGCCCCATACCGTCAGCGCTCCGACGCGGTCTCCCTCTCGCAGCCTCCAGCACCCCGGACCGAGCTCCTCGACCACGCCAACGAGCTCGTAGCCGGGGGTGAAGGGCGGCTTCGGCCCGCCCAGATATGTGCCGGCGCGCAGCTGGGCATCGGTGAACGACACACCGGCGGCCAGCACCCTGACGCACACTTCACCGGGCCCCGGTACGGGATCGTCGTCCTCCGCCACCCTCAAAACTTCGGGCCCGCCGAAGTGGTCGACGACGACGCGCTTCATGAATTCAGCCTACGTAGACCGTGCCGTCCCTGCATCCGATCAATCCCGCAGCTCCGATCACCAACCGATCACTACGAGACCGCACCCCCACTGAGTGTTCGCACCTTCCGAAGCCGCTGCACCGCTGCTCCGGTCCCTCTGAGCGGGTCCCCTGGAGCGAGCCCCGCCCGGTGGCTCAGACGATGCTGTGCCGCTGTCTACTCCTTCGTCGCATCCGGCGCCGGCGCGATCCCCGTCGGGCAGGACCGTCCCCAGTTCGTCTCGGACGGGGCACTCAGCTTGACCCCCGTCCCCCCGATCCCGCAGTACCCGCCTGGGTTTTTGGCGTCCGAAAGGTACTGCTGGTGCCCGGGTTCAAGGGCGAAGGTGTGCAGCTGTGGCGTACGCGAGGAGGTTTGCGAAGCGCAGCCAGCCGAGGAGGTAGGTGTTGAGCGGTGCGTAGCCGGGGCGGGTCAGGTGGTTGATGCCGTGGATGGTGTCGGTCAGTTCGTCTTGTGCCGGGCCGTTCAGGCGGCCGAGGTTCGTGAGGTATGCGGAGGCGCAGGCGTCGAGACGGGCGTGGAGGTCGGCGAGTTGTCGTGCCTGGGTGTCGCTGGAGAGCGTCTCGTCGGGGTAGGCCGAGTGCCGGAAGGCGGAGTGGCGGTTCGCCACGGCTGCGACGAGTCCCAGGCGGGAGGGCGCCGTTTCGCCGGGCCAGTGCGGTGTTCGCAGATGAGCGGTGTCGGTGGGCTGCGGGGTTCGCCGGCCGGCCGCCTTCTCCGCGTGCCGGCGGGCCGCGAACGCCGCCAGCTCGTCGAGCTGGACCGTCCGGCTCTCTTCCAAGGTCTCCAGTGCGCGCAGCTGGGCCGCGGGGTCTCTGCGGAGGTCGGGGGAGGGGCGTGCCGTCGCGGCGAGGTAGGCCCAGGTCGCATGGAAGCCGAGCGGGCTGTAGTGCCCGACGGCACACCTCAGTGCTGAGTGCCGTCGGGCAAGGGGCAACCGCTCGTCGCGCACCCTGCGCGCGTAGGTTCTGAAGCCCACCCGAAGCCGTCCGTCAGTCCTCGGCCGGGGCCACGCCCACCGGGCAGCTCACGCCCGTCCCCCCGATCCCGCAGTACCCGTTCGGGTTTTTGGCGTCCGAAAGGTACTGCTGGTGTCTCTAGTCGCGTGCGACACAGAGATCCGACCACCTTCGAAGCCGCGAGATGGCGTGATCGTTGAGGTCATTGTGGGCTGTCTCCGGAGCCGGGGCTCACAGGCCGGTCGGATGCTGGGAGAGCCAGTCGACGTGACGGTTCCGGGCCCGGTCGCGCTCGTCGGAAGACGTCAAGATGACGTCCGCACCGCCGTCGTAGGGGTGGTGGATGCGTTGGAGCGTGGTGTCGGTGATGAGCACGCCGTTTAGTGCATCGTCGGCGACTTCCCGGAGGATTCCGTCGACGGTGCCTCGTTGCCAGGGGCGGCGGTCGGCGTAGAGGTGCGTGTAGGTGTGGAACTCGGGGTCGGAGTCGGCTTCGTTGGCGATGGTCATCCAGAGGGAGCCGTCAGCGTGGACCTCGCGTCGTCGCGCGGGGCACTGCGGGCCGTCCGGTTCGCTGGACCAGGCCGTGGTTACCACGTAGACGTCGGTGCCGGCGAAGAGCTCGTCCAGGACTGTGTTGTTGCGGTCCAGGACCACGGCGTATTCGTCCTCGGTCTCCGGGTAGCGCTTCGAGCCGGGGAGGTGGTGGAAGCGCACCCAGCGGTCGCTGTAGGCAGCGCGTAGCTCGTGGGCGAGGGGCGGCCCCATGGGCCACTGGCGCTGCCACAGCGCGGTGAGCTGCTCGCGATCGAGACCGAGGCTCATTCGCCGGCGGGTGCCACGCCGACCGGGCAGCTCACGCCCGTCCCGCCGATCCCGCAGTACCCGTTCGGGTTTTTGGCGTCCGAAAGGTACTGCTGGTGGTACGGCTCTGCCGGGTAGAAGGGGCGGGTTGGGGCGGCGGGGAGGATTTCGGTGGTGATGTCGGCGTAGCCGGAGTTGTGGAGGACGGTGCGGTAGGCGTCGCGGGAGGCTTCGGCGGCCTGTTGCTGGGCGGGGGAGTGGGTGTAGATGGCGGAGCGGTACTGGGTGCCGATGTCGTTGCCCTGGCGGAAGCCCTGGGTGGGGTCGTGGGACTCCCAGAAGAGCTTCAGGAGGGACGTGTAGGGGACCACTGCCGGGTCGTAGACGACGCGGACGGCCTCGGTGTGGCCGGTGTGGCCGCTGCAGACCTCTTCGTAGGTGGGGTTCGGGGTGTGGCCGCCCTGGTAGCCGACGAGGGTGGTCCAGACGCCCTCGGTCTGCCAGAACTTTCGCTCGGCACCCCAGAAGCAGCCCAGGCCGAAGTCGGCGATCTCCAGGCCGTCCGGGTACGGGCCCAGGAGCGGGTTGCCGAGGACGGTGTGCCGCTCGGGGACGGCGAAGGCCGGTTCGGGGCGGCCTTCGAGGGCTTCCTCGGGGGTCGGGAGCTGGGTCTTGAAGCGGGAGAAGAGCATGGGACGGCTCCGGGTCGGGGTGGGTCGGCGGGCGGGGCGGGCCTTGGGTCAGGAGGAGGCGGGGCGGGTTCCTTCAGGCGGGGCGGGTTCCTTCGGTCCACGTCAACGTTGGGGGCGGCGGTCGCATTCCGGGGGCGGCGTGCGGGGTGCCTTGCGGGTGAGTCGGGGCGTGCGGGTGCCTCGCGGTCGCAGGACGGGGTGCCGGTGCGGACGTGCTGCCGTGGTTGCGGGCGGTCCTGGGGGGAGCCCGTGGGCGTGCTGCCGTGGTTGCGGGCGGTCCTGGGGGGAGCCCGTGGGCGTGCTGCCGTGGTTACGGGCGGTCCTGGGGGAAGCCCGTGGAGGTGCCGCCCAGTTGTTCCCAGCCGGCGATGGCCAGGGCGCGGTAGGCGGCGTATTCGGCGGCCGGGCTGCGGCCGTAGGACCACGGGACGGCGCCCACGTGGCCGTCGACCTGGCGCAGCTGCTCCATGGCCTCGGCGTAGCGTTCGGCGCGTACCAGGAACCAGACCAGCAGGTGGCGGACGTGCGGGGCCATGGGGTGGTCGGCCGGGGCCTCGCGGAGGGCGAAGTGGGCGCCCTCGATGGCGCGCTCGACGACCGCGCTCTGATACAGGCTGCGGACCATGTTGGCCTCGGGCAGGTGCTCGTAGACCGCGAAGAGGGGGAGGGCCGGCAGGAGGGTGCCGGTGGGGGCGCCGGCCGCGGCGCGCTCGGCGAAGTCCTCGGCCTCCGTGCGGGAGCCGTGCCACTTCTGGGACCAGTAGGGGAGGGCGGCGAGGTGGGCGCCCATGTGGTGCGGGGCGCGCCGGGCGACCTCGGACCACAGCTCCTCGTAGTCGGCGGGCCGGTCGTGCAGCCCGCGGGCCACGGCCAGCTCGATGATGTACGGGACCGGGCTGCCCGGTGCCAGCAGGCCCGCCTCCCGGCAGACCGTACGGGCCTCCTCCAGGATCATCCGGAAGTCCTGTGAGCCCGGGTCCCGCAGCGCCTGGACGACGAGGAACTGGGCGTGCGTCTCGGCGCCGCCGGGGTCCTTGGGCGCCTCGGAGCGCCAGGTGCGCAGCCAGATGCCGCCGGTCCGCTGCCCGCCCTCCTGCCCCGCCCCGACCGCGGCCAGCTCGAACGCGGCCGCGCCGGCCAGCGTCTGCACCCGCTGCCAGCGGCGCTCCCAGTCGTCACCGGTGGACTTCAGCAGCTCGGCCGCCGGGCGCCAGTCGTGCGTACGCCGCACCGCGTCCAGCGCCTCCTCCAGCTCCCGGTCCGGGCCGGGCAGCCGTACGTCCAGCTCCTCCAGCGGGACGAAGCCGTAGCCCGCCATCGGGTCGGAGGCCACCGCCAGCCCCTGCCGGGTGTGCTGGACGGCCCGCCGGCGGCGCATCCAGGGCAGGAAGACGAGGCCGCCCAGCGCGAGCGCGGCGAGGAGAACCAGCAGAGCGTCCATGGGGTGTGTCCTGTGTCCTGTACCTGTGGTGGGTGGCGGGTGGGTGGGGTGGGCCGGCGGTGGTGGTCGGGGGCGGCTGCGGCGGGGGGGAGGGGGACGGTGCCGGCCGGCTGTAGTGGCAATCGCGGGGGCGGTTCGGGGCGGTCGGGGGCGGGCTTCGCCCTGACGGTTCGGGGCGGTTCGGGGGCGGCGGGTGGGGTCGGGCGGGGCTGAGGGGACGGGGCGGGAACCAGTGTGCGACCCCTCGTACGTATCCACTATCAAGCCAACCAGAAAGTTCCGGGAACGTCGGCCGCGCGGCCGACTACCCTCGGCAGGCATGAGCGATCAGCGCGAACAGCGCCACCAGCATTTTGAAACCCTTGCCATCCACGCAGGTCAGGAACCCGACCCCACGACCGGCGCGGTGGTTCCGCCCATCTACCAGGTATCCACTTACAAGCAGGACGGTGTGGGCGGGCTGCGCGGCGGTTACGAGTACAGCCGCAGCGCGAACCCGACCCGTACCGCCCTGGAGGAGAACCTCGCCGCGCTCGACGGTGGCCGCCGCGGGCTGGCCTTCGCGTCCGGTCTCGCGGCCGAGGACACCCTGCTGCGCACCCTGCTGGTCCCCGGTGACCACATCATCATCCCCAACGACGCCTATGGCGGAACGTTCCGGCTGATCTCCAAGGTCGTCGAGCGGTGGGGTGTGGAGTGGTCGGTGGCCGACACCTCCGACCCGCAGTCCGTGCGCGAGGCCCTGCGGCCCCGTACGAAGCTGATCTGGGTGGAGACGCCCAGCAACCCGCTGCTCGGCATCAGCGACATCGAGGCGCTGGCCGCCGTCTCGCGGGACGCCGGGGTCCGGCTCGTCGTCGACAACACCTTCGCCAGCCCCTACCTCCAGCAGCCGCTCGCCCTCGGCGCGGACGTGGTGGTCTACTCCACGACCAAGTACATGGGCGGCCACTCCGACGTGGTCGGCGGTGCCCTGGTCGTCAATGACGAGACCCTCGGTGGGGAACTCGCCTACCACCAGAACGCGATGGGCGCGGTCGCCGGCCCGTTCGACGCGTGGCTGGTCATGCGCGGCATCAAGACCCTCGCCGTACGGATGGACCGGCACAGCTCCAACGCCGAGCGGATCGCGGAGCTGCTCGCCTCCCACAAGAAGGTGACCCGGGTCTACTACCCGGGGCTGTCCGAGCACCCTGGGCACGAGGTCGCGGCCAAGCAGATGCGGTCGTTCGGCGGCATGGTGTCGTTCCAGGTCGCGGGCGGCGAGCAGGCTGCCATCGAGGTCTGCAACCGGTCGGAGCTGTTCACCCTCGGTGAGTCGCTGGGCGGCGTCGAGTCGCTGATCGAGCACCCGGGGCGGATGACGCACGCGTCGACGGCCGGCTCGCAGCTGGAGGTCCCCAACGACCTCGTACGCCTCTCGGTCGGCATCGAGTCCGCCGAGGACCTGCTGGCCGACCTCGCGCAGGCGCTGGGCTGAGCCCCTGCCATTTGCCGGCCCCCCTCCGCCGGAGGGGTCCGTCACCACCCCTCGATCGGAGGGGTGGTGCGGGACGGCGGCGGGAGCCAGGGCTGGGCCGCGGCCGTCCAGGCCAGCGCCGCCACGGCGAGCAGCGCCAGCAGCCAGCCGAGGCGGCGCCGCAGCCGGCGGTGCGCACGCAGTCGCCGGCCGCGGGCGAGGGCCCGGGCGGCCAGGTCCGGCGGTACGGGCGGCAGCGGCAGCCCGGCCAGCATCCGCCGGGCCTCGGTCTCCTTGCGGTCGGGGACGCCCGGGTCCGGCAGGGCGGTCTCGGGGAAGAGGTTCACGGCGCGGCCGGCCGGTGGCTGCGGAGCGCGGCGACGGCGTGCCGGCACAGCGCGCGCACCCGCTCGGTGGGCAGGCCGAGTTGGGCCGCGGTCTGCTCCTCGGCCACCCCTTCGTGCAGCCGCAGCACGAGGACCAGGCGCTCCTGCGGGGTCAGCCGGTCCAGCGGCCCGCCGCGCGGCCGGCGGTGCTGCCACGCGTCGCGGGCGAATCGGTCGGCTAGCTCCCGGCGGGTGCGCTCGTACGGGTCCTCGCCGCGCAGCCGGTCCCAGTCGGCGTAGGTCCGGGCCAGCGCGCGGACCAGCAATTCCTCGGCGGCCGGGGCGGGATGGGCGGCGGGCTCGCCGGTCAGGAGGGTCGCCGCGTGCCACAGCCGCCCCGCCGCGCCCGCCACGAACGACTCGAACTCCCGGGCGTGGCGGCGCTGCTGTACCAGCCGCCGCTCTCGCACCGCGCCTCCCGGATGACGGACGCCCGACCTCTGGGCTCCTATAGCACGGCAGTGCGGCCACCCGGTCAAGAGGCGTGACGATTTCCCGGGCCTCGGGGGCGGCATGTCGCGGGCGGCGGGGGCGGCGGGCTGCCGGGCGGGGTGCGGCGCCCACGCCTGGCGGAGCGGGCGGCGTCAGCCCACCGGGTCCGCCTGCGTCAGGACGCCTGTCCCGTAGGCGTCAGGGACGCGGTGATGTCGGAGAGGGAGGCGTTGAAGCGGGTCAGCAGCGTCGTGAACGCCTCGCGCTCCTCTTCGGTCCACTTCTCCGTGACCAGGGCCATCAGCGCGCGGCGCGAGGCACGTACCTCGTCCAGCCGGGCGTGGCCGCGCTCGGACAACTCGAGCACCACCGCGCGGCCGTCCTCCGGGTGGGTGGCCCGGCTGACGAGCCCGGAGTCGACCAGCGGGGCGACCTGCCGGGTGACCGTGGAGGAGTCGATGCCCATGCCGGCGGCCAGGGCCTTGACGCCCATCGGGCCTTCCTGGTCGAGGCGGTTGAGCAGCAGGTAGGCGGCGCGGTCCATGGAATTGCGCGCCTGTCCGACACCGCCGAGCCGGCTCTGTTCGGCGCGGCGGGCGAAGACGGCCACTTGGTGCTGCAGCGCGTCGAGGAGAGCGGGGTCGGTGTGGGTCGTCATGTCCGAAGAGGTGGGCATGGCCGGGAGCTCGCTTCGGTGGAAGTGCGTATGGATGGGAGGACAGCGTACGCGGACCCAGCGCGGTGCGTACCTGCGCCGTCCATTCCGATAACGCGCCGTAACTCCCGTTGGTGCCCATGGGCGGGCGGGCCCGGCCACCGTCGAACTGCGAGACTGGCGGTATGGCTGCTCATACGCCTCATCCGCCGCGTTCGCCTCATCCACCTCATCCGTCGCGTCCGCCGCACGAGTCCCGTCCCGACTCCGGCCCGGCCGGCGCGGAACTGCCGGACCTCGGCCCGGCGACCGCCCCGGTCACGATCGAGGACGTCCGGGAGGCGCACAAGATGCTCTCCGGCGTGGCGCGGGCCACCGCGATGGAGGGCAGCCGCTATCTGTCCGGGCTGGTCGGCGCGCCCGTCCACCTCAAGTGCGAGAACCTCCAGCGCACCGGTTCGTTCAAGATCCGCGGCGCCTACGTACGGATCGCCGGGCTCTCCGCGGAGGAACGGGCCGCCGGTGTGGTGGCCGCGAGCGCCGGCAACCACGCCCAGGGGGTGGCCCTCGCGGCGTCCCTGCTCGGCGTGCGGTCCACCGTGTTCATGCCGGTCGGCGCCCCGTTGCCGAAGGTCGCGGCCACCCGCGAATACGGTGCCGAGGTGCGGCTGCACGGCCATGTGGTGGACGAGGCGCTGGCCGCCGCCCAGGAGTACGCACGGAAGACCGGTGCGGTCTTCATCCACCCCTTCGACCACCGCGACATCATCGCCGGTCAGGGCACGGTCGGGCTGGAGATCCTGGAACAGTGCCCGGAGGTGCGCACCGTCGTGGTCGGTATCGGCGGCGGCGGGCTGGTCGCGGGGATCGCGCTGGCGGTCAAGGCGCTGCGGCCGGACGTGAAGGTCGTCGGGGTGCAGGCAGCGGGCGCGGCCTGCTATCCGCCGTCGCTGGCGGCCGGGCACCCGGTGGCGATCGAGGGGCTGTCGACGATGGCGGACGGCATAAAGGTCGGGCGGCCCGGCGATGTGACCTTCGGGATCGTCCAGCGGCTGGTGGACGAGGTCCGGACGGTCAGCGAGGACGACCTGTCCAGTGCGCTGCTGCTGTGCCTGGAGCGGGCGAAGCTGGTGGTCGAGCCGGCCGGGGCGAGTCCGGTGGCGGCGCTGCTCGCCGATCCGGGGTCGTTCGAGGGGCCGGTGGTGGCGGTGCTGTCCGGCGGGAACGTCGATCCGCTGCTGATGCAGCGCATCCTGCGGTTCGGCATGGCCGCGGGGGGCCGCTACCTCTCGCTGCGGCTGCGGCTGACGGACCGGCCGGGGGCGCTGGAGCACCTGCTCGGGGTGCTGACGCTGGTCGACGCGAACATCCTCGACGTGGGGCACGTACGGACCGATCCGCGGCTCGGGCTGACCGAGGTCGAGGTGGAACTGCACCTGGAGACCAAGGGCCCGGAGCACTGCGACGAGGTGCGTACGGCGCTCGCGGAGGCGGGTTACGTCGTCCTGGAGTGAGGCGGGCGTGGGTCGGTGCGGGCTGCGGCGGGCTGCCAGCGGGCCCAGGGCCGGCCGCCGGGCACCTCGAACACCCGATCCGATTATTTGTATCGCGATGTATCGCGTTCCGGAGTAGCATCCCGAGTGCGGGATGCCGGTGTGCCGTGCACGCCATGGCGTCCTGCTGCGGACATATGCCCCGAAGTGGGATCTGGCCGCCGAACGTAACATTCGACATATTTCGACCTGGAACTCACCCAAGTCATGGGGGTACCCATATGCCAGGCGCCATTTACGCCGAAGGGCTGGTGAAGACCTTCGGCGCCGTGAGGGCACTGGACGGCGTCGACCTCGACGTTCCGGAAGGAACCGTGCTCGGCATGCTCGGCCCGAACGGTGCCGGCAAGACCACCGCCGTACGTGTCCTGACGACCCTGCTCCGACCCGATCACGGCAAGGCGGAGGTTGCCGGGATCGATGTGCTCGCCCATCCCGACAAGGTACGCCGCTCCATCGGCCTCTCGGGCCAATTCGCCGCGGTGGACGAGTACTTGACCGGTCGGGAGAACCTGACGATGGTCGGGCAGCTCTACCAGATGAGCGGCCGGGACGCCAAGCGCCGGGCCGCCGAACTCCTGGAACGCTTCCACCTCGGCGATGCGGCGGACCGCACCGCCAAGACCTACTCCGGCGGGATGCGCCGCCGGCTCGACCTCGCGGCCGCGCTGGTCGTCAGCCCGCCGGTGATGTTCATGGACGAGCCGACCACGGGCCTGGACCCGCGCAACCGCCAGGCGCTGTGGGACGTCATCCAGGAGCTCGTCGCGGGCGGTACGACCCTGCTGCTTACCACGCAGTACCTGGAGGAGGCCGACCGCCTCGCGCACGACATCTGCGTCGTCGACCACGGCAAGGTCATCGCCCGCGGCACCTCCGACCAGCTCAAGGCGCGCACCGGCGGCGAGCGCGTCGAGGTCGTGGTGCACGCCCCCGAGCACCTGACCATCGCCGACGAGGTGCTGCGCGGCTTCGCCAAGGGGGACGGCACGGTCGAGCCGCACATCCGCAGGCTGACGATCCCGGTCACCGGCGGCGCCAAGCTGCTCGCCGAGGTGATCCGCGAACTGGACGTCCGGGGCGTGGAGATCGACGACATCGGCCTGCGCCGCCCGACCCTCGACGACGTCTTCATCGCGCTGACCGGGCACGCCGCCGAGTCCGCGGACGGCGACGGTGCCGACGGTCGCGGTGCCGGTGCCGGTGCCGGTGCCGGTGCCGATGGCGGCGGTGGCGCCGGGGGCGCCGGTGGCGGCGGTACGGAACGGAGCGGGACGACGGACGGCAGTCGCCCGGCGAGCGCCGCCGGGCACCGTAAGGAGGGCGTGCGATGACCACGGCGAGTACGGCGGGCCCGGCGACCGGGGGCGCCGGCGGTACGCCGCTCGGAGCCCCGACGGCCCGCGGCGGCATCAGCCGGCTGGTGCGCGACTCCCTGGTCGTGGCCAAGCGGAACCTGATCCGAATGGTGCGGATTCCCGAGGTCGTGATCTTCGGGCTGATCCAGCCGATCATGTTCGTGGTGCTGTTCACCTACGTCTTCGGCGGATCGATCAACATCCCCGGCGCACCGGTGGGCGACGCCCAGGCGTACCGCGAGTTCCTGATGGCCGGGATCTTCGCGCAGACCGTCACGTTCGCCACGGCGGGCGCCGGCGCCGGGATCGCCGACGACATGCACAAGGGCCTCATCGACCGCTTCCGGTCGCTGCCGATGTCCCGGGGTGCGGTGCTGACCGGCCGGACCCTGGCCGACCTCGTGCAGACCGCGCTGACGATGGTGGTGCTGGCGGTCGTCGCGCTGCTGATCGGCTGGCGCACCCACGAGAACCTCGCCGAGGTCCTGGCCGGCTTCGCCCTGCTGCTTCTGCTCGGCTACGCCTTCTCGTGGATCGGCGCGCTGATCGGACTGTCGGTGCGTACGCCCGAGGCGGCCACCTCCGGCGGGCTGATCTGGCTCTTCCCGCTGACCTTCATCTCCAATGCGTTCGTGCCGGTCAACGGCATGCCGACCTTCCTCCAGCACGTCGCGGAGTGGAACCCGTTCAGTGCGACGGTGGCCGCGGCGCGCGAGCTGTTCGGCAACACGATCGACCGGATGCCCAAGTCGGTGACCGGCGCCTGGCCGATGGAGCACCCGGTGCTGGCCTCGGTGATCTGGTCGGTCCTGATCATCGCGGTGTTCCGGACGCTGGCGGTCCGCAAGTACCGCTCGGCGACGGCCTGAGCGGAGCGAGGGGGCCGGCGGGGGCTGTGTGGGCCGTGTGGGTGGCCCGCAGGGGGCGAGCGTCGGATGTACGGCGAGCGTCGGGCATACGGCGAGGGCTGGACGTACGGCGAGGGCCGGACGTACGGCGAGCGTCGGACACACCGCGACGGCCGCACACACGGCGAAGCGGCCCGGAGCGCGAGGCTCCGGGCCGCTTCGTACGTCTGGGGGCGTCCCGTGGATCAGCCGGTGTAAGGCTTGGCGTCGAGGATCTTCACGCTCGCCTTCTTGCCGTTGGGGAGCTCGTACTCCGCGTCGGCACCGATCTTCTTGCCGTTCACGCCCGTACCCAGCGGCGACTGCGGGGAGTAGGTCTCGATCTCCGAGCTCGCATACTCCCGCGAGGCCAGGAGGAACGACAGCGTGTCGTCCGGGTCCCCGTCGAACGCGATGGTGACGACCATGCCGGGAGCGACGACGCCGTTGGCGGCGGGGGCCTCGCCGACCTTCGCGGTCTGCAGCAGCTGCGTGAGCTGCCGGACCCGAAGCTCCTGCTTGCCCTGCTCTTCCTTGGCCGCGTGGTACCCGGCGTTCTCCTTCAGGTCACCTTCCTCGCGGGCCGCCTGGATCTTCTCGGTGATCTCGGCGCGTGCGGGACCAGACAGGTACTCCAGCTCGGCCTTGAGCTGGTCATACGCCTCCTGGGTCAGCCAGGTGACGTTCTCGCTGGTCTGGGTCACAGGTGCTCCTCGTCGGTACTGGGGATAAATCAAACGCCCTACCAGGAAGGTTTGCGCCTTCACGGGTGGGCGAAACCACGAGCCTAACAATTCCGGCACAAAACGGGGAAGAGGAAATTCACAGTGACCGCACAGGAACGCATCATCGCTGATCAGAGGCGGTCACGACACGCCATGCCGGAGTACGGCGCGCGAGGCACCCGAGGGGCGGACGGTGGCGGAGGGTAGCTGCGACGGTACCTGTGCACGCCGCGCGTGCCTCGGTCCGCCCTGGACAGGGGCGAGGAATCGAGGGGGCTTGCTACGCCGGGTCCGTGCGGTCCCTATCGGTCCCTGCGACGGGTCCGTGAGGTCCCTGCGACGGGTCCGTGCGGGCCTACGACGACGTACAGCCGACCAGTACCGCGTTGGTCGCGCGCCTCGTCGTCCGGAGCGTGACCTCGGTGTCCACCTGGCCCGTGCGCTGGTCGATCGTGACGTCCTTGCGGCCGACCTCGGAGCCGTCCGCGGACTGTGAGCGCAGGGTGCAGACGCCCTTGTCGTCGGCGCTCTTGACGACCTCCAGATGGACCTTGACGGCGTGGTCGGACACCGCGTCCCAGGTGATCACCCGGCCGCTGAGCTCCTGCCCTGAGATGTACGACACGCCGGCCCAGCCGACCACACCCAGGAGCCCGGCGCCGAGCACCGTGCCGATGATCTTGAGCTTGCGGTCCGCGCGCTGGTCAGCGGAGCGGCCGTAGCGTCCGTCCGGGAGCCCTTCGCGCACCGCGGCCATCGATCCATCCTCCTGGTACGGGGACCTGGAACCGGCTCGGGAACCCCCGGGGGGTCCCCGCCCCGGGGAATACAGCGCCCCCTCGCTTCGGTCACTATAGGAGGCATCTTCTCCGGCCCTTAACTGAGGATCGAGTCTTGACTGAGCAGCTGCGTTTGATGGCGGTGCACGCCCACCCCGACGACGAGTCGAGCAAGGGTGCGGCCACCATGGCCAAGTACGTGTCCGAGGGGGTGGACGTGCTGGTCGCCACCTGCACAGGCGGTGAGCGAGGTTCCATCCTCAACCCCAAGCTCCAGGGAGACCCGTACATCGAGGAGCACATCCACGAGGTCCGCAAGAAGGAGATGGACGAGGCCCGGGAGATCCTCGGCGTCAAGCAGGAGTGGCTCGGATTCGTCGACTCCGGGCTGCCCGAGGGCGATCCGCTGCCGCCGCTCCCCGAGGGCTGTTTCGCGCTCCAGGACGTGGACGAGGCCGCCGGGCGGTTGGTCAAGCTGATCCGTGAGTTCAAGCCGCAGGTCATCACGACCTACGACGAGAACGGCGGCTACCCGCACCCGGACCACATCATGACGCACAAGATCACGATGGTGGCCTTCGAGGCGGCCGGCGACCCGGAGAAGTACCCGGAGGCCGGTGAGCCCTGGCAGCCGCTGAAGCTCTACTACAACCAGGGCTTCAACAAGCCGCGCACCATCGCGCTGCACGAGGCCCTGCTGGCCCGCGGCATGGAGTCGCCGTACGGCGAGTGGCTGGAGCGCTGGAAGCAGTTCGAGCGCCGCGAGCGCACGCTGACCACGTACATCCCGTGCGACGAGTTCTTCGAGATCCGCGACAAGGCACTGATCGCGCACGCCACCCAGATCGACCCCGACGGCGGGTGGTTCCGGGTGCCGATGGACATCCAGCGCGAGGTCTGGCCGACGGAGGAGTACGAGCTCGCGAAGTCGCTCGTGGACACTTCCCTCCCCGAGGACGACCTCTTCGCGGGCATCCGCAACAATTGACCCCATGATGAGCGCGACCAGCACCCTCGCCCTGACGCACTTCGTCACCCTTGCCGACAGCTTCGACAAGAACAAGGTGACCCCCGGCGTCCTCGGCTTCATCGTCTTCGCGGTCATCGGCGGCGCCGTGTGGCTGCTGATGAAGTCCATGAACAAGCAGATGAAGAAGGTCAACTTCGAGGAGCAGCCGGCGGAGGGCGAGGCGGGCACCACCGCCTCCGCCGCCCCTTCCACCCCGTCCGCCCCGAAGCCGAAGACCAGCTGAGGACGCCCGAAGGCCGGGTGCGGTCGACGGCCGGTCTCCTGGCAGCGACCGGCTGACCGCCCCGGCGGCTCGCCGGCCCAAGCGGCCGGCGAGCCGTCGCGTGCGACGAACGAGTCGTTGCGTGCGACGACGAGCTGTTCGTGCGATGGCGGCCGTCGCGTGCGATGGCAGGCCGTCGCGTGCGGCCAGGTCGTGGCGCGCGGCCGAGCCGTCGCGTGCGGCCGGGCTGTTGCGTGCGGCGACGGGCGCTGCGGGGCCTGTTGCGGTGGCCGTCGACGAGCACCCCGGGGCCTGCTGCTGAGCACCTCGGGCCTGGCGACGCGTACCCCGGGGGTTCTCGACGGGCACCCCGGAGCCTGTGGTTGCCGCCGGTGGCGCTCCCGACCGTGGGGCCGTCAGTCGCCCACGGCCGTGGCCAGGACGCCCATGACCTCGCGGGCGTGGCGGTCCGGGACCATGCCGAGTCGCCATGCCTGCCAGCCCGTCTCCGGCTCCACGCCGCGCTCCAGCAGCAGGGCGAACGCCTCCGCGCAGTCCTCCAGCTTGGCGTCGCGGGTCGCGTGCTTGTCGCGTATGAGCCGGTCCAGCTCTTCCTGCGCGACGGCCGTGCCCACCACCGAACCGCCCGGTGAGGCGAACGGCAGCAGCGTGCAGCGCAGGAAGCGCGCCCAGTCCTCGCCGCGCCGGTCGCCGTACCCGGCGAATATCCCGGCCGCCTCGTCGGCCAGCTCCAGCGCCTGGGCCGCCCGCCCGTTGCCGGCGTCGATGATCACCAGCTCCAGGCAGGACCACGCCTCACCGTGCGGCACCCCGATCCGGGCGAAGTCCTTGCGGGCGTCCTGCAGCAGCTGCCGGGCGAAGCCGCTGTTGCGCAGCGAACCGGTCTGCTCGGCCCGCAGATCGCGGGTGACCCGCCCGGAGTGGTGCCGGGCGCAGGCCAGGCCGTAGCCGTCCTGCATCCGGCTGAACATCGTCCGCGAGCGCTCCAACTGCCGCAGCGCCGCGTCCCGTTCGCCGCGCTCCTCCAGTGCCTGGCCGAGGTAGTACATCGTCCACGCCTCACCACGGGCGTCCTCGTGCTGGCGGTGCAGCGGCAGCGCCTGCCGCAGCTGGTCGGCCGCCGGCCCCGGCTCGCCGGCCACCAGCCGGGCCCGGGCCAGCTGGGTCATCGCCCAGGCCGCGCCGCGCTCGTCCTGGGTACGGCCGTACAGCTCCAGCGCCGCGTGCAGCGACTGCTCGGCCCGCGGCACCTCGCCCGTCCGCAGATACACCTGGCCGAGCTGGAAGTGTGCCCACGCCTGGCCGTGCAGGCTCTCGCTCTCCTCGTGCAGCTCCAGGGACTCCCGCAGCATGGCGAGGGCCTCGGCGAGCCGCGCCCGGTCCCGCTCCACGGCCGCGAGGGCGTGCAGCGTCCAGGCCCGGTCGCCGTGCATGTCCGGCGCTGACTGCAGCTCCAGCGCCTCCCGGAGCTTGACCGTGGCCTCCTGGAGATTGCCCTGCTGCTGGAGGGTGATGCCCAGATCGCGCAACGCCCGCGCGGCGCCCGCCGGATGCTCCGCCTCGAAGTAGAGATCGACCACCGACGACAGGGTCGTCCGCGCCTTGTCCAGCTCGCCGAGCTGCCGGGCCGCCACACCCGTACGCCACTGCACCGAGCGGACCAGCAGCCCCTGGCCGACGGCCCGGGTGAGCTCGCTCAGCTCCCCGAGGCGGTAGAGGTCACCGCGCAGCAGGCAGTAGTCGGCCAGCGCGCCCAGCAGGTGCGAGACCGCCGCCTGGTCGACGTCCTGGTCGGCATGGCGCAGCGCGGCCGTGATGAAGCTGGACTCGTCGTCCAGCCACTGCAGGGCCGCGTCCAGGGACGTGAAGCCGTGCGAACCGAAGCGGTCGGCGCGGGTCGAGGTCCGGCCGTCGACCAGCCGGATCACCGAGTCGGCGAGCTCCGCATAGCCGCGGATCAGCCGCTCCTGGGCCGCACCGCGCTCACCGGGCTCCTCCTCGTCCATCAGCCGGGCGTGCGCGAAGGTGTGCACCAGGGTGTGCAGGCGGTAGCGCTCGCCGCGGACGTGCTCGATCAGGCCGGCCCGGGCCAGGGCGGTCAACTGCCGTTCGGCCTCGGCGTTCTCGACGCCGAGCAGCGCCGCGGCGGCCGCCGCCCCCAGGCTCGCCTGGCCCACCAGCGCCAGCCGGCGCAGCAGCCGCCGGGCCGGCTCGGGCCGGTCGGCGTAGCCCAGCGCCAGCGCCCGCTCCACCGGCGCGGCCGGGGGACCGGCCGCCAGGGCGGCGGCCAGCTCGGCGGGGGTGCGCGGGCCGAGCGAGGAACCCACCACCCGCAGCGCCAGCGGCAGGCCCCCGCACAGCCCGGAGATCTCGTCGAGCGCCCGGGCGTCGTACGGCTCCGCCGGGGCGTCCGCCGGCCGGGGCCGGGGCTCCCGCGGGCCCGCCGCCCCCTCGCCGGCCGCCGCGGCGGCGCGCAGCAGCTCCTCGGTACCCGCGGTGTCCAACGGCCCCACCGGGAGGTGGTGCACCCACGCCTCAAGGTCCTCGGGCAGCTTCAGCGGCTCCCGGGACGTCACCAGCACCAGGCTGTCGGACCGCTCGGGCACCAGCGTGCGGACCTGCTCCGGGTCCACGGCGTCGTCCAGCAGGACCGTCACCGGCAGGCCCGTCAGATGCTGGTGGTACAGCTCGGTGAGCCGCTTGACGTGCTGCTCCTGGGAGGGGCGCTCGCGGAACAGCAGCTGCTCGCGCGGCGCGCCGAGACGGTTGAGCAGATGCAGCAGCGCGTCCCGGGTCGGCAGCGGCGCCTCGCCCGGGGTGTCCCCGCGCAGGTCCACCACACAGGCGCCGCGGAACTGGTCGCGCAGCTGGTGGGTGGCCCGCACCGCCAGCGCCGAACGCCCCGATCCCGGCTCGCCGTGCAGCACCACCACGGTCGGCCGGGTCTCCGTGGACGCGCGGGCCGCCTGCACCCACTGCGCGATCCGGGCGAGCTCGGCCCGCCGTCCGGCGAACGGGCCGTCCGGCTGCGGCAGTTGGGAGAACGAGTGCTCCAGTACGGACCGCTGCCGGGCCGCCGCGCTCCGGTCGGCACCGCGCAGCTGCGGCCCCCGGGTGGTCTTCGCGGTTGCCGCGCCGTCCTTCGTACCGCCGCTCCGGGCCGCCGCCGCCAGCATCCGCTGCTGGTCCAGGAACGGCCGGATGCCCCGCACCTCCAGCGCCGTCAGCCACTGCAGCCGCAGCTGCTCCGCACCGCCGGGCTGCCCCCGCCGCCCCGCCTCACGGTGCGCGGCCGGCCAGTGGCCCGCGGTCAGCTTCAGCACCGTCGCCGCCGCACCCGCCACCAGCACCGCGGCCCCGACCCCCAGCGCCGCGCCCGCGCCCGTGCCGTACGCGAGGTCCGTGCCGAATGCCGCCACCGCCGCGACGGCCGTGGCGACCGCGGGGGTGCCCAGCTCCCTCGGCGCCAGCCGCTGCCCCAGCGAGGGCCGGCCGGCGGCCGCCTCGTCCAGCGCCCGGACATAGGCGGTGTACTCCTCGGCGGCGCTGCCCGCCACACCGTCCAGCGCCGCCCGCGCTCTGCCGAGCAGCGCCGTCCCGTCCAGCCGCCCTCCCGAGCGGCGCACCTCCTCCTCGACGGCCCTGGTCAACAGGGCCTCCGCGGCCGCGCGATGGTCCTCGCGCAGCGCAGCCAGTGAAGCCGGCATGACGTCCCCCTCCGCAGTTACCGCCGTCCCCGGCGGCGATCTTTGCCGTACCGACAGTCTTCCGCCTCCGCGCGGATTGCGGCAGGGCTGTGGATAACTCCCTCCGCTCCCGTCATGCCGGGCCTCGGTGGGAGAGGATGGACCCATGCCGAACCGCCTGGCCCATGAGACTTCCCCGTATCTGCTCCAGCACGCCGACAACCCCGTCGACTGGTGGCCGTGGTCCGCCGAGGCGTTCGACGAGGCCCGCCGGCGCGGTGTGCCGGTGCTGCTCAGCGTCGGCTACAGCTCCTGCCACTGGTGCCACGTCATGGCCCACGAGAGCTTCGAGGACGCCGACACCGCCGCGCTGCTCAACGAGCACTTCGTCGCGGTCAAGGTCGACCGCGAGGAGCGTCCGGACGTGGACGCGGTGTACATGGAGGCCGTGCAGGCCGCCACCGGCCAGGGCGGCTGGCCCATGACCGTCTTCCTCACCCCCGACGCCGAGCCGTTCTACTTCGGTACGTACTTCCCGCCGGAGCCGCGGCACGGCATGCCGTCGTTCGGGCAGATCCTCCAAGGGGTGCGCGCGGCCTGGGCCGACCGGCGGGACGAGGTCGGCGAGGTCGCCGGGCGGATCGTGGCCGACCTGGCCGGCCGTTCGCTGACCGAATCGCTGCCCGCCGACCGGCGCCCGCCGCGGCCCGACGAGCTGCACGCCGCCCTGATGGGTCTGACCCGGGACTTCGACGCGGTGCGCGGCGGGTTCGGAGGGGCGCCCAAGTTCCCGCCGTCCATGGTGCTGGAGTTCCTGCTGCGCCACTACGCCCGCACCGGTTCGGAGGGTGCCCTGGAGATGGTGCAGGCGACCTGCGCGGCGATGGCCCGCGGCGGCATCTACGACCAGCTCGGCGGCGGTTTCGCGCGCTACGCGGTGGACGCCACCTGGACCGTGCCGCACTTCGAGAAGATGCTCTACGACAACGCCCTGCTGTGCCGGACCTACGCGCACCTGTGGCGGACCACCGGCTCGGACCTGGCCCGCCGGGTCGCCGTGGAGACCGCCGACTTCATGGTCCGCGAGCTCCGCACCGACCAGGGCGGCTTCGCCTCGGCCCTGGACGCCGACAGCGACGACGGCACCGGCCGGCACGCCGAGGGCGCCTACTACGTATGGACGCCGGAGCAGCTGCGCGCCGTACTGGGGGAGAAGGACGCGGAGTTCGCCGCCACGTACTTCGGCGTCACCGAGGAGGGCACCTTCGAGGAGGGGGCCTCGGTGCTCCAACTCCCGGACACCGAAGGCCTGGTGGACGCCGAGCGGGTGGTGTCCGTCAAGCAGCGGCTGCTGGCGGCGCGGGAGCAGCGGCCGCGCCCCGGACGGGACGACAAGGTCGTCGCCGCGTGGAACGGCCTGGCCATCGCCGCGCTCGCCGAGACCGGTGCCTACTTCGACCGCCCCGATCTCGTCCAGGCCGCCACCGACGCCGCCGACCTGCTGGTCCGCGTCCACATGGACTGGCACGCCCGGCTGCACCGCACCTCCCGCGACGGGGTCCCCGGCGCCAACTCCGGCGTCCTGGAGGACTACGCCGATGTCGCCGAGGGCTTCCTCGCCCTCGCCTCGGTCACCGGCGAAGGCGTCTGGGTGGACTTCGCCGGCTTCCTGCTGGACACCGTGCTGCTCCAGTTCACCACCGAGGACGGCGCGCTCTACGACACCGCGGCCGACGCCGAGTCGCTGATCCGACGCCCCCAGGACCCCACCGACAATGCGTCGCCCTCCGGGTGGACCGCGGCGGCCGGTGCGCTCCTCTCGTACGGTGCGCTGACCGGTAGTGACCTCCACCGGAGCGCCGCGGAACGCGCCCTGGGCATCGTCACCGCGCTCGGTGGCCGGGCCCCGCGCTTCATCGGCTGGGGGCTCGCGGTCGCTGAGGCGGCGCTGGACGGGCCGCGGGAGATCGCGGTCGTCGGCCCGCAGGGGGACCCAGCCACCGCCGCCCTGCACCGCGCCGCGCTGCTCGGCACGGCACCGGGCGCGGTCGTCGCGCTGGGCACACCCGGGACCGAGGAGGCCGACGCGGTGCCGCTCCTCAAGGGCCGCCCGCTGGTCGACGGCAAACCCGCCGCCTATGTGTGCCGCCACTTCACCTGCGAGCGGCCCACGACGGACCCGGAGGAGCTGGCGGAGCGACTCCGGGGGTGACGCCATGAGCCGGGGCCTCCCCAGGGGCGGCCCCGGGCCGTGGGGTATTCGGTGCGCGCTTCGAGGGACATTCGGCGCACGCCCTCAGGGTCGTTCGGCGCCCGCCCCAGGGGCCATTCGGTGCGCGACCTGAGGGACATCCGGCGCCCGCCCCGGGGTCCCCGCCCCAAGTCCTAGGTCCAGCGACCGGATTGACCTTGACGTGCGCGTCAAGTTTTAGCCTCGGGGCATGACGAACCGCACATACCGCGAAGTCCGACTGGCCGCCCGCCCCACGGGGCCGGTCACCGATGACCTCTTCGAGATCGTGGACGTACCGGTCCCCGAACCAGGGCCCGGCCAGGTGCTGGTCCGCAACACCCACATGGGGCTCGGCGCCGTGATGCGCAGCCTGATGGACGAGCACAACGACGTGCCGATCCCCTCCTACGAGGTCGGGGCCCCGCTGCACGGCCATGCGGTCGGCGAGGTCGTGGCCGCCCCCGGCACCGACCTCAACCCCGGTGACCTGGTGGAACACCAACTCGGCTGGCGGGAGTACGCACTGCTCGACGTCGGCGCGGCGACCCGCCTCGACCCGGACCTGATGCCCGACCCCGCCGCGTACCTCTCCCAGGGCGCCACCGCCCTGATGGGCATCGAGCGCGGCGCCGAAGTGCGGCCCGGCGACACGGTGTTCGTCACCGGGGCGGCCGGCGGCGTGGGCACCCTGGCCGGCCAGATCGCCCGCCAGTTCGGCGCGACCCGGGTCATCGGCAGCACCGGGTCACAGCAGAAGGCCGACCGCCTGATCAAGGAACTGGGCTATGACGCCGTGGTCATACGCGGCGCGGGCCCGATCGAGGAGCAGCTGCGCGAGGCCGCCCCGGACGGCATCGACGCGGTCTTCGACAACGTCGGCGGCGAGCAACTGGAGGCCGCTCTCGCCCTCGCCAACCGCAACGCCCGGGTCGCCATCGTGGGCGCACTGGCCAGCCAGCTCTCCGAAGGCGGCACGGCCGCCGTCAAGGTGGCGGTCGACACCCTCTCGCTGCTCATCCGGAGCGTCACCCTGCGGGGCATCGCCCTCTACAACCACCTGGACCTGATCCCCCAGTGGAACCGACGGTTCGCCGCGGGCCTCCAGGACGGCACCCTCACCTTCCCGCACGCCCGGCTGCAGGGCCTCGAACAGGCGCCGCGGGCGCTGCGCGAGCTCACCGAGGGTCGCCATCTGGGCGCGGTCATCGTGGAGTTGTGAGGTCCGGGCACAGGTACGGTCAGCGGCCGGGACGCCGGGCGTTGCGGCGGCCGTCACCCAACGTGCCGGGCGTTGCCGCCGCCGTCGCCCAACCGGCCGCTGTCAGTGGCCGGTTGTAGCCTGCGGGCGTGATGACCTTGCTGGGGCATCGGCCCCTCGTCCAGGAGGCCGCGGCGCTGCGGTCCGGCGCGGACGACCCCGTCGACGCGGTGCGGCGCACATGCGACCGCATCGACGCCGTCGACCCGCAGGTGCGGGCGTTCGTGCCCGAGGACGGGCGGCGTACGCGACTCCTGGAGGCGGCGCGGGAGCTGGCGACGGCCGGCCCGCCGGACCCCGCCGGGCGGCCCGCGCTGTACGGCGTACCGGTCGGCATCAAGGACATCGTGCGGGTGGACGGCCTGCCCACCCGCGCCGGATCGGCCCTGCCGCCCGAGGCGCTGGCCGGTGCGCAGGCCGTCGTGGTGGACCGGCTGCGCGCGGCCGGCGCCCTGGTGGCGGGCAAGACCGTCACCGCGGAGTTCGCGGTCACGGCCCCCGGCCCGACCCGCAATCCGCACAACCCGGCTCATACGCCCGGGGGTTCGAGCAGTGGCTCGGCGGCCGCGGTCGCGGCCGGCATGGTGCCGCTGGCCATCGGGACGCAGACCGTCGGCTCGATGATCCGGCCCGCGGCCTACTGTGGCGTGGTCGGCTTCAAGCCCACCTACGGGCGGATACCGCTCGACGGCGTGATCCCCAACGCCCTCAGCTTCGACACCCTGGGGTGGTACGCCACGGATGTGGCAGGTGTCGCCCTCGCCGCCTCGGTGCTGCTCGACGGCGGGCGCGGCGGCCCGGGGCGTCCGGAGCCGGCCGCGCGCCCCGGCCAGCTCGCGCGCCCGGTGCTGGGCGTGCCGGTGGGCCCCTATCTGGAGCGCGCCGGCGCGGAAGCACTGCGCGCCTTCAAGGAGCAGCGCGCGCAGCTGGGCGCCGCCGGGTACGAGATCCGCGAGGTCCCGGTGATGGACGACTTCGACGCGGTCGTGGAGCAGTTGTTCACGATGAACCGCTACGAGGTGGCCCGGGCCCATGCCGACTGGTTCGCGCGCTTCGGCGACCGCTACCGCGAGCAGACCACGGCGGCCGTCCGGCAGGGGCAGGCGATCAGGGACGCGGCCTACGAGGCGGCCCGGACCCGCCGCACCGCGTTCCGCACGCGACTCGCGGAAGCGTCGGCCGGGGCCGGTATCGATCTGTGGCTCGCCCCGGCGGCCACCGGCCCGGCCCCTGCCGATCTCACCACCACCGGCACGTCGATCATGTGCCTGCCGTGGAGCAACGCCGGTCTGCCGTCCCTCAGCCTGCCCGCCGGGCGGGCCGCCGACGGGCTGCCGCTGGGGCTCCAACTCATCGCCGCCGAGGGCGCGGACGAGGCACTGCTGGACGCGGCGACCGGGATCGAAGGAGTCCTGAACGGGGCGGGCGGCGAGGAGGCGAGCGGGCGCTGAACGGCACGGGGGACCGCGAGGGAGGAGCGGAGGACCGGGGGCGCGTACGGGACGAGGCGCAACCGGCCTTACCGCCCCGGGAGACGTCGATGCGGATCGGGGACGCCGCGGCGGCCGCCGGGATGACACCGCGGGCGCTGCGCTACTACGAACAGCAGGGCCTGGTGACGGCCCGGAGGACCCCCTCCGGGCACCGGGTCTACGACACCGAGGACATCCGCCGGCTGCGGGCGGTCCGCGAACTGCGGGAAGCCGGGCTGACGGTGGGCGACGTTCGGGCCTTCGCGCATCTGCTGCGCACCATGCCGCCCGAGGGGGTGCCCGCACTGATCCCCAAGGACCCGCGGGCGCAGTGGTGTTCCACGGCCGAAGCGGTGGCCCGGCGCCGGCTGGCGGACCTGGACGCCCGTATCGAGCGGCTCTCTCAACTACGGGCGCGGCTCGCCGCACGCCTGGGCGAGCCGGCGGCCAGCCCGGGCGCCGCACCGTCCCCGGAGGCCCCCGCCACTACGGCGTGAGCCCACGCGCCAGCACGTCCATCGTCTGGTGGATCAGCCGGACCAGCGCCTCCAGACCAGGCGTACCGTCCTTGCCGGGTCTCCCGCCTTCCCCGGGCGTCCGGCCCTCCCCGGGCTTCCCGCCTTCCCCGGGCGTCCCGGCCCCCGCCACCCAGGCCAGCATCGCCTCCTGGAGGGCGGCCAGGACCGCCGCGCTGATGACCCGGAGTTCCAGATCGTCGGCCGGGCGGCCGGTGCGCTCGGCCAGCACGGCACTGATGGTGGCGGTGTTCCGGGCGGTGTTCTCCGCCGTGCGGCCGCGGATGGCGGGCACTTCGCTGACCAGCCGGATGCGCTGGACGAGGTCGCCGCGGTCCTCGGGGGTCAGGTGGTGCAGCGCCTCGATGGTGACCTGGCGGACCGACTCGACGATCGGCTCGTCCGCCGGCCGCGACCGCAGCCCGGTGGCCAGCACGGTGTCGTACTCGTCGGTGAGCACGAGGTCTTCCTTGGTGGGGAAGTACCGGAAGACCGTGCTCGGCGAGACCTCGGCGGCCTCGGCGATCCGGTCGACGGGGGTCGCGTCGTAGCCCTGTTCCGCGAAGAGCCGGTACGCGGCCCGCCGGATCGCCTGCCGGGTCTTGATCTTCTTCCGCTCCCGCAGCCCGGGCTTCGGCGGTCCGGGGCGGGCGGCGGCGGTGCGTGCGGAGACCATGCCCAGCATTCTCGGGCACCGGTCGACCGTCCGGCCACGGTCGGGCGAGGGCCGGTGCGGCGGCCGGGCCCCCGCCGTTGTCAGTGGCGTGTGTCACGCTGTGAAGCACGGTGATACACGGAGCGTGAGTCACCTGGGCTGTGCGAGCTGTGCGGACTGCGGGAGTCGTGCGCGGCGCCGGCGGCTCAGGCGTGGGTGTACGCCACCAGCGAGATGCCGACGTAGTGGACGACGAAGGCGGCGAGCGTGAAGGAGTGGAAGACCTCGTGGAAGCCGAACCAGCGGGGGGAGGGGTTGGGGCGCTTGATGCCGTAGATGATGCCGCCGGCGCTGTAGAGCAGACCGCCGACGACGACGAGGACGAGGACGGCGACCCCGCCGGTGCGCAGGAAATCGGGGAGGAAGAAGACGGCGGCCCAGCCCATGGCGATGTAGCAGGGGGTGTAGAGCCAGCGGGGCGCGCCGACCCAGAAGACGCGGAAGGCGATACCGGCCAGGGCGGCGGCCCAGATCGCCCAGAGCAGCAGCTGCCCGCGTGAGCCGGGCACGAGCAGCATCGTGAAGGGGGTGTAGGTGCCGGCGATGATCAGGAAGATATTGGCGTGGTCGAGTCGCCGCAGGATGCCGTCCGCGCGCGGGCCCCAATTGCCGCGGTGGTAAAGGGCGCTGACGCCGAAGAGCAGGCAGGCGGTCAGGGTGTAGATGGCGCAGGCCAGTCGGCCGCGGGGGCTGTCGGCGAGTGCGGTCAGGAATACACCGGAGAGCAGGACGGCGGGGAACATTCCCGCATGCAGCCATCCGCGGAGCTTGGGCTTGAGCGGTGCGGCCGCGGCGGCGACCGCCGCCATCGCGGGGGACGCGGCGGTGGGCCGGTTCTCGGCGGCGTCAGGCGCGGAAGTCATGGCGCAATGCTAGCTACGCGACCGTAGGTTACCGGGCCGTCCACGAGTGGTGACGGTCACGAAGGCGCCCTCTGGACAGATCGGTATTCGGGTCGGATGATCAAATGAGTGCGGACGGCACCGGATGAGCGGTCACGAAGCATCCGGGTCGCGGCCCCCAAGGGGCAACAAACAAAAGAAGCGGATTTTCCCGGCACACCGGGCATATATCCGTCCACACCCTCATCTAGGAGCGATCGTGGCGCGCGACAACGCGGCTCCCACCGTCCCGACCCGTCACCAGGGCCTCGTTGCCTGGGTCGACGAAATTGCAGCGATCACCCAGCCCGACCGGGTCGTCTGGTGTGACGGCTCGGAGGCTGAGTACGAGCGCCTGTGTGAGGAGCTCGTCGACAAGGGCACGTTCCGGAAGCTCGACCCGATCAAGCGCCCCAACTCGTACTACGCCGCCTCCGACCCCTCGGACGTGGCCCGCGTCGAGGACCGCACCTTCATCTGCTCCGAGAAGGAGGAGGACGCCGGCCCGACCAACCACTGGAAGGCGCCCGCCGAGATGCGGGAGATCTTCACGGGCACGGCCGGTGAGGGCGGCATCTTCCGCGGTGCGATGAAGGGCCGGACGATGTACGTCGTTCCGTTCTGCATGGGCCCGCTGGGCTCGCCGCTGTCCGCCCTCGGCGTGGAGATCACCGACTCCGCGTACGTCGCGGTCTCGATGCGCACGATGACGCGGATGGGACAGCCGGTCCTCGACGAGCTCGGCGAGGACGGCTTCTTCGTCAAGGCGGTGCACACCCTCGGCGCCCCGCTGGCGGAGGGCGAGGCGGACGTACCGTGGCCGTGCAACTCCACCAAGTACATCTCGCACTTCCCCGAGGACCGCGAGATCTGGTCCTACGGCTCCGGCTACGGCGGCAACGCCCTGCTCGGCAAGAAGTGCTACGCCCTGCGCATCGCGTCGGTGATGGCCCGCGACGAGGGCTGGCTGGCCGAGCACATGCTGATCCTCAAGCTGACCCCGCCGCAGGGCGAGTCGAAGTACGTGGCCGCCGCCTTCCCGTCCGCCTGTGGCAAGACCAACCTCGCCATGCTGGAGCCCACGATCTCCGGCTGGACGGTCGAGACCATCGGCGACGACATCGCCTGGATGCGCTTCGGCGAGGACGGCCGCCTCTACGCGATCAACCCCGAGGCCGGCTTCTTCGGCGTCGCGCCCGGCACCGGTGAGCACACCAACGCCAACGCCATGAAGACCCTGTGGGGCAACTCCGTCTTCACCAACGTGGCGCTGACGGACGACGGTGACGTGTGGTGGGAGGGCATGACCCAGGAGACCCCCGCCCACCTCATCGACTGGAAGGGCAACGACTGGACGCCGGAGTCGGAGACCCCGGCGGCCCACCCCAACGCCCGGTTCACCACCCCGGCCGGCCAGTGCCCGATCATCGCGCCCGAGTGGGAGGACCCCAAGGGTGTGCCGATCTCGGCGATCCTCTTCGGTGGTCGCCGGGCCAGCGCGGTCCCGCTGGTGACCGAGTCGCTGAGCTGGCAGCACGGCGTCTTCCTCGGCGCGAACGTGGCGTCCGAGAAGACCGCCGCGGCCGAGGGCAAGGTCGGCGAGCTGCGCCGCGACCCGTTCGCCATGCTGCCGTTCTGCGGCTACAACATGGGCGACTACATGGCCCACTGGATCGATGTGGCCAAGGACAAGGACCAGTCCAAGCTGCCGAAGATCTACTACGTCAACTGGTTCCGCAAGGACGACGAGGGCCGCTTCGTGTGGCCGGGCTTCGGCGAGAACAGCCGGGTGCTCAAGTGGATCGTCGAGCGGCTGGACGGCAAGGCCGAGGGCGTGGAGACCCCCATCGGCGTGCTGCCCGCCAAGGGCGCGCTGGACACCGAGGGCCTCGACCTCAGCGAGACCGACCTCGACTTCCTGCTCTCCGTCGACAAGGAGGTCTGGCGCGAGGAGGCGGCGCTGGTCCCCGAGCACCTCAACACCTTCGGTGACCACACGCCGAAGGAGCTGTGGGACGAATACCGTGCGCTGGTGAAGCGGCTCGGCTGACCGCCGACGACGTCCACCGACGTCACCGCTGCCGACGGGCATCCGGCCGGGCCCCGCACCGATGGTGCGGGGCCCGGCCTTTACTGCTGGGTCGTCAAAGTCCCGCCCCGGCCGGAAGTGGGCCGGGGTCGATGGCCCGGTGGAGTGAACCGGCCGCCGGCCGGGCCGGGGATCGGTGGGGCGGCGGGCCCTGCCTCACGGGCCCTGCCTCACGCGCTGGCGAGGTCCCGTACCGGGCCCGTGTGGGCCTCCATCCGCTCGGCCGTCAGGGCGATCACCGCGGCGTCACCCCGGGACGTGGCGACCGCCAGGGCGTTGCCGGCCAGGGTGCGGGCGCGCTGCTGGAGCGCTGCCGCGCGGGACGGGCTGCCGGCGTCCGAGGGCTCGGCGCGCAGCGGGTGGTGGCCACCGCTCAGCCGGGCGACCTGCTCGGCGATGCGGTCGGCGGCATCGGCCAGGGCGGCGGCGTCCAGTGCGGCGGTGTCCAGGGCCGGCCCGGCACCCGGGTCGCCGGCCGGGCGGGCGTCCTGGCGCCGGGCCAGGGCGTGCAGCTCGTCGGTGACGGTGAGCAGTGCGGTCAGCTGTCCGGCGAGCCGGATGTCCAGCTCCTCCTCGCGGGAGCGGTGCGGGATCTCCGGGGCGGCGGCCATGGTGTGGACCGACTTGGTGCGGATCGGTTCGTACATGGGACGGCCTCCTGAAAAATGTGCAGGAAGCCATCCTAGCTTAGACGGTGTCTAAAGTTATGGGTCGTACAGAAGTCGGCTCGGCTCAGTACTGTCCGTAGCCGTCGAGGAAGGAGCCGATCCGGGTCACCGCGTCCGCCAGGTCGTCCTTGTTGGGCAGGGTGACCAGCCGGAAGTGGTCCGGCTCGGGCCAGTTGAAGCCGGTGCCGTGCACGATCATGATCTTCTCGGCGCGCAGCAGGTCCAGCACCATCTGCCGGTCGTCCTTGATCTTGTATACCTTCGGGTCCAGCCGCGGGAAGGCGTAGAGCGCGCCCTTCGGCTTCACGCAGCTGACCCCGGGGATCTGCGTCAGCAGCTCGTACGCGGTGTCGCGCTGCTCCAGCAGCCGGCCACCGGGCAGGACGAGGTCCCGGATCGACTGCCGGCCGCCGAGCGCCGTGGCGACGGCGTGCTGGGCCGGCATGTTGGCGCACAGCCGCATGTTGGCGAGGATCGTCAGCCCCTCGATGTACGAGGAGGCGTGCGCCTTCGGGCCGCAGACCGCCAGCCAGCCGCTGCGGTAGCCGGCGACCCGGTACGCCTTGGACAGCCCGTTGAAGGTCAGGGTCAGCAGGTCCGGGGCGAGCGCGGCGAACGGGGTGTGGGTGACCCCGTCGAAGAGGATCTTGTCGTAGATCTCGTCGGCGCAGACGATCAGGTTGTGCCGCCGGGCGATCTCCGCGATGCCGTGCAGCAGCGCGTCGTCGTACACCGCGCCGGTCGGGTTGTTGGGGTTGATGACGACGATGGCCTTGGTGCGGTCGGTGACCTTGCGCTCGATGTCGGCGAGGTCGGGCATCCAGTCGGCCTGCTCGTCGCAGCGGTAGTGCACGGCGGTACCGCCGGACAGTGAGACCGCCGCGGTCCACAGGGGGTAGTCCGGGGCCGGCACCAGCACCTCGTCGCCGTCGTCCAGCAGCGCCTGCATCGACATCTGGATCAGCTCGGAGACGCCGTTGCCCAGGTAGATGTCGTCGACGGAGAGCTCGATGCCCTTGGTCTGGTAGTGCTGCATCACCGCACGGCGGGCGGACAGCAGGCCCTTCGCGTCGCCGTAGCCGTGCGCCGTCCCGACCGTGCGGAGGATGTCCTCCAGGATCTCGGGCGGGCACTCGAAGCCGAACGCCGCCGGGTTGCCGGTGTTCAGCTTGAGGATGCGGTGACCCGCCGCCTCCAGCCGCATGGCCTCCTCGAGCACCGGGCCACGGATTTCGTAGCAGACGTTGGCGAGCTTCGTTGACTGGATCACCTGCATGTCCGCCACCTTACGGGCGCGTTTCACCGGCCGCCCGGTGTTTTTCCCCACGTTGACCGACGCAGGGTGTGGGGTTCCTCACGCGTCGTGACGACCGGGGGTGCGGGCACCGTGCCCGTCGCTGCCGGGGAGCCACTGGGGGCTGCTGATTTCGCGGCGGCGTGCGCGGGCGCGCGGCAGGCCGGTACGCTCCGGGCGCATGCCCACCTCGGCCCCGTTACCTCCCGCCGCGCCGGTACCCGCCGGGTCCGGACCGGCCGCCCCCGTGCCCCCGCCGCACGGCCCGTTCGCGCTGCTCAACGACGAGCCGGTGGCCGTGCCGGGCGCGGATCTGCTCGGCGCCGGACGCGCCGCCCGCCAGCTCGCCGGCCTGCTCGTCGCCTCCCGGGAGTCCACCCCCTTCACCCTCGCCGTCGACGCCGGCTGGGGCATGGGCAAGAGCAGCCTGATGCGGCTGGTCGACGCGGAGCTGACGCAGGCCTCCGACGTCCACACGGTCTGGTACAACGCCTGGACCTCGACCGGCGCCGACGCACTGGAAGGGCTGATCAAGTCCGTCCTGATGCGCTTCGACCGGCGGGTGTTGCGCCGGGGCCTGGCACGGGTCAGCGAGCGGCGCGGCCTGCTGCGCGCGGCCCGGGCGCTGACCACCGTCGTCGCGGGGCCGCTCGGGATGGCCGGTCTCGTCGACGAGCTGTGGAAGAGCCTGTCGGTCAATTCCCAGGCACGCAACGAGATGCGCGGGGCGATCGGCGAGCTGGTGCAGGAGTGGTCGCAGAACACCGAGTTCCGGCCGCGCCGGCTCCTGGTGGTCTTCATCGACGACCTCGACCGCTGCTCGGAGGAGACGGTGCTCGCGGTCTGCGAGGCGGTGAAGGTCTATCTGGACGTGCCCGGGCTGGCGTTCATGATCGGCTGCGACCGGTCGGCGCTGGGGCCCAACGGGCTGCTGCGCGATCTGTCGCCGGCCGGTTCGGCGTTCCTGGAGAAGATCTTCCAGACCAGCTACCGGATTCCGGCCCCCGACAACCACGGCGTCAAGGACTACATCCGCTGGTGCGCCCATACCGCGGGCATCGAGCCGCTGCTCGACGACGCCCTGGTGGATCTGCTGGTCCAGCGCTCGGACCGCAACCCGCGCCGCATCAAACGGCTGGTCAACGGCTTCGTCCTGGAAGCGAGCCTGAACCCGGTCTGGCGTGACTTCGGCCCCGACGCGGTGATCCGGACGCTGCTGCTGCAGTACTTCTATCCCGACTTCTACCGGATGATGACCGGCCCGTCCGGCACGGTGGACGGCGATGTGGTGGCCGAGTTCCGTACCTACCGCGAGGTGCGGCGCACGCTGCTGGCCGCGGCCGCGGCTCCGCCCCCCGACCACGAACTCAGGAGGGTGCGGACCTTCCTCGCCTCGTACGACCTGCTGGCGCCGGACCCGCTCGGCGCGTCGGGCGAGCAGGTGCTGACCGCGCTGGAGCGTCAACTCCCCACCGAATTCCCCACCTTGGTGATCAATCCGGCGTTCACCTCGCTGGTCGACGAGCTGACCGCCCGCCCGGACGCGGACCGGCTGCTGCAACGGCTGCGCGAGGGCCCGCAGGGCGCGGGCGGCGAGCCGACCCGGATGTCCCAGGAGTGGGCCCCGATGTGGCAGAGCCTGCCGGACGTCCGCGCGGACGGTCACGGCATCGGGTTCGGCCCGCCGCTGGCGTGGCCGGGCGAGGAGCCGTACGCGGGGGCCGGCGGCTACGGGGTGCCGCAGCAGGCGCCCTACGGGGTGCCGCAGCAGCCGGCGCCGGCGGCCCGGCAGCAGCCCGCCTCCCCGTACCCGCAACCGGGGCCGCAGGGCGGCTACCCGGCGGCCGTGCCGCAGTCCGGCTACCCGCCGCAGATGCAGCAACCCGGGTACGGGCAGCAGAGCCCGTTCTCGTCACCGACGCCGTTCCACGTCCTGTGGGTCGACGACCAGCCGGACCGCAAGGCCGTGGTGCGCACGGTGCTGGAGGGGCTCGGGGTGCAGGTGACGCATGTGGAGAGGAGCGCTGAAGCCGTTCAGTTCCTCCGCACCCACGCCCCCGATCTGCTGATCTCCGACATCAGCCGGGGGCGGGAACACACCGCGGGCTTCGCCATGGTGGAACGCCTCAAGGAGGACGGGAACTACGACGGGCCGGTGGTCTTCTTCACCATCCGCCGGTCCCCGGAACGCGAGGAGCGTGCCACGGCCCTGGGCGCCTCGCTCACCAACAACGAGCAGGAGCTGGGCGATCTGGTCCTGACCGCCCTCCGGGAGCGGTCCCGGTCCGAGGCGCCCTAAGTGGTGCGTCGCACCGCCCGTCCCGCCAGGACGTCCGTCCGGCGGCCGTCCTCGATGACGAAGCGGCCGTCGATCAGGACGTGCGGGATGCCGACGGGTGGCGTGCGCGGTGCCTCGAACGTCGAGCCCGCCGCCACCGTGTCCGGGTCGAAGAGGACCAGGTCGGCGCGGTAGCCGGCGCGGACGAGTCCGCGGTCGGGCAGCCGCAGCCGGGCCGCCGGACGGCCCGTCAGATGGGCCACGCACTCCTCCAGGGACAGCACGCCCAGATCGCGGGTGTAGTGGCCGAGGTAGTGCGGGAAGGTGCCGTAGGCGCGGGGGTGCGGCTTGTCGCCCTGGAGGATGCCGTCGCTGCCGCCGGTGTGCACCGGGTGCTGCATGATCGCGCGGACGTTCTCCTCGTGGCCGACGTGCTGGAGGATCGTCGAGCCGAGGCGGTCGTCGAGGAGGAGGCGGCGGGCGGTGGCCCAGGGGGCCTCGCCGCGCTCGGCGGCGGTACGGGCGACCGTCTTGCCTACGTGGGAGGCGAGGTCGGGATCGCTGACGCCGGAGACCTCGATGGTGTCCCAGTCGATCGGCACGCCGTGGCAGCCGTCGGAGCCGAGCTCCTCGACGTGGTGGCGGATGCGCTCGGCCGTCCCGTCGTCGCGGAGCCGCGCGAGGGTGGCCTCCGGGCCGCCCTCGCCCGCCCAACTGGGCAGCATCGCCACGAGGGTGGTCGAGCCGGGGGTGTACGGGTAGGTGTCGAGGCTGAGGTCCGCGCCGGCGGCGATCGCCTCGTCGAGGAGGGCGAGGAGGTCGGCGGCCCGGCCCTTGTTCACCCCGAAGTTCATGGTGGCGTGGGCGAGGTGGAGGGCGCAGCCGGCGGTGCGGGCGAGGTCGACCATCTCCTTGTAGGCGTCCAGGGCTCCGGCGCCGTAACTGCGGTGGTGGGGACAGTAGTAGCCGTCGTAGGCGGCCACGACCCGGCACAGTGCGGTGAGTTCGGCGTCCTTGGCGTACATGCCGGGGGTGTAGGTGAGGCCGGAGGACATGCCGACGGCGCCCTGTTCCAGGCCCTCGGCGACCAGCCGCTTCATGTGGTCGAGCTCGGCCGGGGTGGCGTCCCGGTCCTCCCAGCCGACCGCGTACATCCGGACCGTGCCCTGCGGGACGAGGTAGGCGGCGTTGACCGCGATGCCCTGCCCGTCGAAGCCGCGGTCCAGGCGGTCCAGGTATCCGCCGACCGTCCGCCAGTCGAAGTCGACGGAGGTGTCCCCGGGCGCACCGCCGTTCCAGCCGGTGATGGCCCGGCGGACCTGGGCGAGGGTGCGGTCGTCGACCGGCGCGTACGACAGGCCGTCCTGGCCGAGGACTTCGAGGGTGACGCCCTGGGCGGCCTTGGCCTCGTGTGCCGGGTCGCGCAGCAGCGCCAGGTCGCTGTGCGCGTGCATGTCGATGAAGCCGGGGGAGAGGGCGAGGCCGCCGGCGTCCAGGGTGCGGCGGGCGGTGGGGCGGCGGCCGGCGCCCTCGCGCACGACGGCGGCGATCCGGCCGCCGTCGAGCGCGACATCGGCCCGGTAGGAGGCGCCGCCGGTGCCGTCGAGGACGCGTACGTCGCGGATGACCAGGTCCATGGCGGGCCTCTCGGGGCGGGCGGCGGCGGGGATCGGAGGAAGCGGAAACGGGCCGGGGATCAGAAGAAGGTGCGGACGAAGTCGACGACCGTGCCGTCCCGTTCGACGAGCGGGATCAGCTGCCACTTGTCGAACGAGGTGCACGGGTGGGACAGCCCCAGCCCGACCCAGTCACCGACCTCCACGTCGCCGGTCCGTTCCGTCGCCAGCCAGGCGTGCTGGTCGGACAGTCCGGTGACGGTGATCCCGTCCGCGGGCCGCTCGCTGCCGTCCCGGCCGGACCGTACGACCTGGGCCTGCGGCAGGTCCAGGTCGTACGCCGCGTCGCGCTTGCCCGCGTTGAGGAACGCCTGGCCCGGCGTGGGGCGGGAGACGACCTGCGCCCACAGCCGGAAGGCGGGCTGAAGATCGCCCTCGTCCGGCACGCGGTTGAAGGGGGTCAGCCGGCGGTAGTGCCCGTCGTCGTGCGAGACGTACGCGCCCGAGCGCAGCAGCTTCAGGACCGGCGCCGAGAGGGCGGGGATCTCCTCGAAGACCTCGGCGACCGCGTCGAACCAGGCGCTGCCGCCGGCGCTGACGACGATCCGGTCCAGGTCCGCGAACCGCCCGGCCTTGTCGAACTCCACGGCCAGCGCCACCAGCCGGCGCAGCCAGGCCCGCACCCGCTCCCCGTCGGCGTCCGGTACCTCGCCCTCGTACCCGGCGATGCCCACCAGGCGGAGGGTGTCCACGCCCGCGATGGCGTCGGCGAGTTCGAGGCATTCGGCCTCGGTGCGGACGCCGGTGCGGGCGCCCTCGCCCGCGCCCAGTTCGATGACCACATCGACCGGCCGGGTGGCGCCGGCCGCCCGCAGCGCGGTGTCCATCAGGGCGATGCCGGGCAGCGAGTCGACGTAGCAGACGAAGCGGAAGTCGGGGTCGGCGGCCAGCTCACCGGCCAGCCAGCGCAGCGCGGCGGCGTCCACCAGCTCGTTGGCGAGGAAGATCCGCTGGATGCCGTAGGTGCGGTAGACCCGGGCCTGGTGCGGGACGGCCGCGGTGATGCCCCAGGCGCCGTGCTCCAGTTGGCGGGCGAAGAGCTGGGGAGCCATACAGGTCTTGCCGTGCGGGGCGAAGGCCAGGCCGTGCCGGGTCGAATAGGTCTCCAGGGCGGCCAGGTTGTGCTCGACGGCCTCCGCGGACAGGGCCAGGACGGGGGTGGTGAACCCGCCGTCGAAGAGGTTGCGGCGCTCGGCCGCCAGCTCACCGACGGTCAAGCCCTCGGCGTCCGGGGGAAGTCCCTTGAAACGGTGATCGACACGTTCGTCCGCGAGTTCCGCAAGTCCCTGCGCGAGCCGCTCCCCCGTCATGGGGCCTCCTCAAGATCGTGTTGCATGCTCTGCAACGACCATTGCGCATACCGCTGGCAGCTGTCTAACATCCGGCCCATCGCCCGGTCAATGGTGGGAAACGCGGCGGGAAACCGCAGGAATGGGCGGACATCACCGGGACAACCTCCGGGGACGGCGGGCCGGCGCACGGCCCGCCCGGGCACGCCCAGCGAAGGAGCGCACACGATCGTGACCAGGACCCCGGACGCCAGCGGCACCCACGGCCCGGGCGGCACCCCCGCCCCGGCCGCCGACGTCGTCTGCCTCGGCGAGTCCATGGTCACCTTCCTGCCCGCCCGGCCCGGACGACTCGCCGACGTCCCCTCCTTCCAACGGGCCATCGGCGGCGCGGAGTCCAACGTCGCCTGCATGCTCGCCGCCGCCGGCCACCGCACGAAGTGGGTCAGCCGGGTCGGCGCCGACGGCTTCGGCGACCACCTCGTCGAGACCATCGCCGGGTACGGCGTCGACACCTCCGCGGTGCGCCGCGACCGCGACCGCCCCACCGGCATCTACTTCCGCACCGCCGGCGACCGCGCCACCGAGGCCCACGAGGTCGCCTACTACCGCGCCGGCTCCGCGGCCTCCGCCATGTCCGTGACCACCCTGGACACCGGCGCCCTCCAGGACTGCCGCGTCCTGCACCTCTCCGGCATCACCGCGGCGCTCTCCGCCGACTGCCTCGACCTGCTGCGCACCCTGACCGCCCGCCGCCCCGGCCGCCGGCCCCTCGTCTCGTTCGACGTCAACCACCGGCCCGGCCTGTGGCGCGGCTCCCCCGAACTCCCGGCTCCGCCCGGGCAGGGAGGTACCCCCATCGGCCCGCAGGTGCTGCTCGACCTCGCGCGCGGGGCCGACGTCGTCTTCGTCGGCGAGGACGAGGCCCGGGACGCCTGGGGCCTGCACGGCAGCCGGGCGATCCGCGCGGCCCTGCCGGAGCCGGAGGTGCTGGTCGTCAAGGGGGGCGGGGGCGGGACCGTGGTCTTCCAGGGCGGGGGCCGGCCCGGTGAGCGGGGCGACGAGCGTACGGCCGTCCGCGCCCTGGACGTGGACGTGGTCGCCGCCGTCGGCGCCGGTGACGCGTTCGCCGCCGGATTCCTCTCCGCCACCCTCCGCGGCCTGCCGCTGCGCACCCGCGTCCGGCACGGCCACCTCTTCGCCGCCGCCGCCCTCACCGTCCCCGGCGACCTCGCGGCCCCGCCCGCCCGGGCCCTCGCCGACCGGCTGGCCGCGCTCGACGAGGACGCCTGGGAGAAACTTCACCTCGGCCCCGGCTGGACCACAGCCGCTCGTGAGGCCGCCGAGGAGGTACGTCCGTCATGAGCCAGACCGTCGACCGCGCGCTGAGCATCCTGCCGCTGCTCGCCGAAGGGCCCGCCGACCTCGGCCAGGTCGCCGACCGGCTCGGCGTGCACAAGTCCACCGCCCTCCGGCTGCTGCGCACCCTCCACGAACACGGCCTGGTCTACCGGCAGACCGACCAGCGCTACCGCCTCGGCGCCCGCCTCTTCGCGCTCGCCCAGGAAGCCGTCGAGAACCTCGACGTACGCGAGATCGCCCACCCCCACCTCGTCGAACTCAACGAGAAGTGCGGCCACACCGTCCACCTCGCCGTCTACGAGGAGAACGAGGTCCTCTACATCGACAAGGTGGAGAGCCGCTACCCGGTCCGGATGTACTCCCGGATCGGCAAGCCCGTCGCGATCACCGTCGCCGCGGTCGCCAAACTGCTCCTCGCCGACCTCCCGGAACCCGAGCTCCGCGCCCTCGTGGAAAAGCTCGACTACCCCCGCTACACGGCCCGTTCGACCCCCGACGCCACGGCCTTCTGCGCCGAACTCGCCAAGGTCCGCGAACAGGGCTGGGCCACCGACCTCGGTGGCCACGAGGAGTCCATCAACTGCGTCGGGGCTCCCGTCCGCGGCGCGGACGGACGCGTGGTCGCCGCCATGTCGGTCTCCGCACCGAACGTCGTCGTCTCCGCCGAGGAACTCCTCACCCTGCTCCCGCTGGTGCGCCGCACCGCCGACGCCATCAGCCGGGAGTACTCCGGCAGTACACCGACCAAGGAAGCACGCGCATGAGCGAGAAGACCGCCCTCACCCCGGCCACCCACACCACCCCGCCCGCGAAGTTCTCCCACGGCGTGAAGAAGGGCAACATCCTCCAGGTCGCGGGCCAGGTCGGCTTCCTCCCCGCGGCCCCGGGCCAGGCCCCCACCCCGGCCGGTCCGACCCTGCGCGAGCAGACCCTGCAGACCTTCGCCAACGTCCGGGCGATCCTCGAAGAGGGCGGTGCCACCTGGGACGACGTGATGATGATGCGCGTCTACCTCACGGACACCGACCACTTCGCCGAGATGAACGAGATCTACAACCAGTACTTCGAGGAGCAGGGCCTCACCCAGCCTCCCGCCGCCCGCACGACCGTCTACGTCGGTCTCCCCGCGGGCCTGCTCATCGAGATCGACGCGCTCGCGGTCCTCGGCTGAGCCTCCCTACCCCACCAGCAAGCCGTACGTCGTCACGGCCCGGCACACCAGCGCGGTGTGCCGCGCCGCGATCCCTCCTGCCCTCCTGCGAAAGACTCATGGAATTACGAGGTCCCCCCGCATGCCCCTGTTCCCCCTTGCCGCGGCCGCCCCCGCGCCGGCTCCCGCGCCACCCCACACCGGCGGCATCCTTCCCCTGATCGGCGGCACCGCCGGGCTGCTGACCGTGGCCGCGCTCGGCATCGTGCTGCTGCTCCTCCTGATCATCAAGGTCAGACTCCAGCCGTTCGTGGCCCTCCTCGCCGTCTCCATAGCCGTCGGACTCGGCGCCGGCCTCTCCGTCACCGAACTCTTCGGCACCGTCCAGAAGTCCGACGCCGTCTCGCTCATCGAGTCCGGTATGGGCGGCACCCTCGGCCATGTGGCGATCATCATCGGCCTCGGCACCATGCTCGGGGCGGTGCTCGAAGTCTCCGGCGGCGCCGAGGTGTTGGCGTCCCGCCTGCTGAACCTCTTCGGCGAGCGGCGGGCGCCGCTCGCCATGGGCCTGACCGGCCTGATCTTCGGCATCCCGGTCTTCTTCGACGTCGGCATCTTCGTCCTCGCACCGATCGTCTACGCGGCCGCCAAGCGGGGTGGCAAGTCGATCGTCCTCTACTGCATGCCGCTGCTCGCCGGTCTGTCCATGACCCACGCCTTCCTGCCGCCGCACCCGGGCCCGGTGGCGGCGGCGGGCCTGCTCCACGTCGACCTCGGCTGGGTCATCCTCATGGGCATCGTCTGCGGCATCCCCGCCGTGCTCGCCGCCTGGGGCTGGGCCGCCTGGATCGGCAAGCGGGTCTTCGTGCCCGTACCGCAGGACATGGTCGAGGCCGCGGCGGAGGCGAAGGCCGCGCTCGCCGAGGAACAGCGGAAGGCCGGTGTCACGCCGACCGAGAAGCCGGTCCCGCTCGGCACCGTCTTCGCCATCATCGGCACCCCGCTCGTCCTGATCCTCCTCGCCACCTTCTCCTCGATCGCCTTCGGCCCTTCCCCCGGCTCTCCGGCCGGCTCCGAGCCGGGGATACCCCGGACCGCCCGCTCGGTCGTCGAGTTCTTCGGCCACCCCTTCGTCGCCCTGACGATCGCGCTGCTGCTCGCGTACTACCTGCTCGGCATCCGCCGCGGCTGGTCCCGCAAGTCCCTGGAGACGGTGTCCACCGCCGCACTGAAGCCGGTCGGCAACATCCTGCTGGTCGTCGGCGCCGGCGGGATCTTCGGCGCGGTCCTCAAGGGCAGCGGTGTCGCCCAGGCGCTCTCCGACACCTTCAAGGGCATCGGCCTGCCGGTGATCGTCCTCGCGTACCTGATCTCGCTGGTCCTGCGGGTGGCGCAGGGCTCGGCGACGGTCGCCATCGTCACCACGGCCGGTATCGTCTGGCCGCTGATCGAGGCGGGCCACCACTCGCAGCCCTTCGTCGCCCTCGTCATCATGGCGATCTCGGCGGGCTCGATCTTCGCCTCGCATGTGAACGACGGTGGCTTCTGGATGGTCAGCAAGTACTTCGGCATCACCGAACGCGACACGCTGAAGACCTGGACGGTCCTGGAATCCGTCCTCTCGGTCGCGGGGTTCGCGGTGGCGGCGCTGGTGAGCCTGCTGGTGTGAAGCGCCGGTGAGCCTGTGGGTGTGACGGGTACGGGCCGCCGCGTGCGCTCGGCGACGCGGCGGCCCGTACCTGCCGTACGACCTCCCGGCTCAACTGCCCTTGCAGTACTGCCCTTCCTTGCCGATCACGCGGTACATGCAGTCCGCGGTCTCCAGCAGCTGGAGCACCGGCTCACGGTTGCGCGAGGTCTCCTTCGCGATCACCGAGTCTTTCGGATAGAAACCGCCGTGGCCCGACGACGGATACATCTCGAAGGTGTAGGCGAAGACCTTCTGGTCCCCCCACAGCCAGTCGTCGATGGAGCCGTCGGTGATGTAGAGCTCGCTGGACTGCTCCGGGGTGTAGCCGTTGGCGGCGGCCATCTTCTTGCCGAGGGTGGCGAAGGTGTCGTGCTCGTCCTGCGTCATCCCGGGGCCCGTGGGGTCGTTGGTGAACCCGAAGGGCCACAGGACGAGTTCGCTGTACGTGTGGAAGTCGATGGCGGCCTTGATCTGCTGCACACCGCCGACGACGCGGCTGTGGACGAACTTCGAGACGACCTGCACCTCGGGGGCGGAGGCGGGGGAGGCGCCGCGGTAGGTCTCGTCGCCCGGGTCGTCGGAGGATCCGCCGCAGCAGCCCCACTTGAAGTCCCAGTTGCGGTTGAGGTCGGTGCCGACCTCGCTGCTCCCGGCGTTGGGCTGCCGGTTCTTGCGCCAGCTGCGGAACGACCCGGAGGCGATGTCGTACTCCCCGCCGTCGGGGTTGAGGTCCGGCACGATCCAGACCTCCCGCGAATCGAGGATCTTCGTGATGCGCGGATCCGAGCCGTACTTCGAGGTGAATTCGTTGAGGAGGTAGAGGGCCATCTCGACGGTGAGGTGTTCCCGGGCGTGCTGATGGGCCGTGAAGAGCACCTCGGGTTCGTTCTCGTCCTTGCTGACGTTCTTGCTGAGCTTGAGGGCGAGGATGTCGCGGCCCTCGTGGGACCTGCCGATGACCTGCTTGGACAGGATCTGCGGGTACTTGGCGACGAGGGTGTTGATCTCCTTCGTGGCCTCGGCGTAGGTGTGGTAGCCGGTGTAGCCGGGTGGGAAGTCCTTGACGCGGGCGCCGGGAGCGGTCGGTGCCGCCGCCGGATTGTCCGGCAACTGCCGCACCGAATAACCGAGTTGGCGTACGGCGGCGGCCTGGGTCCGGTCGGCCGTGATGACGACGGCCCGGGCGTGCACCTCGTCGATGCTGACGCCGGTCGCCGCCAGCGCGGTACGGGCGGCCGGCGTGGCCGGCCCGGTCACCTCGTACTGATGGGGCTGCCGGTCCGGTGCGTTCTGCTGCTCCGCGCCACCCGTCGCCGTGGCATCGACGGCGGCTCCGGCCGGAGAGTCCAGGGCCTGCGCGGCGGTGATCGGGGCGGCGAGCGCGAGGGAGAGCAGCGCGGCGAGGACGGTCGTCCGTCCGCCGCGTATCCGTGGTCGCATGCGGTCTCCTGTGGGGGTGTGAGTCGAAGCGACGCCGCCATTGTTTGGGGTTGGCATGGGCGGGTCAAGGTGTGGGATGGCCAGATGTGGCGGGGCAGGCGGAGCTCGGGGTCGCCGTCGAGTCCGTCAACTTCCCATCGTTATGGGGGAATTGCTTGCCGTGGTGGGGTCTGGCGCTGACAATGCGCACGACAAAACCGAGGGTTCGTGCGGACCCCCGGTGACCGAAGCTGAGAGGACCCCCACATGAATCGACCTCTCGTCGGCACCCTGGCCACGGCCGTACTGGGAGCCGCGGCCCTGGTGGGCACCGTCGGAACGGCGCAGGCGGCGCCCGAGCGGACGGCGTCGCACCACGGGCAGCACACGACCAAGGCGGTGGACTTCGCCGGCACCGTGGCGCTGAGCAACTGCTCCGGCTCGGTGGTGCGGATGCCCACCTCGCAGGCGAACGACCCGGCGCTGGTGATGTCCAACGGCCACTGTCTGGAAAGTGGTATGCCCGGCGCGGGCGAGGTGATCGTCGACCAGCCGTCCCGCCGCAGCTTCACCCTGCTCGACAAGTCGGCGCGCGGCGTGGGCACGATCAAGGCCACCAAGGTCGCCTACGCGACGATGACCGACACCGACGTCACGATCTACCAGACCAGCTCCACGTACGCCCAGATCCAGCAGAAGTACGGGATCAAGCCGCTGGAACTGGCCACCGAGCACCCGGCCAAGGGTGCCGGGATCAGTGTGGTCTCCGGCTACTGGAAGAAGATCTACACCTGCAGCGTCGACGGGTTCGTGCCCACCCTCAAGGAGGGTGACTGGACCTGGAAGGACTCGGTCCGCTACACCCCGGAGTGCAAGACCATAGGCGGCACGTCCGGTTCGCCGGTGGTCGACACCACGACGGGCAAGGTCGCGGCGATCAACAACACGGGTAACGAGGACGGCGAGAAGTGCACCGTCAACAACCCGTGCGAGGTCGACGAGAACGGCAACGTCACGGTGCACCAGGGCACCAACTACGCCCAGGAGACCTACGGGATCCCGAAGTGCTTCGGCGCCGGGAACAAGCTCGACCTGAGCGCGGAGGGCTGTGCGCTGCCGAAGCCGGCGGGCGCGCGGAGGTGATCCACCGCAGGCGCTGACAGGGCAGCACGCCAGGTCCCGGGCACGGTGTGCGCGGGACCTGGCCGTGGGGGGTGGCGGCCGAGGGTCTCCTCAGGGCCCTGTATCCCCTACGGGAGGCCGTGGACGTGGGCGCCCACCTGTTGGGCGAACTCATTGCCGTTGGCGGCGTCCCAGTTGGTGGACCAGGTCATCGCGCCGCGCAGCCCGGGGTACGTCTTCGCGGGCTTGAACGCGCCGCAGCCGCTGCCCTTCGTCAGGCAGTCGAGCGCGTCGTTGACGACGGACGGGGCGACATGCCCGCTGCCGGCCGCCCGGTCGGACGCCGGGACGCCGATGCCGACCTGCGACGGGTCCAGGCCGTTTTCGAGCTGGATACAGGCGAGCGAGGTCAGGAAGTCCACCGAGCCCTGGGCGTAGACCTTGCCGTCGCAGCCGTTCATGGAACCGCTGTTGTAGTACTGCATGTTGACGGCGGTGAGGAAGTCCTTGATGCCGAGCGCCGTCTTGAAGTACTCGTTCCGCGGTGACTGCATGTCGACGGTCTGCGGGGCCATGGTCACCACGACGTCGCCGTGCGCGGCGTGCACGGCCTTCAGCGCCTGGGTCATGTACGTCGCGTTGAGGCCGTTCTCCAGGTCGATGTCGACGCCGTCGAAGCCGTACTCGTCCATGAGCGTGTTGATCGAGTCGGCGAAGTTCTTCGCGGAGGCGTCGTCGTTCACCGAGATCGCCCCCTTCTCGCCGCCGACCGAGATGATCACGGACTTGCCGGCCGCCCGCTTGGCCTTGATGTCCGCCTTGAAGTCGTCGACGGAGCCGTAACCGACGGCCGGGTCGAGGTGGAAGGTGACGGCCCCGGGCCGGTCGGTGGCGTCGGCGAACGACACCGCGATGATGTCGTAGGCGTCGTCGACGTCCTTGAGTTTCTGCACCGTGGCGCCGTTGTTGAAGTTCTGCCAGTAGCCGGTGAGGGCGTGGGCGGGGACGGCGGCGGGGTGCGCCGCGGGGCCGGCGGCCGGGGCGGCTGCCGCGGCCGGGTGGCCCTCCGAGGCCCGGGCGGTGCCGGCGGCGACCAGACCGGCCGAGGTCAGCAACGCCGCGGCCAGTCCGGCGAGCAGCCTCCTCCTGACCTTGCGTCCGTCCGTACCTGACCGGGCGCCAGAAGCGCCCGGCCGAACGCCGGACGGACCTGAACCTGGGCGAACCGCATCGGATCGTGCGCGAACCACGACTGCCTCCGTGTGGGGGGAGTGGGGGGTGAAGGTGGGGGGTGGTGCGGATGCGCGTTCAGGGGCCCCTGTACGTGTGCCGTACAACGTGGTCCAGACCAATGCGCCTGTCAAGGGCCTTGCCGGAAGCGGGAGTTCCTGCCTTTGCCGTTCGCGGCGGTATGCGCGCTTTCCCGCCGGCCCGAAGACCATCACGAAGGTCATCGCGAAGGTCGTCGCAATGGTCGTCGCGAAGGTCATCACGGCGGTCGTCACGTGGGTCACCGCGACGGTCATGACGAGTAGCCCAGAACGTGTTCTCCGGGACGTATCTCTGTGGATAAAGTGCTGAGCGTATGGCGCCGATGGCGCAGAGCTGTGCCGATCCGCGGTCCCGGGACCCCCGGCGGCCGGAGGGAGTGGGGGAGCGACGTGCCGACCGCGATTGCAGTCACCAGCCCTGACCTCACGCTGCCGGTGACCGATCGGAAGACACCCGCCGCCGTCGTCCTGCCCGCCCCACACCTGGCGCCCCTGGACGACGCGCTCACGGAGACCAGCGCGGTGCTGGAGCACCACGGCCACCTCGTCGCCCTGTACTCCTCCGCCTGCCCGCCCGAGCACATCCGGCGGCTGCACACCCTGCGCGCCGTCCTGGAGAGCGACCGGATCGCCATCGTCCCGGTGTCCCTGCCGCCGCTCGGCGTCGCCCTGCTGGCCCGCCAGCTACGGCAGTTGTCCCTGTGCGACTTCAGCCCCGGCGTACTGGCCAGCGCGGCCCGGCTGCTGACCCATTACATCCACGCCGGTGCCCTGCTGGGCAGCGTCACCGGGCTGGACCACATCGAGGTCGATCTGCGCGCCCATGTGAAGTCCTGGCTGCCCGGCGCCCACTTCGCCGTCCTGGCCCACCCCGAACCGCAGCTGGTGCACCTGGACCGGCACGCCACCGAGGCCGGACTCCGGCCGCCCGGCTTCGCCACCGAACTCGCCGTCGCCCGCGGCCAGCTCACCACGGACTGGGTCACCGGCGCCCTCGCCCCGGCCTGGCAGGTCCAGGGGGCGTACGAGGTGCGGCTGCCCGCCGAGTCCGCGCGGTGGTGGGGCACCCAGAAGCTGGTCGAATTCGCCGCGGGCATCCCGGACCCGGCGGTGCTCCGCCAACTGGTCGCTTCGGTACGGCGCGAGGAGTGCGGCTGGTGCGGGCTGGAGGTGCTGGGCGACCGGTGCGCGTTCTGCACGGCACCGCTGGCCAGGGACCGGGCGGCACGGGGCGGCGGCCCGGCCGGTCGCGGCCCCGCGGCCATAGCCGGGCCGGGAGCGGGGCCGGCCAACGCCCCGCGCCCGGCGGCCGATCAGCTGCCGGCCCGGGGCCCGGAGCCGCAGCCGCTCGCGGCCCCGGACCCGGCGGGTGAGGCGCCGGCGGCCCCGGCCCCGACCCCGGCACAGGAGCCGCCCTCGGCCCCGGCCCCGTCCCCCGACCCGTATCCCCACCCTTCCGCCGCCCCCTCTCCGTCCCCCTCCCCGTCCCCGGCACCGCCGTCCGGTCCGTCGCCGTCCGCGCCCTGGACCGAGCGGGGGCTGTCACGGGTCGCGCCGTCGGGCGTGCCCGGCGCCCCGGGGATGACGGACGGCTACGGTGACGCGCCCGCCGGCTGGGGCGTACCGGGGCAGCTGGACGTCCGGGGGCCGGACCTCCCGAACGGCGTCCCCGGCACCGGAGTTCCGGGGAACCCCTACGGGTCCGGCCGTCCCGTCCCGGGGAACCCGTACGCGACCGACGGGCCGTGCGCCGCGCCCGGCCGCCGCCACCTCCCCGGCCACCCCGACTTCGCCGGTGAACCGGACGTGCCCGGTGCCTCCGGAGCTGCCGGCACCCCACGGACGGTGGCCCGCGCCCGCTGACACCCTTCCCCGTCCCCTCCCCGCCCCCGTCCCGATCGAGGTCCCTCCCCCATGAACTCACGCCAGCGCCGCGGAGTGATCCTGCTGCTCCTGTCGGTCCTCTGCGCGGTCGGCGCGTTCGTCGGCGTGCTGTCGGTGATCAGGAACGTCGAGTCCAAGGTCGGTCCCGAGAAGACCGCCTACCGGCTGAAGACGAACGTCGCGGCCTATAAAGCGCTGGATCCGGGGCAGTTCGAGAGGGTGAAGATGCCGCAGCGCTGGCTGCCGCCCACCGCCGTGACCGATCTGGACCAGGTCAGCGGCAAGATCGCGGTGACCCCGCTGAAGAAGGGGTCCCTGCTCCAGGACGACATGATCGTCGAGCGGCCGGCGCTGAAGGCCGGCCAGCAGGAGATCGCCATCATGATCGATGCCGCGACCGGTGTGGCCGGCAAGATCAACCCCGGTGCCCGGGTGAACATCTACGCCACCTTCGAGGGCAAGCGCCCCGAGGACAAGCCGGTCTCCAAGGTCATCGTGGCCGGCGCCCAGGTCATCGACGTCGGCAAGCTGACGCCCCTGGAGGCCAAGGACCCCGGCGACACCCGCGCGACCGGCCGGCAGGCCGGCGAGGCGGTGCCGATCACCTTCGCGCTCAACACCCAGGACGCCCAGCGGGTCGCCTACGCCGAGTCGTTCGCCTCCCACGTACGGCTGGCGCTGCTCGCGCCCGGCAGCGAGGCCGCCATCCCGCCGAGCCAGCGCACCTACACCCTCGACGGCGACAAGTGACCCGGAGGCCCAGGTGACCATCCGCATCCTCCCGGCGATCGGCGACCCGGACGCCGCCCGCGCGGTGACCTCGCTGCTCAACCAGCTGCCGGACGCCGAGCCGGCGCCCGCGGTCGGCGACGCCACCGCGCTGCTCGACGCCCTGGCCGGCGCCGCGGCCCGGCCCGCCGTGGACACCGGCCCGGGCCCCGCCGTCGAGGCGCTGCCCGAGGTCGTCCTGGTCCACGAGCGGATCGGGCCGACGCCGGCACTGGAGCTGATCCGCGAGATCGCGCTCCGTTTCCCCGCCGTCGGCGTCGTGCTGATCACCACCGACGCCGGACCCGCGCTGTTCTCCGCGGCGATGGACGCCGGCGCCCGCGGCGTCGTCGGACTGCCGCTCGGCTACGACGAGTTGGCGGCCCGGGTGCAGGCCGCCGCCCAGTGGGCCGCCGGCGTACGGGTGCACCTGGGGGGAAACCCGGAGGCCCGGCCCGGACCGGCCGGCCGCCTGGTGACCGTGACCGGCGCCAAGGGCGGGGTCGGCACCACCGTCGCCGCCGTCCAGCTGGCGCTGGCCGCCCGGGCCGCTGGCCGCAGCGTCGCGCTGGTGGACCTCGACCTGCAGTCCGGGGACGTGGCCTCCTACCTGGACGTCCAGTTCCGCCGCTCGATCGTCGACCTGGCGGGCATCCAGGACCTGTCCGTACGGGTCCTCCAGGACGCGGTGCACGACCACCACACCGGCCTGGCGCTGCTGCTGGCGCCGGAGGAGGGCGAGCGCGGCGAGGAGGTCGACGACCGGGCGGCCCGGCAGATCCTCGGCGCGCTGCGCTCCCGCTACGAGGTCGTGGTGGTCGACTGCGGCGCCCAGATGCAGTCGGCGAACGCCGCGGCCGTCGAACTCGCCGACGTGGCCCTGCTGGTGACCACCCCCGACGTGGTCGCCGTACGGGCCGCCAAGCGGCAGGTCCGGCTGTGGGACCGGCTGCAGATCCGCAAGGCGGAGGACACCACCACGGTCGTCAACCGGCTCACCCGCAGCACCGAGATCCAGCCGCCGGTGGTCGCCAAGGCCACCGGCACCCGGACGGCCCGGGCGCACGTCCCGGCGGCGTACAAGGAACTCCAGCCGTGCGTGGACGCCGGCCGGATCCAGGACCTGGACGCCCGGTCGACCGTCAAGCAGGCGCTCTGGGCGCTCGCCGGTGAGCTGGGGCTGGTCGAGTCGCCGGCCGCGCGGCAGGGCCGGGGCAGCCACCGGGCGCGTCCGACGCTGACGGGGCGCAAGCGCAAGGCACTGACGACGGGGGCGGCTTCCGGTTCCGGGACGGGTCCGGGCACGGCCTCCGGGACCGCGTCGGGGTCGGCCTCGGGGTCGGGCGCCGGACGCTTCGGCGTCCGGCGGGGGCCGGCGACGGCGGCCGGCGGGCCCGGGCCGTTCGACCCGGCCGGCCCGTACGAGGAGGGCTGAGCGGTGCGGCGCCCGCTGGGCGGCGACGACCGCGGGCAGGTCTCCGTGGAGTTCCTGGGACTGCTGCCGCTGATCCTGCTGGTGCTCGTGCTGCTCTGGCAGTTCGTGCTGGTCGGGTACTCCTACTCGCTCGCCGCGCACGCCGCCGACCGGGGCGCGCGGGCGGCCACCGCCACCCGGGACGGCGGCGCGGGCGCCTGCCGTACCGCCGCCGAGGACCAGCTGCCGCCCGCCTGGCAGGCGGGCTCCTCGGCCTCCTGCACCACCGAGGCCGGTCTGTGGAAGGCCACCGTCCGGATCAGCGTCCCGGTGCTCTTCCCCGGCCTGGCCAGCTTCCCGGGGCAGGTCACCGGCTCGGCCGGCGCCGCGAAGGAGGACAGCCGATGAGGACGGTACGCCGCCCCCGAGCCGTATCCCGTCGTCGTGCCGCCGGGGCCCCTGGTCCGCGCCGGGCCCCCGGTCCGCGCCCGGCCCCCGCCCGGCCGCGCCGCCCAGGGACCGGTGGCCGCGACCGGGGCCAGGTCTCCATCGAGTTCCTCGGCTTCCTGCCGATCCTGCTGGTCGTCGCCCTCGCCGTGGTCCAGCTCGGCCTGGCGGCCTACACCGTCCAGCAGGCCGGCACCGGCGCGCGGGCCGCGGCCCGGACCGCCTCGATGGACCGGGCCGACCGCGAGACCGATCCGCGGTCCGCCGGCCGGGCCGCGATGAGCGGCTGGGTCGCCGACCGCGCGACGATCTCCGTCAGCGAGGGCGGCGACGCGGTCAGCGCCACGGCCGAGGTCACGATCCCCTCGATCATCCCCGGCGTCGACGACTTCGGCTCGGCCAGCCGCAGCGCCACCATGCCCCGCCCCGCCGACACCGGCGCGCCGGGCGCGGCAGCGATGAGCACGTACGAAGGAGCAGCCCCGCGATGAGTCTGAAAGCCCGGATCGTCGCGCCCGAGCCGGCCGGCGAGCCGCGCCACGACAGCCACTTGGTCGCCACCTACCGCGCCAAGCTGCTGGAGGAGATCGACCTCGCCGAGATGTCCTCGCTGGCCGCCGCCGAGCGCCGGTCCCGGCTGGAGCGCGTCCTCGGCCACATCATCAGCCGCGAGGGCCCGGTGCTGTCCACCGCCGAACGGGCCCAGCTGATCCGCCGGGTGGTCGACGAGGCGCTGGGCCTGGGCGTCCTGGAACCGCTGCTGGAGGACGCCTCGATCACCGAGATCATGGTCAACGGCCCCGACCAGGTCTATGTCGAACGCGCCGGCCGGGTCGAACTCGTCCCGGTCCGCTTCGCCTCCCACGAACAGCTGATGCAGACCATCGAGCGGATCGTCTCCACCGTCAACCGCCGCGTCGACGAGTCCAATCCGATGGTCGACGCCCGCCTCCCCTCCGGGGAACGCGTCAATGTCATCATCCCGCCGCTCGCCCTGAACGGCGCCACCCTCACCATCCGCCGCTTCCCGCGCGCCTACACCCTGGCCGAACTCATCGGCCGGGGGACGCTCGACGAGCAGATGCTGATGCTGCTGGCCGGGCTGGTGCGCGCCAAGTTCAACGTGGTGGTCTCCGGTGCCACCGGTGCCGGCAAGACCACCCTGCTCAATGCCCTCTCCGGCCTCATCCCGGACGGCGAGCGGATCATCACCGTCGAGGACGCCGCCGAACTCCAGCTCCAGCAGTCCCACGTCATCCGGCTGGAGGCCCGGCCGCCCAACGTGGAGGGCAAGGGCCGGATCACCATCCGCGACCTCGTACGCAACTCCCTGCGCATGCGCCCCGACCGCATCATCGTCGGTGAGGTGCGCGGCGGGGAGACCCTCGACATGCTCCAGGCGATGTCCACCGGCCACGACGGCTCGCTCGCCACCGTGCACGCCAACAGCGCCGAGGACGCCCTGATGCGGCTGCAGACCCTGGCCTCCATGTCGGACGTGAAGATCCCCTTCGAGGCGCTGCGGGACCAGATCAACAGCGCCGTCGACTGCATCGTCCAGCTCACCCGGCACGCCGACGGCTCCCGCCGGATCAGCGAGATCGCCCTCCTCGACTCGCGCGGCCACGAGGACTACCGGATCGCGACGGTCTGCCGGTTCGACGCCGAACCGATGGGCGCCGACCGGATCGTGCACGGCCGCTTCCGCTACTTCCCGCTGCCCCGACGGGTGGCCGAGCGCCTCTTCATGGCGAGCGAGCCCACCCCGCCCGCCTTCGGGGTGGCCGCCACCGACGACCAACTCGCCACCCGGAAGGCCACCTCATGACCGGCTGGGCCCTGACCACCGCCGCCGGGGGGCCGAGCGCGGCCTCCTTGAGCCCCCTCGTCCAGCTCACCATCGGGGCCACGCTGCTGTGCGCGCTGCTCGCCGTCGCCGGCGTCCGCACCTTCGCGGCCGGGCGCGCCCAGCGCCAGGCCGTCGTCGACCGCCTCGCCGACGCGCACGGCCTGCCGGAGACCGGGAAACGCCGCCGCTTCCCGTCCGTGGACCGCGCCCTGCGCGGCACCCGCTTCGGCCGGCGCCTGGAACTCCGGCTGGCCGCCACCGGACTGGACGTCACGCCCGGCGAGTTCTTCGTCGGCATGCTCGTCGCGGTCGTCGCCCTGTGGCTGGTCGCGCATGCCGTGCTGGCCCCGTTCTTCGGGCCGATCGCCGCGCTGGTCGCCGTCTGGGCGGCCTTCGCGTTCCTCAACTGGCAGCGCCAGAAGCGCATCGAGAAGTTCATCAACCAACTCCCCGAACTCTCCCGGATCCTGGCCAACGCCACCCAGGCCGGGCTGGCCCTGCGCACGGCCCTGGGGATGGCGGCCGAGGAGCTGGAGGCCCCGGCCGGCGAGGAACTGGCCAAGGTCGCCGCCAAGCTCGCCGTCGGCCACTCCATCGACGAGGCCCTCGGTGAACTCGCCGAACGCCTGCCCTCCCGCGAGCTGGTCGTCCTCGTCACCACCCTCGTCCTCTCGAACCGCGCCGGCGGCACCGTCGTCGGCTCGCTGCGCAACCTCACCACCACGCTGGAGGAGCGCAAGGAGACCCGGCGCGAGGTCCGCACCCAGCTATCCCAGGTCACCGTCACCGCCTACGTCGTCCCGCTCCTCGGCGTCGGCACCCTGCTGCTGATGAACCGCATCGCCCCCGGCGCCATCGACCGCATGACGTCCTCCTTCCTCGGCCAGCTCGCGGTCGTGGTCGCCTTCGTCCTCTACGGGCTGGGCTTCTTCTTCATCCGCCGGCTGTCCAAGATCGACGTCTGAGGGGACCGGGATGGGAATCGGAATTCTGCTGGCCGGGGCCTTCGCCCTCTCGGTCGTCGGCATCTGCTGCGGGGTCGCCCTCTACCGCCGCGAGGCCCGGCTGCCGCCCGACCTGGCGCTGTCCCTGGAGGTCGGCGCGACCCGGACGACGGCCGTCGGCTCGGCCGTGGACCGCCTCGGCATGCGCTACGCCCCGCTCGTCCTGCGCCTGATGGGGGAGAAGCGCACCGCCCGCATCCGCCGCCGGATCGACCTGGCGGGCAACCCGGGCGGCCTCACCGTCGACCGCTACGCCGCCCGGCGCGCCGTCTACGGAGCCCTCGGTTTCCTCGGCGCCCTGGTGATGTTCCTGCGCGGTCAGCCGGTTCTCGGCGTCCTGATGGTGCTCTTCGGCCTTTTCTGGAACGAGGTCGGCATCTGGGCCGCGATCCGCCAGCGCAAGGACACGATCGAGCGGACCCTGCCGGACTTCCTGGACGTGCTCGCGGTCGTCGTCAGCGCCGGGCTGAGTTTCCGCCAGGCACTCGACCGGGTCGCGGACAAATACGAGGGCCCGTGGGCCGATGAACTGCGGATCACCCTGCGGCAGATGGACATGGGGGTCAGCCGCCGCGCCGCCTTCGAGGAACTGCGCAAACGCAACGACTCCGAACAGGTCGCCCAGTTCGTCACCGCCCTCCAGCAGGGCGAGGAGCTCGGTTCCCCGATCGTCGACACCCTCATCCAGATCGCCAACGACATGCGCCGGACCGACGCCCAGAACGCCCGCCGCCGCGCCGCCCGGGCCGTCCCCAAGGCCACCATGGTCGTCACCACGTTCATGGTGCCGGCGACGATGATCCTGCTCATCGCGGGTTTCTTCCTCGGCTCCGGCACCAATTTCGGTTCGCTGATGGGCGATTGAGGCGGCGCCCGCACGGCACCGCGGAAGGCGGACGGTCCCCGCGTGCGGCCGGCGCCGGAGTGCCGTGCCGGGCCCGGCCGGATGCGTGCGGTGCGCGGCCCGCTTTCCCGTCAACGCCTTCGCAACAGCAACGAGTTGTGTCACAGTGGGTGGGCCGGCGGTCACCACCGTGCTGGGGCGCGGAGCGGCCGGCCGGTCCGCATGGGCATCGGCGCGGGAAGCGGTCCGGAGGGGGAGCGGGGTGGACGAGGTGCGTAAGCCTGGCCGAAACGCGCCGTTGTATCTTCCGCCTGTGTCCCCGAAAGAGGATTGGGTACGGAATCCCTGTCCGGGGAACACCGTTCCGGCGTACTTTTCTGGTGTCATGAGCGCGGCCGAACGCGCCGACACCACGGGGGCAGACCAGCCGGACCAGAGCGGTGCGGCCGCCCATGGAGGGGAAGACGATGGCGAAGCGGATTTTGGGGAACGACCGGGGACAGACCTCGATCGAGTACCTCGGCATCATCGCGGTGGTCGTGGCGATCGTCCTGGTCCTGTCGACCACGGACTTCGGCAGCCAGATCGCCAACGCCATCGCCAACAAGATCTCCGACGTCGTCGGTATCTAGGGCCCCGAGCCGCCTCCGCCATGACGGTCGCCAATCCGCGCCGCGGCGCGCGTGACGCCGGGCAGGCCTTCCCGCTCTACCTCGTGGCGGTCGCGGGCCTGCTCTTCCTCGCGCTCGCCTTCTTCGCCGTCGGACAGGCGGCGGCCACCCGTAACGGCGCCCAGACCGCGGCCGACGCGGCCGCGCTCGCCGCCGGGCAGAAATACCGCGACCTGCTCACCAAGGGCCTGCTCGACGGCGTCCGCGACGGCAGTTACGAGACCGACAAGGCCGCCTGGGAGGACCTGCTGAACGGGCGCGGCGCCCCCTCCGGGGCGGCCTGCGAGAACGCGGGCTGGTTCGCCGGGCGCAACGACGCCGAGGTCTCCGGCTGCGTTCCGGACTCCTGGCCGACCTCGTTCGCCGTCACCGTCCGGACCCGGAACACCGTGGGGGCCTCGGTCATCCCCGGCACCGCGGGCAAGCACGCGTCGGCCGAGGCGACCTCGGTGATCGGCCCGCGCTGCACGCCCGCACCGGCCGGGAGCGACCAGGGCGGAAAAGGCGAGAAGGACGGCGAGGGCGGCAAGGGCGGCAAGGACGGGGGAGTGGGCAAGGGCGGCGGCAAGGACGGGCCCGCCCCCGTCACGATCACCTGCGACGGCAAGGAATGGACACTCGACGCCGGCGACCTGACGCACCTCCCCGAGGCCTCCGACCTCTTCTCCGTACGGCTGGCCCACTGACCGCCCACCGACCACCACACCGACCCGCACCGGGCACCCGACGATCGAAGGAATCGCATCCATGAGCATTCGGCGCAGCACGAAGGCCGCCAGGGGAGCGGTCGCCACGGCGAGCGCTGTCGGCCTGGCTCTCGTCGTGGCCGGCTGCGGTGGGGGCGGCGGGGACGGCGGCGGGCGGCCGGACGACAAGAAGCCGCCGGCCCGCAGCAGTACGCCCAAGGACGGCGGCCCCGGGACCCCGGCGGCCGACTCCAGCAAGGTGATCGGCGAGATGAAGGGCCCGGACGGCGTCGTGGTCACCCTGAACTCCGTGGTCCGCGACTCCGGCGGCTTCGTCACCGTCAACGGCACGGTCACCAACCACGGCTCCCGCGCCTTCAACGCCATCGACTGGCGCTCCAACGAGACCGAGCTGCGCTCCCGTTCGTCCATCTCGGGCGCCACCCTCGTCGACAAGGCGGGCAAGAAGCGCTATCTGGTGCTGCGGGACACCAACGGCGAGTGTCTGTGCACGACGGGCCTGAGCGGGCTGATGCCGGGAGCGAGCCGCCCGATATTCGCGCAGTTCCCGGCGCCACCGGCCAAGGTGACCGAGGTCGACTTCCAGTTGCCGACCATGCCGCCGGCGACCGTGCAGATCACGGACTGAGCGGGCCGCCCGATGACCGTGAACCCCGCGCCCTGTCACCCCCGTTCGCGCCGCATGCCCCGTGGCGCCGTCACCGCGACCGTCGCGGTACTGCTGGCCGCCGTGCCGTCGGCACCGCCCGCCCATGCCGATCCCCCGGGGGTCACGGAGGACTCCAGCCCGCCGGTCCGCATCGACCCCAACGATCCCGATCTGCGGATGGTGCAGGGCGCCAAGCTGGCGCCGGCGAAGGTGCTGAACATCAAGTCGATCGTGGAGACCGACGACGGGTCGGAGCGGCGGCAGGACACCAACGACAACGTGACGTTCGCGCTGCAGGCCGAGGTGCTGTTCGGCAAGGACAGCGCCGAGCTGACGGCGGACGCGCTGGCCCGGATCGGCACCATCGCCGACGAGGTCAGGAAGCAGCACGCCAGCAGCCTGCGGGTCTTCGGGTTCACCGACAACCTCGGCTCGGCGAGCCACGGGCTGGTGCTGTCCAAGAAGCGGGCCACCGCCGTCCAGCAGGAGCTCGCCAAGGACCTGGGCTCGGAGGTCAGCTTCCAGATCCGCGGCTACGGCGAGCAGTACCCGATCGCGGACAACACCACCGAGGACGGCCGCAAGAAGAACCGCAGGGTCGAGGTCAGCTTCCCGCGGGCGAATTGATAGCCCCCGACGGATGGTTGGCCGACGGCGGGTACGGCGGCAGGACCGACGGGGCGGGCACCCGGGTGCGCAGGACCAGGGTGCCCACGGCCTTGTCGTGCAGGCACTGCCGGTACGGCCGGTCCCAGACGCAGAACAGCGCATCGAGCTGACTGAGCACCGGCACCACCCACATCCCCAGGTGCGCGAGGTGCCGTGCCAGGGCCGTCCCGTAGGACGGCCGGCAGCCGTCGGCCACCCGGACGACGGTCATCCCGCAGATCAGCTTGCCCACCGTGCCGCCGCAGGTGGCCGTCAGCAGCGGCGAGTAGAGGAACACCATCGCCACGGCCGTCACGAGGGTGAGGTAGAACGGCGAGTTGTCCGCCGAGCCGCCGAAGGTGACGAACAGGCCGATGGCCGCCGAAATGACCGACAGTGCGACGGCGGCGAGCACGGTGTCGATGAGGACGGCGAGCAGCCGCCGGCCCGGGTTGGCGATGACGGGGCGTGAGGCGTTCATGGCGCGCATGTGATCACCCGCGGGCGTGGGGCGGCAACTCGGGGCGCCGCGCCGTGCGCGGAGGAAGGGTCCGGACAATATTGGACCGAGCGATTCAATTGGTGTTATGTTGCTGTCATGGCGCGACCCAGGCAGTTCGACGAGGACCGGGCGCTCGATGCCGCGATGGAAGCGTTCTGGATCACCGGCTATGAGGCGACGTCCACCCAGGACCTCTGTGACGCCACCGGGCTGGGACGCAGCAGCATCTACAACACCTTCAAGAGCAAGCACGACCTCTTCGAACGGGCCCTGGCCCGGTACATGGAGCGCAAGAACGGCGAGATGCGCGCGCTGCTGGAGAGTGAGCTGCCGACCCGGGAGAAGATCCGCGCACTGCTCCAGCGGACGATCGACGACGAGTGCGCGGCCGGTGCGGACGGCCGCGGCTGCCTGGTCGTCAACACCTGTATCGAGGTGTCGGCCCATGACCCGTCGGTCGCGGCCACGCTGGAACGGGACTACGGCGCACGGCTGGAGTCGGTCCGGGCGGTGATCGAGTCGGGCCAACGGGCCGGCGACATCACCGCGCGGACCGACGCCGGCACGCTCGCCCACCTCCTCATCGCCACGATCGGCGGGCTCCGGGTCTCGGCCCGCGCCGGGCTCGGACGCGCGGCGCTGGAGGGCGTGGCCGACGCGGCGATGAGCGCGTTCTGAGCGGACGGTTGCGGGGGATGGCCGGTACGGGCCGGAGGCCGGACCGTACCCTCCCCCTTACGCCCCCGGACCACCCCGCCCCGCTCGCTACCGCGCGTCCCCGCCCCGTAGGGCCACCAGCGCCGCACCCACCGCGGCCAGTGCGGCGACGGCGATGCCGAAGGTGGTGGCCGCCGCCGGCAGGCCGATGGCGTCGCTGAGGTAGCCGTCGGCGACCGGGAGGGCGCCCGCCAGGAGGTAACCGCCGGCGTTCAGCGCGGCGTTGGCCTCCGCCCGGCGGGCGGCCGGGACCTCGCGGCTCAGCAGCGTCAGCCCGCCCAGCTGGCCCGCGCCCTGGCCCGCGCCGGCCAGCAGTACCGCGACGACCAGCGGCGCCAGGGTGCCGGTGTGGATCGCGGTGACCAGGGCGAGCGTGCCGGTGACGGTGGCCGCGCCGGACGCCAGCAGGACGGTACGGACCGCCGGGCGGCGCAGCGCGAACTGCACGCCCGTGGCGGACAGGAACATCGCCAGCGCCAGCCCGCCGGCCAGCGCCCGGTCGGTCGTACCGAGCAGTCCGGCGAGCAGCGACGGGCCGAGCGACAGGACGAAGGCGGTGGCGCTGATGCCCGGCGCGAACGCGGCCAGTCCCAGGGCGAGATGGCGGCGGTTGGCGCGCGGCACGGCGGGCAGCCGTACCCAGGCGCCCGGCGCGCCGCCGGCCGTACCGCCGCGCCGCGGCAGCGGCATCCGGACCACCGCCGCCAGCGCCGTGACCAGCAGGACGCCCTCGACGACGAAGACGGTGACGGTCGGCGCGGGTGCGGTCTCCGACAGCACCCCGGCCAGTACGGGGCCGATCCCCGCGCCCAGCACCATGGCGGTGGAGGCCAGCAGCGGGCCGATCCGGCGGCCGGCGGCCAGGTCGGTGACCGCTGCCATCCCGGCCGAGACGGCGGCGCCGGTGGCCATGCCGGTCAGCAGCCGGGCGAGGGCGAGCGCGGCCACCGAGGGTGCGGTGGCGTAGACGAGGCAGGCGACGAGGGCCAGCAGCAGCGCCGGGACCAGCACCGGCTTGCGGCCGAGCCGGTCCGAGGCGACGCCCGCCACCAGCAGCGCGCCCAGCAGTCCGACCACGTACGCGGCGTAGATCAGCGTCAACGTGCCGGAGCTGAAGACGAGTTGGCGCTGCCAGACCGCGTACAGCGGCATCGCGGCGTTCGACAGCACGAAGATCGCGACCACCGGCCAGGCGGCGAACCACACCTCCCGGACGGGCGGTACGACGGTGGTGGCGGCCGGTGCCGGGCTCGCGGTGGGCCTGGTCCCGCGCTGCGCGGTGGGTGTTCCGGGCATGGGTGTCCCCTCCTCATCCATGACTGTACGAATCGAGTCGTACAGTCAGTACGAAGAGATTCGTACAGCCATACCGCAGTACGATGCAAGTCGTACTGCAAGATGGGTCGTGCCGGGAGCGTCGAATCGGCCCGTCAACTGCCGCCCGACCGCCCCGCATCGGAGGAGTACCGGATGTCGTCCACCACACCCGCCTGGATCGAGCGCGCGCAGCGACCGGTGCCCGCCGGGGCGCCCGAACCGCTGCCGGAACCGGCGCGGGACGCGCTGCGGCTGGAGGTCGTCATGGGCGCGCTGAGCGATCCGCTGCGGATGCACATCGTGCGGACGCTGCTGCTGGAGTCCGAGGAGTTCGACCACACCTGCGGCTGGTTCGGCCTGGACCGGCCCAAGTCCTCGCTCACCCACCACTTCCGCACGCTGCGGGAGGCCGGACTGATCCGGCAGCGGCAGTACGGGCTGGAGCGGCGCAGCCACGTCCGGGTGGACGACCTCCAGGCGCGCTTCCCCGGGCTGCTGGCGCTGGTGGCCGACTGGCGGCAGTGACCGCGGCCTGCCGGAACGGGGTCAGCGCCCGGCGGCCTCCGGCGCGGGCGTCGGCTCGACGCGCAGCCGCATCCCCGGGCGCAGGCCCCAGTCCGTCATCGCACCGGCCGCCGCCTCCAGGACGTGCCGGGCGCGCAGCCGCGGGCGGCCCAGGCGGCCCGGCGGCATGGTGCGGACCGCCAGCACCCTGAAGTCCCGGCCCAGATAGGCCACATCGATGGCGAACCGCATCCGGAAGGTGTGCACCCCGCTCGCCGGGGTCAGCAGCAGCGCCCCCTCGATGCCGTCGCGGCCCAACAGCCCGCGGGCGCGGGCACGGTAGGAGGCCGCGATCTCCACCGGAACCGCACGGTCCGCGCCGTAGAGCATCCCCGGTCCGTTCCTCCAACGCGCCATGCCCCGCGTTCTATCAGCTCCCGGCGTGCCGGGGGAGAGGCCCCCGTAGGGTCGACGCGTGTCATGGACGCTGATGGTGCTCGCCGCCGCCTACGGGGCCGCGGCCGGGCTGCTCATACCGCGACCCGCCCACCGGATGGCCGTGGAGCCCGAGGAGGAGTGGCGCGCACACTGCCCGGGGGGACATCCGATCACCGGGGCGGCGCGCGGCTGGCTGGGACCGGGGCGCTGCCCGGCCTGCGGGACGTACGGGCCCGCCGGGCCGCCGACGGCGGTGGTCACCGCACTGGTCTGCGCGGCCCTGGCCGCGGCCACCGGACCCCGGCCGGAACTCGCCGCCTGGCTGCTGGCGGCGCCGGCCGCGGTGCTGCTGGTGATCGTCGACCGGCGGGTGCGGCGGCTGCCGGACGTGCTGACCCTGCCGCTGGCCGCGGTCCTCGCGGCCGCCCTGGGCCTTGCCGGCCGGTTCACCGGCGACACCGGCGCCTGGTGGCGGGCCCTCCTGGGCGGTCTCGTCCTCGCCGCCTGCTACCTGCTCCTGCACCTCGTCAACCCCGCGGGCCTCGGGCTGGGTGACGTCAAGCTGGCGCTCGGGCTGGGGGTCGCCCTTGGGTGGTACGGCTGGCGCACCCTGGTCACCGGCGGCGCGGCCGGGGTGCTGCTCGGCGGGCTCTACGGCGCCGGGCTGCTGATCGTCCGGCGCGGCGCCCGGAAAACCGCCGTACCGCTGGGGCCTTTCATGATCGTCGGGGCGTTCTGTGCTCTGTTGCCGGCCGCGCTGGCGGCCCGCTGACCCCGCCCGCCGGGGTGCCTGCGGGCCCGTACGCCCGCGCGGGCGCAGGGGCGCGGGGCCCGCTTTCCACCCCCGCCGCCGCGCCCGAGCCACGCCGTGGCGCGCGCCGGTGCACACAGCACCCCTTCCGCGGGGTTATGGTGGAAACCCCCCCTCGGGCCGGTCCGTATCCCCCCCACGGACCGGCCCGCTTTTCTTTGCGGTCCGTGGGCGGGCGGACGGGCCGCTTGCGAAAGTGGCCGGAAAGCAGTGCCCGGGCAGTGCCCCGGCGGCCCTCGGTCAGCCCCGGCGGGCCCAGATGTTGACCCCGTCCGTGGTCGTCGCGAACTGATCGATCTCGGCGAGCTCGGCGTCCGTGAGGGCCGGGGCGTCCAGGGCCGCGACATTGGCCTCCAGCTGGGCGACGCTGCTGGCGCCGATCAGCGCGGAGGTCATCCGCTCGTCGCGCAGCACCCAGCCCAGGGCCAGCTGGGCCAGCGACTGCCCGCGCCGGGCGGCGATGTCGTTCAGGCCGCGCAGCCGGCGGACGACCTCCTCGGAGAGCAGGTTCGGGTCCAGGGACTTGCCCTGGGAGGCGCGCGAGCCCTCGGGGATGCCGTCGAGGTACTTGTCCGTGAGCATGCCCTGGGCCAGCGGCGCGAAGGAGATGCAGCCCATGCCCTCGTCCTCCAGGGTGTCCAGCAGCAGGTCGTCCTCGGTCCAGCGGTTGATCATCGAGTACGAGGGCTGGTGGATCAGCGGCCGTACGCCCATCTCGCGCAGTATCCGGGCGGCGTCCCGGGTCTGCTCGGCGTTGTAGGACGAGATCCCGACATAAAGGGCCTTGCCCTGCGCGACGGCGGAGGCCAGCGCACCCATCGTCTCTTCCAGCGGGGTGTCCGGATCGAAGCGGTGCGAGTAGAAGATATCGACGTAATCGACACCCATCCGCTCCAGTGACGCATCCAACGACGAGAGGAGATATTTCCGTGAACCCCATTCGCCGTAGGGGCCCGGGTGCATCAGATATCCGGCCTTCGTGGAGAGAATCATCTCGTCGCGGTAGGCGCGGAAGTCCTGCGCGAAGATCTTTCCGAAGTTCAGCTCGGCGGAGCCGGGCGGCGGGCCGTAGTTGTTGGCCAGATCGAAGTGGGTGACACCCAGGTCGAAGGCGCGTCGCAGGATGGCCCGCTGGGAGCTCAGGGTGCGGTCGTCCCCGAAGTTGTGCCACAGTCCAAGGGAGATAGCGGGGAGTTTGAGTCCGCTGCGGCCCGTTCGCCGGTACTTCATCGAGTCGTAGCGGGAATCCGCGGCGCGGTAGTCGGTGCCAGTCATGCTCATCTCCCTATCACGTACCTGTGACCTACCTGATGGGGCTGTCTCGACAGCCGAGAAGTAAAGTTGCCCACTTGAGGCGACGGGGCGACCGCCATTGGCACGGAGGGGCTGGACCACACATGCTGCGATCTTCCGGGATGCGCATCCCGTATCCGCCTGCACTGCGGAATCTGGTTTACCGGCTTTACGCGCGGCGGGTGGAGGGTCGCCTGGATCACACCCAGGTGCCCAAGCACATCGGCGTCATCCTCGACGGCAACCGGCGCTGGGCGCGGGCCGACGGGCGGACGACCGAGCAGGGCCACCAGGCCGGCGCGGCCAAGATCGACGAGCTGCTCGGCTGGTGCGCGGAGACCGATGTGGAGGTCGTCACGCTCTGGCTGCTGTCGACGGACAACCTCGACCGGCCCGAGGACGAGCTGAAGCCGCTGCTCGGCATCATCGAGAACACCGTGCGGGACCTGGCCGCCGACGGCCGCTGGCGGGTGCACCACGTCGGCAACCGCGACCTGCTGCCCGAGGCCACCCAGAAGGTCCTCAAGGAGGCCGAGGCGGCCACCCTCGACAACAAGGGCATCCTGGTCAACGTCGCGGTCGGCTACGGAGGCCGGCAGGAGATCGCGGACGCGGTGCGCTCGCTGCTGCTGGACCACGCCGAGCGCGGCACCTCCTTCGAGGAACTGGCCGAGATCGTCGACATCGACCTGATCTCGGAGCACCTCTACACCCGCGGCCAGCCCGACCCGGACCTGGTGATCCGCACCAGCGGTGAGCAGCGGCTCTCGGGCTTCATGCTCTGGCAGAGCGCCCATTCGGAGTACTACTTCTGCGAGGTCTTCTGGCCGGCGTTCCGGAAGGTCGACTTCCTGCGCGCACTGCGCGACTACGCGGCCCGGCACCGCCGCTACGGCTTCTAGCAGGCAGCGGCGTCCTCGTGTGAAGCCCCCGCCGGCCCCGAACGGGCCCCGGCGGGGGCTTTTCTGACGTCGCCTCCGGCCGGAACCACCCGGCCGGCCCAGCGCCAGGCCCCGCGACGGCCGGCCGCGGGAGAGATCGACGCGTAACCCAAGGTTCATCGACCGTGCGTCATATGCCGTGGCATGGCCACGCGGGTTCGAGGGAATATCCCATCCAGGTCGGCGTCCGGAACAAGCCATCGGGCGCCGCATCTCAGCGGACGGCACGGTGCCGTCCGCCCGGGAGGCCCTTTGCACATCACGGAGATCCGTGCGCACCGCACGGGCGACGCGAGGGGCCGGCGCTCGGCCCACGCATCGTGGCCTGAGCCCGGTCCGGTCATGAGATGGCCGGGGGTCCCGAGGACGCTGCCCAGCAGCCGCTGGGCGTACCCCGTCCCCGGGAGCACACCGCCCCGCGACGCCGTCGCACCCCAACCTCATCCGAGGGGGTTCGTCCACCCGTGGTGAACAGCAAGCAGCGCCGTGACAACGACCGGCGCACTTATGTCCTCGACACCAGTGTGCTGCTGGCCGATCCAGGCGCCATGGCCCGCTTCGACGAGCACGAGGTCGTGCTGCCGGTCGTGGTGGTCACGGAACTGGAGGCCAAGCGACACCATCCCGAGCTCGGCTACTTCGCCCGGCAGGCGCTGCGCCGGCTGGACGAATTCCGGGTGCAGTACGGGCGGCTGGACTCGCCCATCCCCATCGGCGAGCTCGGCGGGACACTCCGGGTCGAACTGAACCACTCCGACACCGGCATCCTGCCCCCGGGCTTCATCAACGGGCACAGCCGGCTGGGTGACAACGACTCGCGGATCCTCGCCGTCGCGCGCAACCTCCAGGCCGAGGGGTTCGACGTCACGGTCGTCTCCAAGGACCTGCCGATGCGCATCAAGGCGTCCTCGGTGGGCCTGCTGGCCGAGGAGTACCGCGCCGAGCTGGCCATCACCGACTCCGGCTGGACCGGGATGGCCGAGGTGACCGTCCCCGCCGACCAGGTCGACGACCTGTTCTCCGCGGAGACCGCGTACGTGCCGGAGGCCGCGGAGCTGCCGGTGCACACGGGCCTGGTGCTGCAGTCCGAGCGCGGCAAGGCGCTCGGGCGGGTCACCGCGGACGGCACGGTCCGGCTGGTCCGGGGCGACCGGGAGGCGTTCGGCATCCACGGCCGCAGCGCCGAACAGCGGATCGCGCTGGACCTGCTGCTCGACCCGGACGTCGGCATCGTGTCGATGGGCGGGCGGGCCGGTACGGGCAAGTCGGCGCTGGCGCTGTGCGCGGGCCTGGAGGCGGTACTGGAGCGCCGGCAGCACCGCAAGGTGATGGTGTTCCGCCCGCTGTACGCGGTCGGCGGGCAGGAGCTGGGCTATCTGCCGGGCAGCGAGGCGGAGAAGATGAGCCCCTGGGCGCAGGCCGTCTTCGACACGCTGTCCGCGGTGACCACCAAGGACGTCATCGAAGAGGTGGTCGGCCGCGGCATGTTGGAGGTGCTGCCGCTGACCCACATCCGCGGGCGGTCGCTGCACGACGCGTTCGTCATCGTGGACGAGGCCCAGTCCCTGGAGCGCAATGTCCTTTTGACGGTTCTGTCCCGTATCGGGGCCAACTCCCGGGTGGTACTCACCCATGACGTCGCCCAGCGGGACAACCTCCGGGTCGGGCGCTACGACGGAGTGGTCGCGGTCGTCGAGAAGCTGAAAGGACATCCGCTTTTCGCCCATGTCACCCTGAACCGCTCGGAACGGTCGCCGATTGCGGCACTCGTGACCGAAATGCTGGAGGACGGCAGGGTCTGACCCATCAGACCTGGACAACCGCTTGGATCAGGCCAGTTGTCCGGATCTGACCCGCTGTGAAGCGGCGCCGCCCGGCGAAGCGAAGGAGCTTAGCCGGGCGGCGTTCTGCTGCGCGCCGATATCCGAAAATACTCTGGGGTAAACGAGGTGTGAGCTTTCACACCCGGCCGGGAATTGATTCCCGGTGTGTCGTTCGGGCAGAGTCTGGGTCCTGTCAGGCCCCGCATACGGCATCCGCACCCCCAGCGGTGCAGAACAACCGAACTTCATAGTGAGTCGCCGTATGCCGCCCGAGCACCACGCGGACCCCGAGGGGGACGTACCGGGCCAGTGCCTCCCGTGACCAGCCGGTCCCGCCCGCTCAACTAGGGCCCGGAACAAGGGGAGGTCAGCGCCAGGGGCACGATTGCGTCCGCGAGGTCACCTAAGCGGGCGATGCTGGAAGGAAAACGTGTGAGCCGGATCTCGGTCCGGGGATTCGCCGTGGCCTCCGCCACCGCGGTCACCACCGTCGGCGCCGTCGTCGGCGTCGCTGCAGGGCAGCCCGCCACGGTCAACGCCGAGGCCACCGCTGCCGACGCGACGACCATCGCTGACATCCCCGCAGGCGCCCAGGCCCAGGTGCAGACGGCTTCCCTGACGCAGCAGGCGGACGACCAGTCCACCCAGGCGGACACGGCAGCCCTCAAGTCTGCGCAGGAGGCTGCGCGCAAGGCTGCCGCGGAGACCGCGCAGAGCAAGAAGGATGCCGCGGAGGAGCAGGCCAAGAAGGAAGCCGAGGCGCGCAAGAAGAAGGAGCAGGCCGCGTCCCGCTCCTCCTCCCGCGCGGACCTGGGCGACCTGGTGGGCAAGAGCTCGTACACCATCGCCGAGACGCAGGCCATCGCACGCCAGATGATGGCCGGCGACCAGTTCCAGTGCTTCAGCAACATCGTGGACCACGAGTCCGGCTGGAACTACAAGGCCACCAACGCCTCTTCCGGCGCCTACGGCCTCGTCCAGGCACTGCCCGGCTCGAAGATGTCCTCCGCGGGCTCCGACTGGCAGACAAACCCGGCAACCCAGATCAAGTGGGGCCTGAACTACATGAACGACCGCTACGGCAGCCCCTGCGGCGCCTGGTCGTTCTGGCAGGCCAACAGCTGGTACTAGGCCCGTCGGCCGCACACAGCACCTCTCGAAACCCCCGAACGCACCGCGTCGGGGGTTTCGTGCGTCGCGCCCGGGTAACGTCGTGCCCGTCAACGTGGCGCACGGGAGGGGAAGAGGAAGGCAGATGTCCAGATTGCCTCAGTGGGTCGGTGGCCTCGGCGCCGGTCTGACGCGGCTCTCGCAGCGGCTGGAGGAACAGCGCCGCCGCGCGGAGGCCGCTGCGGCGGCCGGTGACCCCGACGAGCTGAGGCGTGCCGACCGCCCGGTGCCGCCGGTGCCCGCCGGGCCGGTGGCCGACGCGACGGTGCCGGACGGGCCGGTGGCCACGCTCGCCGTGCCCCGTACCCAGCTGCCGGAGGCCGGGGACGGCGTACCGCATCCGGGGGCGGCCGCGGACGGTGCGCCGCCGGCCGTCCCGCGGGTTCCGGACTCGGTCCCCGCGCCGCCCTCGTACGCGCCGGCCGTGGCGGCCCGTCCCGATCCGGTCGACGCCGTGCCGTGGGGCGTACGGGTCGCCGCGGAGGCCGGCTGGCGGCTGCTGGTGCTGGCCGCCACGCTCTGGGTGCTGGCGCAAGTGATCACCAGTATCCAGCTGGTCGTGCTGTCCTTCATCGCGGCGATGCTGATCACCGCGATGCTCCAGCCGACGGTCGGCTGGCTGCGGCGGCGCGGGCTGCCGCGCGGGCCGGCCACCGCACTGACCTTCATCGGCGGCTTCGTGGTCATGGGCCTGGTCGGCTGGTTCGTGGTGTGGCAGGTCCAGGACAACATCGACTCGGTCTCCAGCCGCATCCAGGAGGGCATCAGCGAGCTCAAGGACTGGCTGCTGAAGAGCCCGTTCCATGTGACCGAGGGTCAGATCAACAGCATCGCCAAGAACCTGCAGGACGCCATCGGCGCCAACACCGAGGCGATCACCTCGGCCGGTCTGGAGGGCGTCACCGTCGTCCTGGAGGTCTTCACCGGCATCCTGCTGGCGATGTTCACCACCCTCTTCCTGCTCTACGACGGGCGGCGGATCTGGGAATGGGTGCTCAAGCTCGTCCCGGGCGCGGCCCGCGAGGGAGTGGCGGGCGCCGGGCCGCGGGCCTGGCGGACCCTGACCGCCTACGTGCGCGGCACGGTCATCGTGGCGCTCATCGACGCCATCTTCATCGGCATCGGGCTGTACTTCCTCAATGTGCCGCTGGCCGTCCCGCTCGCCGTCTTCATCTTCCTGTTCGCCTTCATCCCGCTGGTCGGCGCGGTGGTCTCGGGCGCGCTGGCGTGCGTGGTCGCGCTGGTCACCCAGGGCGTGTTCACGGCGCTGATGGTGCTGGCGGTGGTGCTGGCCGTGCAGCAGATCGAGGGCCATGTGCTGCAGCCGTTCATCCTGGGCCGGGCGGTCCGGGTGCACCCGCTCGCGGTGATCCTCTCGGTCGCGGCCGGCGGGCTGATCGCCGGGATCGGCGGCGCGGTGGTCGCCGTGCCCCTGGTGGCGGTCACCAACACGGTCGTCGGGTATCTGCGTTCATACTCACGGGAGCAGGCGCTGCGGATGTCGGTGGCCCCGCGCGGCGCCACCGCGCTCGGGGTGGCGCCGACCCCGCCGCCGGTCCGGCGGACCCGGGACGGCGGCGACGAAGACCAGGAGTAACACCCGAACAAAACGAGAACCCCGCGGACGACGAAGCGTCCGCGGGGTTCCGCGCGTTCGGGCGCCGTACGGCTACCGGGTCACTCGGCGAGTGCGGCCTCGGCGTCCAGGGTGGCGCCGACGGCCTGCAGGACGGCGGCGATCTTGACCGCCTCCTGGATCGTCTCGCGCTCCACACCGGCCTTGCGCAGCACCTGCTCGTGCGAGTCCAGGCACATGCCGCAGCCGTTGATGGCCGAGACGGCCAGCGACCACAGCTCGAAGTCGACCTTGTCGACGCCCGGGTTGCCGATGACGTTCATCCGCAGGCCGGCGCGCAGGTTGCCGTACTCCGGGTCCGACAGCAGGTGCCGGGTCCGGTAGAAGACGTTGTTCATCGCCATGATGGCGGCGGCCGACTTGGCGGCGGTGTACGCCTCGGCGGAGAGGTTCGCCTTCGCGTCGGGCTCCAGCTCGCGCAGCACCTTCGGCGAGCGGGTGGCGATCGCGCAGGCCAGGACCGTGCCCCACAGCTGCTGCTGCGGCAGGTCGCTGTTGCCGATCACCGAACCGAGGTTCAGCTTGAGGTCCTTGGCGTAGTCCGGGACCGCGGACTTCAGGTCATCGAGGGCCATGGGTCTCACTCACCGGCCAGCAGCGCGACCGGGTCCAGGGTGTCCTCGCCCTTGCTCCAGTTGCACGGGCACAGCTCGTCCGTCTGGAGGGCGTCGAGGACCCGCAGGACCTCCTTGGGGTTACGGCCGACGGAGCCGGCGGTCACCATCGTGAACTGGATCTCGTTGTTCGGGTCGACGATGAAGACGGCGCGCTGCGCGAAGCCGTCCTCGCCCTCGATGCCGAGGTCACGCATGAGCTCGTGCTTCGAGTCGGCCAGCATCGGGAAGGGCAGGTCGGTCAGGTCCGGGTGGTCCTTGCGCCAGGCGTGGTGCACGAACTCGGAGTCGCCGGAGAAGCCGAGGATCTGCGCGTCACGGTCGGCGAACTCCTCGTTCAGCTTGCCGAACGCGGCGATCTCGGTCGGGCACACGAAGGTGAAGTCCTTGGGCCACGCGAAGACGATCTTCCACTTGCCCTCGTAGGTCTTGTGGTTGATCTGCTCGAATTCGTTGCCCTTCTCCAGCGAGACACAGGCAGTCAGGTCGAACTCGGGGAACTTGTCACCGACAGTGAGCACGCGCTCTCCTTGTTGCGTAGAAAGTCCCTTTTAGGGTCTTTCCTTGAGGCTTGGACGGAACTCACAGTGCCACAGGGGGCATTGATCAGTGAAATAGCTAGACTGGTTCCCGTTGATCGGAGGTGGTTATCAGTGGCTTCACCAGCCAACCAGGGCGGCCGGCCCCGCCAGCCCAGCCTGGCCCAGCTGCGGGCGTTCGCGGCGGTGGCCGAACATCTGCATTTCCGCGAGGCGGCGGCCGAGATCGGCATGAGCCAGCCCGCGCTGTCCGGTGCGGTCTCCGCGCTGGAGGAGGCCCTCGGGGTGCAGCTGCTGGAGCGTACGACGCGCAAGGTGCTGCTGTCGCCCGCGGGGGAGCGGGTGGCGGCCCGGGCCCGTACGGTCCTGGAGGCCGTCGCCGACCTGATGGAGGAGGCCGAGGCGGCCCGCGCGCCGTTCACCGGCGTCCTGCGGCTCGGCGTCATCCCGACCGTGGCGCCGTACCTCCTCCCGGCCGTGCTCCGCCTGGTCCACGACACCTACCCCGACCTGGACCTCCAGGTCCACGAGGAACAGACCGCGTCCCTCCTGGACGGCCTGGCGCACGGGCGCCTCGACCTGCTCCTCCTCGCGGTCCCGCTCGGCGTCCCCCAGGTCACCGAACTCCCGCTCTTCGACGAGGACTTCGTGCTCGTCGCCCCCAAGGACCACTGGCTCGGCGGCCGCGCCGACATCCCCCGCGGGGCGCTCCAGGAACTCGACCTGCTGTTGCTCGACGAGGGTCACTGCCTGCGCGACCAGGCCCTGGACATCTGCCGGGAGGCCGGCCGCGACGAGAACACCCCCGTGACGACGAGCGCGGCGGGCCTCTCCACCCTGGTCCAGCTGGTGGCCGGCGGACTGGGCGTGACCCTGCTGCCGCGCACCGCCCTCCGCGTCGAGACCGGCCGCAACGACCAGCTCACCACCGGCTACTTCGCCGACCCGGCCCCGTCCCGCCGGATCGCCCTGGCCATGCGCGCGGGCGCGGCCCGCCAGGAGGAATTCGAGCAGTTCGCCCAGGCCCTGCGCCAGGCACTGCGGGGACTGCCGGTGCGGATCGCGCAGGGGTGAGGGTCAGGGGCGGGGAGCCCGCGGCCGGGCGTCGTCCAGGACTTGCCCCACGTCCAGAGTGACTTCGGCGCCGATTGACTTCGGCAGGGTCACCTTCTCGTCGGCCATATGGATGCGGTGCACGGCATAGCCGTCGACCATCGGCTCGGTGAGGACGTGCAGACGTTCGTGCCTGCGGTCGACGATCACGTACACCGGGACCCTCGCCGCGCCGTAGGCGGCCACCTTCGTGCGCAGGTCGTTGGCGTAATTCGCGGACGTGACCTCGAGCACCATTCGGAAGACCGCCGGGTCGCAGCACCCGTACTCGATGACGTGATCCTCAAAGTCGGCGTCCACCACGGAGAGGTCGGGAATGGCGAAATTCTCCGGGCCGTCCGGCAGCCACAGGCCGAGACCCTCCAGCACCTCCGTTCGGCCGCCGTCCAGCCCGGCTGCGACGAAGGGACGCCGGAGGCGGGAGAGCCCCTTTGCGTGGGCAGGGTCAGGGGGTGGGGTCACGGTGAGGACGCCTCCGAGGATCTCTACGCGGTGGCCAGGGAGCTGCTTCATGAGCTGGTCGGCCTGTTCGAGGAGCGTCAGAGGCTCGCGGCCGTGCGCGTAGGGACCCTCGACAGCTGCTGCGGACATGCATGCCTCCCGTTGGCTGGTGCCGAGGTCATCATCGTAGGCAGGAGCAGCCGCGCACGTCTCGTACGACAGCGTTCACCCGTTCGAGCACACCGCCCCGCCTCACTCCGTTCGCAGGCCCTCCGGCCGCATCATGCGCCACAGTGGCGGCAGGCTCAGGGCGGTGACGAAGAGGATGACGGCGGCGCCGGTGGCGGTCATGGCGAGGATGACCGGCCAGTCGACGGTCACCGCGGTGTCGATCATGGTGAGGAGCAGGGCGCCGAGGGAGAGTCCGCAGGTCAGGGCGAGGATCAGGCCGAGGAGGACGGGGAGGGCGGTCTGCCAGAGGAGGGACCGGGCGAGGGTGGCGCGGCGGGTGCCGTGGGCGTCGAGGGTGGAGAGCAGGCGGCGGCGCTCGTGGAGTTGCTCGACGGTGGTGATGACCAGGCCCGCGCCGATCAGCAGCAGGGTGACCACGGCGCCGGCGAACAGGGCGTTGCGGACGCTTGCGTACTGGCCGTCGTGCGGGTTGTCGACCGTGGACGACTCGTTCATCGTCGGGTCGAGCCGGAACGCGGTGGTGCGGATGTGCTCCACCGCGTCGGGGACGGAGCGGTCGAAGTCCACCTGGAGCTCCAGACCGGCGCCGGCGAGCCGGCCCGGGTCGAGCGCGGACGGGGTGGCCAGCAGGTCGTAGGAGGCCAGGTTGGGGCCGTGGCCGGGGGAGAGCAGCCGGGCGGTGCGGGCGGGCCGGGGGACCGTCCACGGGTGCGGGTCGGACCGGTCGCCCTGGACGATCGGCGGGTTGAGGTCGAGCCGGGCCCCGGGCACCAGCGCGGGGTCGCGGTCCGGGGAGTTGGAGGTGAGGAAGACCTCGCCGTCCCGGCAGGAGGGCAGGTGGGCGAGCCGGCGCAGTTCGGCGCAGCTGCCGAGGGCCAGGGTGGTGAGGTGGGTGTCGGGAGCCGGCGCGCGGCCGGCGGGGAGCGGGCCGGCGAGGCCGTCGACGATGCCGCGGGCGCGCGTCACGCCAGGGGTGGCGCGCAGCGCGGTGAGCGCCCGCTCGGCCGTGGACCAGTCCTTGGCGTTGCTCCACAGGCTGATCCGCGGCAGCTTGCCGGACTCCGCGTAGGCCGCGGCGTACCCGGCCTGCATCCCGGTCATCAGCATGTGGATGGCGATCGCACCGGCCACCGCGACGGTGATCCCGCTGACCGCCCGGGTGGCCGAGCCGCTGCTCAACTGCAGGCGGCGGACGGCCAGTTGCCAGGAGACGGGCCCGCCGTGCAGCCGGCCGACCACCGCGTCCACCAGCCAGGGCAGCAGTGCGGTGACGCCGAGCAGCAGCAGCATCGCGCCGGCCGCGAGGCGGACGGTGTTCAGCGGGCTGTCGGTCCACGGCCCCTCCCAGGACAGCGGGACCAGCAGCAGGGCACCGACGGCGGGCAGCGCCGTCCGCCACAGCAGCCGGCGGCGGACCGGTCGGCGGTGGTGGACCACACCGAGCGGATCGACGGTGACCGACCGCTGGGCGAGGAGGGTGACCAGGACCGCGGTGGCCGGGACCAGCAGCGTGATCAGGGCGGCGGCGAGCGGGCCGGGGGTGATGTCGGCGGGGAAGACGTTGATGTCCCACAGCGTGATCAGCGGGGCCAGCCCGCGGGCCGCCAGGAACAGCGCGGCGCCGCCGGCCACCCCGAGCAGCGCGCCGAACAGCGCCTCGCCGGAGGCGATCCGGCGGGTCGTGCGGACATCGGCGCCGACCAGCCGCAGCGCCGCCAGCCGCCCCTCGCGGCGCTCGTTGCCGAACCGCACCGACGTCCCGATGAAGACCATCACCGGCGTCATCAGCGCCACACACGTCATGATCACCAGCAGCACGGCCGGGGCGCTCATCGGCCGCGGCTCCCAGTCCTTGCCGAAGCGGTCGATGCGGTAGCCGTCGGGCGCGGCCAGGGTGGCGCTCCGCGCGACGTAGGTGAGCTCCTTCGGGCCGAGCAGCCCGGCGTCGCCGATGGTGCCGGCGATCTCGTACGGCAGGCGGTCGCGCAACAGGGCGCCGCCGGGGGAGTCGAGCAGGTCCTTCAGGGCGGGGGAGACCAGCATCCGGCCCGGGCCGGGGAGGTGGTCGATGCCGGGCGGGACCGGCGGGTGCGTGCCGTCGGGGCGGACCAGCCGGCCGCGGATTGGGGTGCCGTGGAAGGTGGTGTCGGCGGAGGCGTAGCGCAGGGTGGTGTCGGAGGGCCGGGGCGGGTGCTGCTGGCCGAGGTTCTCGCGGGCCTTCTCGCGGCCGTGCCAGGCGTCCATCAGGTGCGGGACGGAGGCGCCGAGCAGCAGGACGGCCACGCCCAGGGCGACCCCGGCGGCGGTCAGGGCGGTACGGATCCAGCCCTCGCGGCCGCCCCCGGCCGCGAACCGCATGCCCATCGCGAGGTCGCGGGCCCAGGCGCCGGGGCCGGACCGGGCGGCACCGAACGGGTCGCGGCCGCCACTGCCCGCGCCGCAGCTGCCGGTACGGGAGCGCGGCAGGCTCATCTCAAGCCCGCCAGCATGTCCTTCACCGTGCCGTCGCGGACGACGATCTCCCGGTCGGAGTACGCGGCCACCCGGGCCTCGTGGGTGACCAGGACGACGGCGGCGTGGGTGTTCCGCGCGGCGTCGGTCAGCAGGGTCAGCACCCGCTCGCCGTTGAGGGAGTCCAGTGCGCCGGTGGGTTCGTCGGCGAAGATCACCCGGGGCCGGGTGACGAGCGCACGGGCGACCGCGACCCGCTGGCCCTGTCCGCCGGAGATCTCGCCGGGCCGGTCGGCGGCGACGGCTTCCACCTCCAGGCGCTCCAGCCACTCACCGGCCCGGCGTTCGGCCTCCTTGCGCCTGGTGCCGTTCAGCCGCAGCGGCAGGGCGACGTTCTCCAGGCAGGTCAACTCCGGTACCAGCCGGCCGAATTGGAAGACGAAGCCGAAGTCGGTACGGCGCAGGGCGCTGCGCCGGGCGTCGGACAGGTCGGTGAGGGTGTGCGGGCCGTAGCGGACCGTGCCGGAGTCGGGGGTGACGATCCCGGCCAGGCAGTGCAGCAGGGTCGACTTGCCGGAGCCGGAGGGGCCCATCACGGCGACGACCTCACCGGGGTGGATCGAGAAGTCCGCGCCGGCGAGGGCCGGTGTGCGGCCGTAGGTCTTGTGCAGCCCCTCGGCGGCGAGCAGGGATCCCTCGGGCGTCATGCCCGGACCGCTTCCGCCAACTTGTCGAGCCGGGCGGCGGTCAGCTCCAGCCAGCGCAGATCGGCCTCCAGATGGAACAGCGCGTGGTCGCAGATCAGCTGGTCGGCGAGGTCGCCGGTGCGCTTGCGCTCGGTCAGTCCGCGCATCATCCGCAGGTGCTCGGCGCGCTGGGCGTCGAGGAGTTCGGCGGCGTCGCGGTCGGTCAGCAGGGCCAGGACGGTCTTGGTGTAGAGCGTCGACTGCAGGTACGGCTCGGGCTTCTCCGGGCGGGCCAGCCACTGTGCGACATCGGTGACGCCGGCGTCGGTGATCGCGTACCGCTTGCGCTCCGGGCCGGCGCCGGGCTCCACGGCGTCCACCTCGACCAGGCCGTTCTTCAGCAGCCGGGACATCGTGGCGTAGACCTGCCCGTAGTGCAGCGGGCGGTCCTGGCCGAAGTGCGCGTCGAAGGCCCGCTTGAGGTCGTAGCCGTGGCGGGGGCCGGACTCCAGAAGGCCCAGCAGCGTATGACCGATTGACATGCCGACCACCCTACCCGGGGGTGTAACGGCTGTGTATACCCGTGGTGTATAGGCGCAGCGGCCGACCGTGGCGGGCGGGCGGCGCTACTCGTCGGCCGGCTTCTTCGGCGGGCGGCCCCGGCGCGGGATCGCCCCCGCGCCCCGGGGCAGCCGCCCCGCCTCGGACAGCGCCTTGCGGAGCAGGAACTCGATCTGCGCGTTGGCGCTGCGCAGTTCGTCGTCCGCCCAGCGGGCCAGCGCGTCATGGATCAACGGGTCCAGCCGCAGCAGCACCTGCTTGCGCTGCTGCGGCCGTCGCGCGGGGGTCCGTCCACCTTCGGCGCCGGACCCCTCCGGCTTTCCGGTGCTCACTGGTACAGCGAGCCCGTGTTCAGTACCGGCTGGGCGGCCCGGTCGCCGCACAGCACCACCATCAGATTGCTGACCATGGCGGCCTTCCGTTCCTCGTCCAGTTCGACGATGCCCTGCTCACTGATCCGTGCCAGTGCCTGCTCCACCATGCCGACCGCGCCCTCGACGATGTGCTGGCGGGCCGCGACCATCGCGCCGGCCTGCTGGCGCTGGAGCATCGCTGAGGCGATCTCCGGGGCGTAGGCGAGGTGGCTGAAGCGGGCCTCGATGATCCGCACGCCGGCCGCCTGGACCCGCGCGGTCAGCTCCAGGGCGAGCTTCTCGGTGATCTCCTCGGCGTTGCCGCGCAGCGACAGGGCGTCCTCGTCGTGGGCATCGTAGGGGTACTCGATCGCGATGTGCCGGACCGCCGCCTCGGCCTGGGTGGCGACGAACTCCAGGAAGTCGTCGACCTCGAACAGCGCCTGGGCGGTGTCCTCGACCTGCCAGACCACGACCGAGGCCAGCTCGATCGGGTTGCCGTAGGCGTCGTTGACCTTCAGGACCGCGGTCTCGTGGTTGCGCACCCGGGTGGAGATGCTGCGCGCGGTGGTCAGCGGGTTGACCCAACGCAGGCCGTCGGTGCGGATGGTGCCGACGTACCGCCCGAAGAGCTGGATGACCCGGGCCTCGCCGGGGGCGACCATCTTCACGCCGGTCATGCAGAAGAGGGAGCCGAGCAGGATCACGCCGCCGGCCAGGATCAGCGGTACGCCGGCCGCCTTGTTGCCGCCGTCGGCGAGGAAGCCGCCGACGGCGATCGCGCCGACGCCCAGGGCCACGCCGAGCACGGTCAGCAGCAGGGCCAGCCCGCCCGCGATGCTGTGCGCCCTGACCTCGCGGATCTGCGGGCGGGGCATCTCGGGCGCGCTCACCGCGAGGTCGTCGCCGGAGGTGGCAGCGGGGCCTGAGGTGGGGCCGGTGAGGTGGTCGGCCGTTGGCGTCTCGGACATGGTGATCCCCGTTTCTCCCGATGTGGCGCGTGATGTCCGCCGCATTCGATGATTTCGCTGGTCTAGCAAAGTGATAGCACTTTAACGGACGGGCGGCCGGGTCGTCCAGTCCCCGTGCCGAGCCCGATTTACGACAAGTGTGCAGGTGAGCGCCGGGCGACGCAGAAAACCCACCCCCTGGTTCCGTCCGGCCCAGTGCTCTTTGTCACGTCGGGGAAAGCCGTGATCGATGAGTATTTGTTGACAGATGCGGTGTTAGCTTCAACAGCTGAGTTAGCTGGGGGCGGAACGACTGGAGTTGTCGAAGCGATGGGCCGAGCGGAAGCGAGACGGGCGCGACAGGGGAGCGCTCGCCGGGCCAGAACGAAGCAGAAGAAGTCCGGCATACGCCGCCTCTTCACCTGGAAGAAGATCCTCGGGACGTTCCTCGGGGTGTGCCTGCTGGGCATGGCCGCCTTCATCGGGCTGTACCTGTACGTGGACATTCCCGCCAAGGGCAATGAGGACTCGGGCAAGCAGGCCAACGTCTTCAAGTACGCCGACGGCAGCGTCTTCGCCCGCGGCGGCAAGCTCAACCGCGAGGCCATCAGCCTCAGTCAGATCAACACGAAGGTGCAGCACGCCTTCGTCGCCGCGGAGAACAAGAGCTTCTACCACGACTCCGGCGTCGACCTGTGGGGCACCGCCCGCGGCATCCTCAACACGCTGATGGGGCACGGCAAGCAGGGCGGCTCGACGATCACCCAGCAGTACGTCAAGAACTACTACCTGAGCGACGAGCAGACGGTCAGCCGCAAGCTGCAGGAGATCGTCATCTCGCTCAAGGTGGACGACAAGATGTCCAAGAGCCAGATCCTCGAGGGCTATCTCAACACCAGCTACTACGGCCGCGGCGCCTACGGCATCCAGGCCGCCGCCCAGGCGTACTACCGCAAGGACGCCGACAAGCTGACCGTCTCGCAGGGCGCCTACCTCGCCTCGCTGCTCCAGGCGCCGAGCCAGTACGACTGGCAGAACGCCACCCCCACCGGCCAGAAGCTGGTCAAGCAGCGCTGGGCGTACACGCTCAACAACATGGTCGAGATGCACTGGCTCTCGTCCGACGAGCGCGCCCGGCAGCGTTTCGAGAAGCCCAAGCCGCCCAAGCCGATGCCCGGTGTGACCGGCCAGAAGGCCTACATCCTCGAAGCGGCCAAGCAGGAGCTCTTCGCCCAGGGCGTCGACCCGAAGCAGTTCGACGCCGGCGGCTGGACCGTCACCCTCGGCATCGACCCCAAGAGGCAGAAGGCGCTGGAGAAGTCCGTCCAGCGCAAGCTCACCGCCGACCTCAACCCCGACAAGCGCAAGGTCGACGCCGACGTCCAGCTCGGCGCCGCCTCCGTGGACCCCAAGACCGGTCATGTCGTCGCGATGTACGGCGGTGCCGGCTACCCGAAGCACTACCGCAACAACGCGACCCGCTCCGACTACCAGGCGGCCTCCACCTTCAAGCCGCTGATCCTCGCCTCGGCGATGCAGAACCACGCGGTCACCCAGGACGGCGTGCAGATCACCCCGAACGCGATCTACGACGGCCACAACCGCCGTCCGGTCGTCGGCGGCACCATCCCCTTCGCGCCGCCCAACGAGGACGAGCGGGACTACGACAAGATCACCGTCCAGACCGCCACCAACAACTCCGTCAACGCGGTCTTCGCGCAGATGGGCGCGGACGTCGGCCTGGACAACGTCAAGAAGACCGCGGTCAGCCTCGGCATGGACGGCTCCAGGATGGACGTCAAGCCGGCCATGACCCTGGGCACCATGGGTGCCAGCCCGCTCCAGATGGCCGGGGCCTACGCCACGCTCGACAACCACGGCGTCAAGGTCACCCCCACGATGGTCACCAAGGCCGTGCACAGCGTCGACGGCGTGGAGAACGAGCTGAAGCTCAAGGACCCGATCGGCCAGCAGGTCCTCGAGCGCAGGACCGCCGACACCGTGACCTCCGTCCTCACCGGCGTGGTCAACGACGGCACCGCCTCGGAGGCCGTCAAGAACACCGCCTACAAGGCGGCCGGCAAGACCGGCACCTCCGACGACGACAAGTCGGCCTGGTTCGTGGGCTACACGCCCAAACTGGTCACCGCGGTCGGCATGTTCGGCGAGTCCCCCCACGGCGGCGCCCAGGTGACCCTCAAGGGCGCCGGTGGCGGCGGCCGGGTCAACGGCGGCGGCTACCCGGCCAAGGTGTGGGCGGACTACACCCAGAACGCGCTCGGCGGCAGCACCGGCGGCGACTTCGACCTGGAGACGGACATGGGCGCCGCGGTCCCGCCGACCACCAGCCCGACGCCGACCGTCACCCCGTCGACGACCCCGACGCCGACCGGCACCCCGAGCAACACGCCCAGCAGCACCCCGTCCTCCCCGTCCGGCCGCCCGTCGCACACCCCGAGCGGCCGCCCGAGCAGCCCGACCACCCCGAGCGACACGGCCTCCCCGCCGGACGGCGGCGTGGACGGCGGTGACACCACCGGCACCACCAGCGGCGCCGACGGCGGAACCGGCGGCACCGGCAACGGCGGCAGCAAGGGCGCCAACAGCTTCCCCGGCTTCAACTGACGCCGGCAGCCGTCCGGAACGACCACAGCGCGGCCCCCGCCGAACCGGGGGGGGCCGCGCTGTCGCCGTGCGGGTCTGCGCCCGGCCGGGTCAGCGGCGCGGCGTCCCCGGCGGCATGCTCAGCTCGAACCAGACCACCTTGCCCATGCTCAGCCGGGTCGCGCCCCAGCGCCGGGCCATCCGGTTGACGAGGTAGAGCCCCCGCCCGCCCTCGTCCGACGGCCGGGCCTGCCGCAGCCGCGGCAGCTGCGGCACGTCGTCCCCGACCTCGCAGCGCAGCACGTCCGTGCGCAGCAGCCGCAGCGTGATCGGCCGCTCCGCGTACCGCACCGCGTTCGTCACCACCTCACTGACCAGCAGCTCCAGCTGATCGGTGAGGTCGTCCAGACCCCAGCGCGCCAGCGCCCGGCGGGCCAGCCGGCGGGCCTGCCCGGCGGTCTGCGCCTTCGGATCCAGGTACCAGTACGCGACGTCGCTCGGCGCGATCCCGTCGAACCGGGCCGCCAGCAGCGCGATGTCGTCGTCCCGGTCGCCCGGCCCGAGCATGTCCAGCACCTCGTCGCACAGCGGCTCCAGCGGCGGCGGATGCGGACCCGTCAGCCGGGCCGTCTCCGCCAGCCGCTCCCGCAGCTGCTCGATGCCGGTCCACACGTCCCGGATCCGCGACTCCACCAGACCGTCGGTATAGAGCACGAGCGTGGCCCCCGCCGGGGCGTCCAGCTCCACCGCCTCGAAGTCCACCCCGCCGACGCCGATCGGCGCACCCGGCGGCACCCGCAGCACCTCGGCGCGCCCGCCGCGGTGCAGCATCAGCGGCGGCGGATGACCCGCGTTGGCGATCGTGATCCGGTGCGCGACCGGGTCGTACACCGCGTACAGGCACGTCGCCATGCGGTCCGAACCCAGCCGCTGGGCCTGCTCGTCGAGGTGGTGCAGCACCTCCTGCGGCGGCAGATCTAGCCCGGCCAGGGTCTGCGCGGTGGTGCGCAGCTGGCCCATGATCGCCGCCGAGGTCATCGAACGCCCCATGACGTCACCGACCACCAGCGCCACCCGGCTGCCCGGCAGCGGGATCGCGTCGTACCAGTCACCACCCACCCGGGCCGTCTCGGCGGCCGGCAGATAACGGCTGGCCAGCCGCACCCCGGTCGGCTGCGGCAGCGAGTCCGGCAGCATCGTGCGCTGCAGCGCATCGGCGATGTACGCCTCCCGGCCGTACAGCACCGCCTTGTCCACGCCCAGCGCGGTGTGCGTCGCCAGCTGGGCCGCGACCAGCAGGTCGTCCGGCTCGAACGCCGGCCGGTCCGGCCGGCGCAGGAACACCGCCGCACCGATCACCCGCCGCCGGCCGCGCAGCGGCGCCAGGATCACCCGGTGGCCGCCGGGCAGCCGCGGATCCGGCCCCAGCAGCTCGGGCAGCGCGGTCCGGGCCGCCTGCGCCTCGCCGAACAGCGGCCGGACGCCCCGCAGCACCTCCGCCAGCGGACCGCCGGGCCGCACCTCGGCCAGCTCCGCGGCGCTGCCGCCCATCGCCGGGCCCAGATCGGGCTGCGCGGGCAGCACCGGCAGCCGCCCGCCGTTGGTGTCCGGCTCCTCCGGGATCCGGTCGGTGCGGCGCAGCCGCAGCACCACCGGCCCGGTGGGCCGCTCGTCGCCCACCGGCAGCGGATCGCGCAGATACACCAGGATCGCGTCGGCGAAGGTCGGTACCGTCGCCCGGCACAGCCCCAGCACGATCTCGTCGAGGTCGATACCGCGGGCGATCCGCCGGGTCGCCGCACCGATGAACCGCAGCCGGTCGCCGCCGGCCTGCCGGGCCGCCGCGACCTCACCGCTCTCGCCCGGATGCGCCGAGCGCGCCGGACCGGCGGGCGGCAGCGGAGCCGGCGGCGGTCCCGGTGGTGGCCCGGCCGGCGCCGGTACCTGGGCCCCGGTCGTCTCCCCGGCCGGCGCGCGGCCCGGCACCGTCCCGCCGGCGTCCCCGCCGCGCGGCCGGGACC